>JBLFWR010000003.1:0-95274 GCA_047611725.1 Binatia bacterium | reverse complement strand
CCAGGGTTTCAAAGCCATCGGTCGCAAGGGCTGCCAGCAGCGCCGCTTTGTCTGAAAAATGTCGATAGGGCGCGGCGTGGGTAACGCCGATCGCTCTGGCCAGCTGGCGCAAATTTAGCCCTGCGATCCCGACCCGGTCGATGGCTTCCAGCGCCGCCTTTTTCAGTGCGCGCGGCACGTCGCCGTGGTGATAGGAGCTGCGAGTGCGTGCCACCACTGATCCATAGCACGCCGCCGCCTGAGAGAGCGATCTCGCCGGCTTATTGAATTTCCGTACAGGGTCGCAAGCTTGCGTAACTATTGAACTTAACAGCTATTTAGTATGTTTCTCCTAAAATCATTGTTGCTAGTGTCTACATGGAAGCACTAAGGTCCTCTCCAACAAAGGCACTCAAGCCAACCGGCCCTGGGCGCGACGCGGCGACTATTGCCACTTCCGCGACCCGTCAGGGCCCTCAACAAGGGAGATCGATCCATGAAACGTTCACATCAGGTCCTTACCGCAGCGATCATCGTCGGGGCATTCGCCATCGTCGCAACCACAGCTTCAGCCATTCCGAACCGACCTTTCGGGGCCCGCAAGTTCACCGCAGAGTTCGTCAAGCACTACGCGACTTGCCAGTCACCTAACGATGTAACCGCGAATCCGTTCGTCTCCCACGATGCATGCAATCCTCCGGTCGAGGGTGTCCCGTCCTGTGGGTTTGGCCCGGCGGGTAAGGGCAAGCTGAAGATGAAGGCTGATGTCGCGGCCGGCGATATTGACTACAAAGTGAAATTTAAACGGCTGGCGGCTGGCTGCGTCGGCGAAACGCTAGAGTTCATCATCAAGTACGCGGCGACCAACAACGATTGTCCTGGCGGTGTCGCGGGCGACTGTACGGCGATCAACGTGGAAGAGACGATTGGAAGTTGCGTAGTAACGGCTTCGGGGACGTGCGTCACAACAAGTTCAGCAAATGCATTCCGCGGCGGTACGCTTTTTCAAGCAGGGTTGGAGACAAGCATCGAACTGCACGGCTGTGGCATGAAGGTGGCTGGCCTAAATGAAGTAGGTTTTACTTGCGGCTTGTTGATCGACTGATCGATCTCGTGCGGTCGGTCTGGCCGAGCTAGCCGACCGAACACAGCAATCTCGGAAGCGTGGGAGTTTCTAAACCCCACGCTTCCGAGTTCTTTTCGAAGCGCAGCTGTCGGTCATTCGTCGTCTTCGTCGTCTTCGTCGTCGATGTCGTCTTCGGCGTCTTTGAATTCAACTTGCTTGGCGGCAACCGCGCCGTCGTTGGCCACAGTCCCCTCGATTTGTACGAAGCTGTTCAGGCGCAGATCGACGCGAGTTCCGCCTGAGAACTCCGTACCAGCGAGAATGCGCAAAATCAGACTCTCTGACAGCTCGAATTCCGTCGATGAGATCACCCTGGTGACGAACCCTTCGAACTCTACTTCATCGCCGACGTCGATCGGTCGGTCGTCTTCGACCTCAATCGAGTCAGCCAGAAGCGTGCCGCCAACGATGCCTCGCGTAGACTCCACTTCGACCAGCACACCGTTGGTCAACGGGCCGCCTGAAACCAGAGCACCATTGAAGTCGACCTGCTGATTCCCTATGCGGAACGTTCGGGCGTTGGAGTTCAAGTCGCGGACGATCCCGCGCAGCTCGATCTCGACTTCATTTTCCTCGATCCCAACGAACGTGGCGATCAGTACACCGGTTGCATCGCGCAGGCCGCTAACGACTACGTTTGACCCGATCTGAAGATCTTCGAAGCGCCCATCATCGAACTCGGTTGTACTCAGAATTCGGACTCTCTGGCCGAGGACCTCGAACGTCTTCCCTGCAATATCTAGGGCTGTGACGACGCCGGCGATGTCGCGCTCGAAGGCAATATCGAACGCTCGACCGGTTGCCGTAGCGCGATCAATCTCGCCCTGAACCTCAACCACCATTCCGAGGCGAAGGTCGGTGATCAACACCGGCACGCCGTCTATGCGAATCGCAGCCTCGGTGGTTTCCAACGTGACGCCCGCGACGATCAGGCTGCCAAACCCCTCGATGGGGCCGGCGACAAAGCCCGTCCCGTCAATCCCACCACCGGCCCCGCCACAGGCGGGAAGCAGTGAAAGAGCAGCGACCAACACGCTGGCCGCTGCGCCTGGGAACCGACGCTTTACGATGCTTTTTAAGTTGAAGCCTATCACTGATCGTTGTCCTCGTTTTCGTTCTCGATCAAAAAAATTCCGAGCCCAACCCGTGCGGTTTGAGATTGCGGTTCGACGTTTTCCTGCTCCGAGTTGTCTTCGGCAGAAAGCATTTGGTCGAGGCGCTCCAGCAATGCTTGCGCTTCTTGCGCAATTTTATCGCGTAGCGCGTCAAGGCGCTCGACTGGAATGGAGTCGTAAGTCACGCGGCGTTGAAAGCGGGCAGGGGCGTCTTTGCGCGTCAGGTTGTAGTCGATCGTGGTGATGAGGTCGCGTACATGCGAGCCCAATAGAGTTAGAATTAGTTCGTCGTCAGCCGACGGGACGTACGCTCTGGCGGCCAAGCGATAGCGGCCGTCGCGGGTTTTGGTAATCGCTGCGACTCGTAGCAGCTCATCGAATGTCGCAGCCACAGGCACATCGCCTGCATAGCGTCGCACCAATTCGGTAAACGTCGGCGACTCGCCGTCAATCGTAAGGCTCGCGGGGCGGCCCGCCGCATCGTGGAAGGCGCTGTCGCGTCGCCATCCGGCGACAACCCGTGCCGCGCGGTTCATCGACGTTTCGATTTTGGGATCGCCATCCCCCTCGGCGCGGAGCCGAGCGATATCGCGTCGTGCCAACCCGGTGAGGACCGCGATTCGTGAATCTGAAAGTTTTCGTCGAGGCAAAGCGAAATCACGGGCGGCGGTTCGCACGAACACTCGTCGCGCTGCCTCGTTGAAAGCCTTGTAGGTAAGGCCGTGGCGCAGGAGCAGGCGGACTAGCGGCTCGAGCAGGCGTTCGACCGACCGCAGTAAGGCGGCCGGAGCATCGGGGGGCGATTGATCATCCATTTCGTGAGCTCTCAGCACTTTTCTAGCACATGGGTATTGACGAGAAAAGAAAATTGGGCCTATTCTCCCAAAAATGATTTGGGCAAAAACGCACAAATTGGCAGTGCCGGGAAAATGCGCAATTCGGCGGTGAATTGCGGGGCCTGGCCCAAACCCCCCAAGGAGAAAGGCATGAAAGTACAATCAAAACGCGGCGTGTGGGCGCCAATTCTGTTGGCTGGTGCGATGACAGCCTCGTTTGGACTGGCCGATATGGCCGTCGCAACTGATTCCTATGCCGTCTGCGAAGCGGCGGATCTACGGGTCCTGCTACGCGGGAAGAGCGACCGCGACATGGATGGGCTCAGCAATTGCCGCGAGCGTAATGTGGTTGGTACCAGCCATCGCAACCCCGACACAGATGGCGATGGTGTTGATGACGGTACCGAACTCGAACACGGAACCGACCCCCTAGATGATGACAGCGATGACGACGGAATGGACGATGGCGAGGAGCGTGATCAGTGCACCGACCCTTCCGACGAAGATACCGACGATGACGGGGAGATTGACGGTGATGATGCCGATCCGCTCAATGACCTCGCCGAGAGCGTGCAAGGCTTTGTTGAATCGCTGACCTGCCCGGTTGGCGACAGCGCCGGAGAGATCGTGGTTCTAGGGATTGCGGTAGCCTTGGATGGGACGACTGAATTCCCTGTCGATGGTGGCTGTGAAGGCCTGGCCGAAATCGTTGCTGCCGGCCCGGTTCATGTCGAGATTGAAGTCGCCGATGATGGCGCAGGCCTTGTCGCTACCGAGATCGAGGTTGAGGATGAAGACGGCGACGGTGAGCCGGATGACTCAGCCGATGATCAGGAGATAGAAGGCATTGTCGAAGCTCTTGAGTGCGCCGCTGGCAACTCCGGGGGAAGTATCGTGATCGATGGAGTCGAGTACTTGGTGACGTCAGACACCGTGTTCGATGAGCTTTCCTGCGAAGAGGTCAGCGCGGCCGTGGCCGGCGGAGAGTTGGTTGAAGCCGAGGTCGAGTTCGCACTTGTTGGCGATCTACTGGTCGCAGAAGAAGTCGAAGTCGAGACCGAGGACGAAGATGAGGACGAAGATGAGGACGAGACTGAGATCGACGGTCTTGATGGCGACTGATCTCGGAGTTGATGTCGTAGCCTGAATTGCCGCCCTGCGAGATGCACATGGACCGTGCATCTCGCAGGACAGCGGTCCGGTTTCTCTGGCTCAGGCGCGTGTTCGCTCCGAATACACGGGAGCGAAACCGCCTCCCACGGTACGGAAATTCGTGGTCTGGCCGTTGTAGAGGCGCGCGGCGATACGATGAATGCGTCCATCGTAAACGTAACAGCGCAGGTCCAGCTTCAGTGGCACTTCGATGTCGTCGATCTTGATCGTGCGGCGACTGGGAACAACCAGTTGCTGCGCGACGTACGGACGTCGCTCGACCTGCCCCCATACTTTGCGCGTAATCTTGTCTCCCCGGTAGGCCGCTTTCCCGCCATAGCCGCCCAGTGGCTTAAAGAACCACTCGCGACGGTCCTCCCATAGCTGATCGACGTTCTCATCGTTGACGATGACGGTGCGAGGGACGCTTTGTTCGAGCACGCGGCGCTCGTGTTCCCCCAATCCTAACTCAGCCAACCGCTCGGAATTCGAAAACAGTTCGAGATGTCGCTTGTCTGCATACAGGGCGTAATTTCGCGGTGTCGGAGTGACGACAACCGCTCCGGATTCCCACGCCTTTCTTAGCGTCGACGAATGTTCGCTCGTGAAGTAGAAATCGGTTGAGCGATTGTAGACGAGGTCGATGGGACGTCCGCCGCATGCCAGCGTTTTTCCATCGAAGGTGAGTTCTCGAATGTCGGCGATCTCAGCTTGGATACCGGCGCGCTCGAACATTTCCCGAAACATCAAGAACTCGGGATACAGGTATTGTTTGAGTGGGTCTTCGTCGACGATGGCGATCCGCTGCAACGGGGCGTCACCGCGCTCATGCCGCCACTCGGCGCGGAACATTTCTACGTTGGCTGCTACCGCGTCTTCGCTGGCCTCGACGGTCGCGACAACGGCGTCAACCTCGGCGCAGCAGACTCGTCCGGCTCGGGTCAGAGCGTCGTTGAGTAGCGCTCCACCAGCATTGGTATTGATCTCGATCAACTGCGGCCCGTCCGCCCCGAGATGAAAATCGTAGCCGTAATAGACGCCCCGGGCTCCGCGGTTTACGCGTGCGATGGTAGGGGCGGCGGCCAGCGCGTGGTCCTGAAACGCTGGCAGGGCGGCCAGGGCTTCGACCGCGCCGACCGTGGCCTGCATCTGTTCGATGTGTTCTCCAGCCACGAAAACCGGGTAGCCAGAGAAGAGGTGAGGGCGATCGGAGACGATCTGTTCATACAGCCCGGCCGTCAACGGACCGGTTTCCAGCGCCTGGGTCAGGGCAGCGGGATCCACTGAAATGCAGTGGCAGTTCTGGTTGAGGTCCTCGGCGATCGAGGGTGCATCGATGATCATGGCGGCGAGGTTCCTCCCGTCTGTGGTGCTTTGCAATGCCGGGTGAACCTTGGAGTGCGGCCGCGTCGCGTGGCGTTTTGGGGCACTGCGGCCCGCGCGGGGGAGGTCCGGCTTTCGACTGCCGCGTGTGTCCGCGCTAAAAGCGCCAGCGATGGATACTGCAGGCCAAGCCCTCACCCTTTATCAGTTTGAACTGTGCCCCTATTGCCACAAGGTCAAGGCTGCCCTCGACGTCAAAGGGTTGCCGTACCAGAAGGTCGAGGTGAACCCGTACACGAAGCGGGAACTGCCGCCACTACCCGAAGGTGCTCCAAAGAAGGTGCCGGTGCTCGCTCTTGATGGAGCCGTCGTGGCTGATTCGACGGATATTCTTGAGTTTCTTGAGACTCGGTTCGGCGATCGCAACGGCCTATTGCCCGCCGACGAGGCGGGTCGCGAACGCACTCGCGAGATCGAAGCGTGGGTCGATGACAAACTCACCCAGATTTTGCCGGCCGTGATCTACGGAACGTGGGGCGAGGCGATACGTGCGGCACAGGTCACAGCGCGATCGTCGAACTTCGGTATGGTGCAGAACTTGATGGTGCGAGCGGGTGGCTCGCTGATCATGCACCAGGTTTCCAAACGTATCGTAAAGCGCTTAGGCGGTGGCGATCCGCACGAGATGCTGGCGACAGAACTCGACAAGCTCGAAGAGTGGTTGGGGGATCAGGCGTTTGTTTGTGGCGAGCAGATTTCCGTTGGCGATGTTGCTGCCCACGGTGCTTTGACCTGCATCGCCGACTTCCCGGCCTTCGAGCGCATTATGAAGCGACCGGTTATCGCGACTTGGTACAAGCGGGTTGCTGACCTTCGTGATGCCAACCGCGCGAGATAGCTGAAGAGGGCTCAAGAGGCTCGACAGCTTAACCCACGACCTTCACCGGCGACGCGTTGCTACGCCGCCGGTGTAAGCCCTGATCGTATTTTCGCCTGTCTACTTTTCGCCCGTCTACTTTTCGATAGTAATGCTGATCATCTGAACCGGCTCGAGGGGGTTGTCGCGCGCGTCGGTCGGCGTGCCGTTGATGGCTGTGATCACATCCATACCTTCGGTGATTTTGGCAAACACCGGGTGCTTTGATTGCCCCGACGAGAACCAATCGAGATAGGCGTTGTGCACCGTGTTGATGAAGAACTGCGAGCCGCCGCTATTGGGCGCGCCCGTGTTCGCCATTGATAGGGTGCCGGGTTCATTGGACGCCTTGAAGTCGTCCGGGTGTTCGTCGGCGATCGTGCCGTGCGGCGGTCCGCCGGTTCCTGCACGCGAGCTTTTCGCGTCTTTGCTGTGAGGGCAGCCGAACTGCAGCATGAAGTTGCCGATCACCCTGTGAAAATGGAGCCCGTCGTAAAAACCGTCCTCTGCAAGCTTGATGAAATTACCGGCCGTGACGGGCATTTGCTCAAGATAGAGTTCAGCTTTGAAGGTTCCCATGGATGTTTTGAAGGTCGCTATTGGATTGGCCATGCCGCTTGCCTAACCACCATAGGCTGCGATCTCAAGTGCGGCTCTCGAAACGGCAGGCGCAACGGCGTAAGAGCGGATCATGTCTCGAAGCCTGAGTCGCCGCGCCGCGGTCCTCCAACAATCTGCTATTCGCGCCATGTCGCAGGCCTGCACGCAAGCGGGCGGTATCAACATGGCACAGGGAATTTGCGATACGCCGGTGCCAGAGGTGGTGGCGCGCGGGGCCACCCGGGCGATTGCCGACGGGCGCAATATCTATTCGCGCTACGACGGGGTCGATGAACTGCGGCGCGCGCTGGTCACCAAAATGGAACATTGGGGTGGGGCGCAGTACGACCCGGACGGTGAGGTCGTAGTGACGGTGGGCGCCACGGGCGCGTTCCACATCGCTTGCTCGACGCTGTTGGAAGCCGGCGACGAAGTCCTGCTCTTCGAGCCGTTCTACGGCTACCACGTTGCGACCCTCCGCTCGCAAGAATTGGTACCCGTCCCCGTTTTATTGGCGGCTCCGGATTGGCGGGTTTCGATGGACGCGCTTGAGAAGGCGGTCACGAAACGTACGCGGGCGATCGTTATTAACACTCCTGCGAATCCTTGCGGCAAGGTGTTTACCCGCGACGAACTTACGGAAATCGGCGCTTTTGCTGCGCTTCACGATCTTTGGATCTTCACCGACGAAGTGTACGAGCATTTTCTGTACGACGGTCGCGAGCATGTTGCGCCCGCATCGTTGCCCGGACTGCGCGAGCGCACGGTGACCATGTCGTCGCTTTCGAAAACTCTGGCGATCACCGGCTGGCGCATTGGATGGATGGCGGCTGATGCTCGCTGGGCTCGTGCCTTCGGCCCGATGAATGATCTTGTCTATGTCTGCCCACCGACCCCACTACAGCTTGGTGCTGCTGCCGGGTTGGCGAACTTAGGCGATGACTATTTCGAAGGGCTTGCGCGCGACCATGAAAGTAAGCGCGATCGATTTTGCGAGGCGTTGCGCCACGCGGGCTTGGAGCCGCTTGTTCCCGAAGGCGCCTACTATGTGTTGGCCGATTGTGCGTCTTTGCCGGGGGACACCGGCCACGAGCGAGCCATGAACCTGCTTGCGCGTTGCGGGGTGGCGGCGGTTCCGGGCGAGGCGTTTTTTAGTCGCGGTCAGGGGCACGGTCAGGGTCACGGTCAGGGCGGCGATCTGCTGCGCTTCTGTTTTGGAAAAACCGACGCTGACCTGGACGAAGCCTGCACGCGCATCGCCGCACTCAAATGAACTTCTCGCCTTACATAAGACGAACGTTTTTCTCGTTCGCGTTCGTTCTCGCTTTGGCAGCCTGCGCCCCTTGTTGGGCCGCCGACGAAGCCGAGGTGCCTTCTGACGTACTTTCCGAGGTGCTTGGTGCCGCAATGATGCCAGGCATGGTTCACGATCATGGCTCCAAACACGGGGGCCAGGTTGGCATGAGCGGCTCGCGTCACCTTGAGGCATTGGCAACGCCGCAGGGCTTGGTTCGCGTGTATCTGAGCAATTTCGCGAGGCGTGCGGTCTCGCTCGACGGTGTTTCCGGAGCGGTGTTTCTGGCGGGGCAGGATGCGTCCGTCGGCGATGACGAACAACGCCCGGTTATAGAGCAGCGTTTCGAACTGCAGCGTGTCCCAACGCCAACCGGCGACGCGCTTGAGGCTGTTCTGCCCGCACCCACGACTGACACGGTCGAAGTGCGGTTTGAGCTCGTGACGCCGCGCGATCCTATCGACATGGGCTTCTCACTGCCGGTTGCCGAGGCATGGTTAGGGGATACGTTCCTCCCAGTTCGCGAACCTGCGGCCCCCGACGCGCCGTCCGAGTTGCGCTACACTCTGCGCTTTGCGGCTCCCGTCAACGCTATCGCCGGAGATAGTGCCTCCAAATTCTTTGTTGCGGCCTACAACATGACAACGACCGCGTGGGATGCTGCAGAAGGTCGCTTGCTGGCGAAGTTCGATCCGCCGTCGCCCGCCGAAGTTTTGCTTCGTCATGACGAGAACGGCGGCGATAATCACGACCACACGGCAGCCATGCTCATGCATGCACCCGGACTCTTGGCGGTCAATCCGGTCAACGGTCAGTTGGCCAGCGCTCACCTCGGACAGGTCGCGCTACACACGTTTGATGATCCTCGCCCGCAAGTCGTCTGGCCGCTGCCGCGGGGAATTCCTTGGGCGATGGAATGGCTATCCGACGGCAAACGTCTGCTCGTGACCCACGCGTACGACCGCGTAGCGCATGTTTTGGATGCAGGCGACGGGACCCCCGTTTCCCAACTCAAGACTTCCGGCCTGATTACGACCGCTGCTGCAGGCGGCGACGCTCACCTTGCCGTAGTCGCGTCCGGTCGCGGCGAAATTCAGCTTTTCGATATCGAGCTGGAGAAATGGCTGTTGGACCGGCACACCGAAGGCGCGGCTGTACGCGCGCTGGCGGTGGACGAGAAGCGTGTGGCGGCGGCCTCGGAGGATGGTGTGCTGCACGTTTGGGATACCTGCAGCCGGACATCGCATGTTGAGCAGTCTGGCTTAGGCGCACTGAATGCCGTCGCTTTCCATGCGCGCGGCCGCGTTCTGGCCACGGCGGGTTTTCAGGGAACGGTGCACCTATTTTCTGCTGATGGACGCGAGAGCCTTGGGCAGTTGCGGCTCCACCGGGAGTTGGTTTCGGGCTTGGCGTGGGTCGGAGACAAGCTGATTTCAGCCGATGCCGCCGGATTGGTGGCGGTCTGGGATCTGGCCTCAGTAGTGGCTGTGCCGGCCGATTCGCCGAAGTACGGCTGCGGCGTGCAAGACTAGGCCGAATCGACGTTTCCGCGGATGGCGCTGCGCGTCAAAGACTGGTAAGGTCGCGGACTTTTCCGCATTCACGCCCTAGCAGTGCCCCGGACCCCAATGAAAGATTCCGAAATTCGCCGCGCCGACGTCCGCAACGTCGCCATTATCGCTCACGTTGACCATGGCAAAACCACGCTCGTTGACGCCATGCTCCACCAAAGTGGCACCTTCAAAGCTCACGAACGGGTGGCCGAGCGGGTCATGGATTCCAACGATCTTGAGCGTGAGCGTGGCATCACCATTCTCGCCAAGAATACGGCGGTCGATTACAAGGGCATTCGCATCAACATTGTGGACACACCGGGTCACGCCGATTTCGGTGGTGAAGTGGAACGCACGTTGGCGATGGTTGACGGCGTCATGCTGCTCGTTGATTCGTCTGAAGGGCCATTACCGCAGACTCGCTTCGTGTTGCAGAAGGCCCTGTCACTGGGCCTGGTCCCGATCGTGTGTGTGAACAAAATCGATCGACCTGATTCACGGATCGCCGAAGTTCTCGACGAGATCTATGACCTGTTCATCGATCTGGGTGCGGATGAAGAGCAGATCGATTTCCCGGTAGTTTTCACCAACGCGCGCGACGGTCTGGCCACCACCGACCTAGAGATTCCCGGCGAGAGCCTAGGACCACTGTTCGACCTGATCCTGTCTCGTTTGCCGGGCCCGGGTGGTGACCCCAAAGCGCCGGTTCAGTTTCAGTGCAACAACCTTGACTACAACGACTACGTGGGGCGACTTGCGATCGGTCGAGTCAAAAACGGTCGCCTAACCAGCGGTGGCTTCTTCGCCCTGTGTCAAGATGGCAAGGCTCCACGCACCGTTAAAGTCGCGCAGCTTTACACCTGGCGTGGCCTGAATCGCGTGGAAGTTGCGGAAGCGATTGCGGGTGACATTATTTCACTGTCGGGTATCGAAGACGTCAACATCGGTGACACCATCGGCGAGAAGGACTCGCCCATAGCGTTGCCGCCGATTCGCGTTGACGAGCCCACCATTGGGATGATCTTTGGCACCAACACCTCGCCTTGGGGTGGTCGTGAGGGTACCCATGTGACATCGCGCAAGCTGCGCGATCGCCTCTACCAAGAACAGCGGCGCAACGTAAGTATGCGCATTGAAGATACCGATTCTCCGGAATCGCTGCGGGTGACCGGTCGCGGTGAGTTGCAGTTGGCGATCTTGATCGAGACCATGCGTCGCGAGGGCTACGAGATGCAAGTCTCCAAGCCGACCGTGGTTGTTCGAGAGATCGACGGCGTTAAGCACGAGCCGATGGAATTACTCGTGGTTGACGTGGCCGAAGACTACGTCGGCATGGTCTCTCAGCTTCTTGCGCTTCGGAAGGGGCGCATGGTGAAGATGAACAAGTCGGGCGCTTCGCGCACGCGTGTCGAATTCGAGATTCCTTCACGTGGACTGATCGGCTTACGGTCGCGTTTTCTGACTGAGACTCGCGGTACGGGCATCATGAACGCGCTCTTCAATGGATGGGCGCCATGGGCCGGACCGATTCAGTCTCGTATGAATGGGTCGTTGGTTTCTGACCGAGAAGGTCCCGCTACTCCGTACTCCATTTTCCATTTGCAGGAACGTGGTACGCTCTTCGTCCCGCCGGGAACTAAGGTCTACGAAGGAATGGTGGTCGGTGAGTACTCGCGTAACAACGATCTGAACATCAACCTTTGCCGTGAAAAGAAACTGACCAACATGCGTGCCTCAGGCCACGATGAGGCTGTGATTATTACGCCTAATCGTGTCATTGGTCTTGAGAATGGTTTGGAATGGATCGGCGATGACGAACTCGTTGAAGTCACGCCGAAGAACATTCGCCTGCGCAAGAAAATCCTGAAGCAGAACGAACGGCCGAAGCGTCGGTCTGAAGACTAGAGCCGCTGGCTTCGCCTCGCCCCCGGCGAATCCCCTGACCCCTGACCCCTGACCCCTGGCGCCGGGCGCCGGTCGCCGGTCGTGGCTCAACAGTCTGCGCGGACTGTTGGCGGCGTGTAGAACTCGTGCTTGATCCGCTACGCTGATTTACGCTTACCGTTTGTGGTCCGCGATGCCGGTTGAGAGCACTTCTATTGCTGACCCATAAATATGGTGATATGGGTTACCATATGAAAACGACGGTGGACATTCCCGATGCGTTGATGATCCGCGCCAAGAAGCGTGCTGCGGAAGAGCGTCGCCCGCTCCGCGAACTTATGGCCGAGGGGTTACAGCGAGTGCTAGGCAAACGTGGCCCCGATTCGCCCGCGGACAAGAGCAAAATTCGCTGGGTTACGGTCAAAGGCGGCGTGCCCGCCATCGACGTCGCTGACCGAGAGCGAATGCACGACTGGATTAGCCGACAACAGTGATCGCCATCGACACGAACATCCTGATCTATGCGCATCGCAGCGGCACGGATGAGCATAGAGCCGCTCGGCGCGTCATCGAAAGGGCGGCGGGGTCGGGTGAAGAATGGGGCATAAGTCTGGCCAGTGTCGGTGAGTTTTGGAGTATCGTCACTCACCCGAAGGCTATGGGCCGACCATCAACGCCAACCGAGGCTTCGGATTTCCTGACAGCACTTGCAGAGACCGCTGCAATGCAAACCTGGGTGCCTGGCCCCGGCTTCGGACCACGCTTATTGGCCTGCGCGTGCGATCTGGAATTGAGTGGAGTGCGGATCTTTGATCTTCAGATCGCGTTAACCGCGTTCGACAACGGAGCCACGCAGATGTGGACCCATGACGTCAACTTCATCCGATTGCCCGGTCTGCGGGTCATCGACCCTCTTTAGTCTGGTTACCGACGAATTCGAGTTCGTCCTCGCTTCAGGTCTGGCGCTTAACGCACCCGTCAATCATCAATGCGATGGCCTTTACATCTTCGACTCCCTGCTCGAGCGCTGCCTCGCGCAGGCGCCTTCGCGCGGGTTCGAAAGTGCGAAGAGCGCGGCGACTGGGCTTACCTCTGGGGGCGAAGTTCTCCACAGTCTGCGCGGACTGTTGGCGGCGGGTTCTATTGTTAGTTGTGAGCCCAGCGGTTCTTGCCGATGCTGCCATGGGTATCGCGCGAGTGCTTGAAAGACGTGCGCGCGATGAAGGCAGGGCCGGCGAAGATGGGGAATCGCAAGGCTCCAAGGACTCAGCAATGGCGGCACTGTACGCAGCGGCGGCCGGCCAACATCGTCCCGCTGAGTCGATGAACGCACGCAATTCACGAATTCAAGTTGACGGAAATTACGTTATCGGACGCGGGGGAAGCGGAGACGCGAGGGGGGGGGTGAATGACCTACTCCTCCGCCAGCGACCCGCAAAACCAAACCAACCCGTTGGGGCAAGTGTTGGCGGATTTGGAGTCTCGGACTGATCACTGCTCGGGGTGCGTAGATGGGACCACTGGATGCGACGTTTGCGACATTCCGAACGAGGCTGGGACCGGTGCGGATTTTTGGAACACTATTGCCAATGGCGGCTACGGGTAGAACAGGCGCGGGCTAGCTTTTCCGAGCCGTGAAGCGCGCCCCTTTGGCGGGCGGATCTGCCGGTGCGCCTGCGAAGCACTGGGCAATCGCCATCCAGCCGACGGCGGTTTCGCCGACCACTTCAAGTTTAGTGTCGGCGATATTGCGGACCTGAGTTACGACTTGGCAAAAATCACTGGCACTGCCGGCCACGCAATTGGATTCGCTCGGCTCGTTCCAAGTCCACGTTTCTCCCGACGGCGCGCTAAGTCGTACATACGGCAAGTCCGACGGCACTTCGAGGCGTCGATTCTTGAATGTCCATCCGAATGTATTGATGCCAAGGACGGCGATGTTTTTGATGCGATCGCCATCGGTTCGCACAACGCCCAGTAAGTCGTAGAGCTCTTGACCGTGAGCCCATGTCTCCATGAGGCGGGCGGTGATGCTTGAGCGAACACTCATGTCGGGGCCCGGCCACGCGACTCGTTTTTTGGGGTCTGCAGCGGCGAACCGTTGTGTCATCTCGCCAATGTACTCGTTCCACTGTTCGAATCGGGCGCGGTTCTTCGCGTCGTCAAGCAATACTGATTCAAGCTCACGAATCTGTTTCCCTTCCATCATCCCCGAGATGACTTGAGTCTTGAATGCGTCGAACTTTTCGGGATCGTTCAAGGAAAGGTCGGCTGCCCGGTTCCACGCATGCAGATGACTGAGAACGTCATGTACGGTCCAATCCTTGAAGAGGGTCTTGCGCTCGAAGTCGGCGTCGACCAGGGGTGCGAGCAGTTGGTATAGCGCTAGGCTTTCATCGCGAAAATCGTTGGGTTGTTGAAACACGGGTCACTCCATTGTGTGGTTGAACGCTTGCTAGGTTCGCAGCTGAATTGTTCGATGGGGGTTGCGCTAGGGCCCGCTGTCGCGAGCGACACGTCTTGCGATTTCCTGCTCGACGAGCCAGACGCGATCTTGTCCCCACGTACAGAAATCGGGATCACGCTCGTCGCCAATAATATGAAACGAAGGAACGCCCCACAGGCCCAAATCAAACAGGGCGAGTCGATTCTGTTCGAGTTCCTCGCGCCAACCGTCGAGATCAACCTGCGCTTCGTTCCAATCCAGCCCGGCCCGTTCGACAACCTGGCGTAGGCCTTTTTCCGACCCGGTGTCGATGCCGTCGGCGAACGCGGCGCGTGTAAACTCAAGCAGGAATTCGGGTGCCCGACCCTCGTTGCGTGCCCAATTGAACAAAGAGAAACCGCGCTCAACCGGCTCGCCAACAGGGTCGCAGACGTGCCCGAAATCGACCCCAGCAAGTTCGGCTTCTCGTTTGGTGTCGAACTGAATGTACAATTGCTTGGTTAGCGGGACGGCGAGGCCACGCATGACCATGGGCAGCACCGGGCGCTGCACGACATCGATGGGGAAACGCTTCGCCAGATCCAAAATGCGCTCCATGACGATGTAGGTGTAAGGGCTGCGCAGCGACGCGAAAAATTCCACCGTCAGGCGTGGTTGGTTCGCTGGCGTATCCGGTTCTGTGATGGCCGTCGGACGAACCACGATCGGTGTGCCAGGTTCGCCCGAGCGTCGGGCACCGTCGTTGTCAAGTCGAGTCTCGAGGTGGTGCAGACGATCGACCCCCCAGTACCATTCGGGCTCGTCGTAGAACATTGCACCCGAATAGTGTCCGAGCTTTTTGCGTCGTTCACTTCCTTGGCGAATCGCCGTTTCGGCTGCCGCCTGTGTGGCTGGCTCGGTTCGCGCAGCCAGCGCGTCCATTGCAGGAGAATCTTCGGTGAACAGGGCGCGGCCTACCTGCGGTGCGATCTCGACAAACGTACCGTTTTGAATCGCAGCGGTCAGAATTCTGTTCGCCGTGGCGACCAGACCAAGGTCGGGTTGATGGTCGATATGAGGAAACTCTAATCCATAGGGCTGCGCGATGTCTCCTGCGTCTTTGCGCGCGAAGGCTTCAAGGAGCTCTGGTTGCGGTGCCGCATCGTCGGGATGAGGGCCAACCAAAAATACGTCTAATTCGATCTCGTAGCGCTTGAGTAGCGTCGCTAGAGTCTGCACCGCTAGATGCGAATACGGGTCGTCAGCTTGGTGAAAGTACGAAATTTTGCGCGGTGCTCCACGAAGCCTGCGCCGTTTTTCTGCTAGGGTTCTGCGCATGTCGCGCAGGCGTGGGCTGGTCAAGACCCTGGTTACCCAGGGAGACACGCGCCTGCGAATTTTCTCCTGACGGCTCATTTCGTGATCCGGACGCGCGCGATCTCGTTGTCGTAGAGTACGAGCATTATCGTCTCGCTCCTAAGGTTTTCGCTTCAGTTCGCTTGCGGCCTGGACAAGCAACGGCTCCAGCGTGTTCAACGCGCGTGCCACGCCGAGTCGCTGTTCGGTTCGAAGCCGGTCCCACGTTTCAAAGGCAAGTAGCAGATCCAGTGTTTCCAAAACGTTGGGACGACCCTTGAGCTCTGGCACCCACTGGCGCAGTTCATGACGAAGATCACGTACCGTAGCTTTAAGTTGTTGCTCTAAAAAGTCCGAGCGCCAATGGTGGAGCCGAGTGGCCCGCAAGTATGGACCAACACGCTCGTACAAAGCAGCCCGGCGCTCGGCTAGTTGTAAAATTCGAGTCGGCAACGGACCGGTCGGGGCTTGGCTATTGAGAAGCGGTTGAATTTCAGCGCGAAGAAGTTGGTCGAGCTCTGCGAATAGATCATCCATGGCTGAGAAGTGACGAAAGACCGTTCGCATGCCGACCCCGGCGCGGGTTGCGACGTCCTGGGCAGTCGGTACGAGACTGCCTTCTCCAATCAAATCGTGAAGGGCTTTGACAATGGCGGTCCTGCTTCGTTCGGCGCGTTGCAAGCGCCCGTCAGGAATCGATCGGCGCGCGATTCGTAGCTCGTCTCCGCTCATGCGGAAGCACCGCTGGTCACAAGAAGCAGGTGAAGTAGTGCGGCGACCAGGCTGAGCACAAGCGCGACCCAAATCCGGGGACCGACAATGACCAGTCCGGGCGTGGCGGGGAACGCGAAAGTTTTTTCCAACGCGGCAACCTTGAATACGTGCGCCGGTTCAAACGCTGGATTGGTCGCCAGCACGATCATGTCTCTGCGGCTGCGGTAGCGTACAACCCCTGCCAGACTCCAGCCGGGATTGGCTTCGACGCCCCAGCTTTCAACGTAGCCACCGGCTGCGCGCCCGTAGAACGCTGGATGCCCGGCGCGTCGAAGCAGTGCAGGCAGGAAGTACCCGGTGTACTTCTCTAGAACTTTGCCTGCGGAGGTCGGCGCGTCGAGCCCGGCGACGTCTAGTTTTCCCGGGCGCAGTCGAATCAAGTTCACCATGAAGAACTCCGTCGCGTCGTCGGTCTCCAAGAATTTTCGTATAACCGAGAGTCGTTCCGAGTCGGGCGTTTCGTTGGCACTGCTGACGAGTTGGTCCATGTAGTAGTCGATTTCGTCGGGCCGCAAGGGGCCGTGCCAATTGTTGTACCAAAGTGAAAAGAGTCCGTAGAGGGCAAGGGCACTGAGCCAAATCAGGGGTGCGTTCATGGTTTCTGTAGCCGGGCTATCGGTTTGTGCGGGGTGCGGAAATTGACTGCGTGTTTCGACTGGGCCCGCCATGCTCCTCGCCACATTCAAAGTGGCATTAACCATGCCATTAGTTGGGTTGCAATGGATTGCCGATCGCGACATTTGCCTGGGGAGCGCGCTAGCCCAACCCGGAAATCCACGGGTAGGCGTCGCCTTTCCTCTAGGTGGTGAACTCTTCTATGGTGGGCTGTTCGTACTGCGTTGTGATTGAGTCTGCCCAACCATGACACTGCGAACAACAATTTTCAGTGGATAGAATTCGGCAATCTTCAAGTTGGTGGCTCGCGTGGGTTTAGGCGCGCTCCAACTCCTATCTGGCATCCTGTACTTGGTGGCGGTTGCTGTAAGCCTATATCGAGCGCGCGAGTCGGGTCTGCGCCTGTTGGGTGCCGTACTCGCGCTGAATCTGTCGTTGCTGGGCCTGCTGTCGTTCGCGCTTTCAGAACCCTCTCTTCTCGGCAGATCGGTGCCATGGGAGGCATCTATAACGGCTTTCTTCGGCCTGATTCTTGCGGCGTTAATTCTTCTTGGTGCGGTGCTGACGTCAAGAGAATTTGGCAACCTTACCGTTGCGCGGAAGAGAGTAGAAAGTCTACTCGCGGAATCGCAGGCGAACGCTGAACGTTTTCAAACGATTTTTGAAAATATCCCCGACGGTGCCTTCCTACACGATTCTTCCGGCGTTTTGCTTGATTGCAACCGACGCGCGTTGGAATTGATTGGATATGAGGCCGACGAGGTGATCGGCCGCAACTTGCTCGATCTCCATATATTTTCTGAAGAGAACCTTGTCCGTGTTTCTCAGTATTTGGCTGGCGTGCGGCTTCAAAACGCTGGGGAGTACTCGATTCGTCGCAAGGATGGGACGGTCGTTCCGGTTGAAGCCCGCAGCTTTCCGGTGACGCTGGGCGGAACAAAGCAAGTTGTGGTTTCAGCGCGTGACCTTACCGAACGTAAGCAAGCTGAAGAACGTATTTTGAGCCTGGGTCGCCTCGTCGACCAGTCGGTCAACGAAGTCTATGTCATCGATTTCGCAACCCTTCGCTTCTTGCGTGTCAACGACGGGGCTTGTCGAAACCTGGGCTATTCTGTGGAGGAGTTGACCGGCTTGACGGCTGACAGCGTCGTCCCCGATCTCGATGACCCCGAGTTTCTCGAGATTCTTGGCCCGCTTTTGGTCCACGGGGCACCGTTAAGGCAGATCAATACCAGTCACCGCCGCAAAGACGGGTCAATGTATCCCGTTCAATCGCATGTCCAACGCTCGCAGCTGTTTGGCCGTGAGGTGATTGTCGTTTTCTCGATCGATCTCACGGAACAGGAGGCGGTTTATGCAGAGTTGCGACGCAGTCAGGCTCAACTAAGTGAGGCGCAACGGGTTGGACGCCTGGGCTCGTGGGTGTGGCAGGTGCACGAGGGGACTCTTGAGTGGTCGGACGAAGTTTACAACGTCACCGGAATTTCTCGCGGAGATTTTGACGGCACACTTGAGTCTTGGCTGACATTCATCCCACTTGACGATCGCGAAAATCTTATGGAACACGCCATGAGACTTGTTACCCAAGGAGGCCGACTCGCTGTTGATCACCGTATTGTGCCGCCAAATGGTGAAATGCGATACGTGCAAGAGGTTGGCGAGGTTTCAGCGTCCGGTGATGGTCAGGCGGTAACGGTTGTTGGAACTATTTTTGAGGTGACTGCGCGCAAGCAGGCTGAACGAGCTCTTCAGTCCTTGAATAGCGAACTCGAAGATCGGGTCGCTGCGCGCACGTCCGATCTTGAAGCCGCAATTGGGGAACTTGAAGCGTTTAGCTATTCGGTCTCGCACGACCTACGTCAGCCGCTACGATCATTGAACGGCTACGTGCACATGATCGAGGAAGATGGATCGAAGGATTTTGACGACGTTACACGCGGGTACTTCGCACGTATCGTAGCCACCGCCGATCGCATGTCCGAGATGATCGATGGGCTTTTGTTGTTAGCACGAATTGGTCGTACCGATCTTGGTCGCGAAACCGTCGATTTGACTCAGTTGGTTACGGGCATGTTCGAAGAGCTTCGTGAAGCGGAGCCGTCTTGCGTCGCCGAAATCGAGCTTGAGCCAAGTATTGAGGCGCTCGGTGATCCCAGGCTTCTTGATCTGTTGCTGCGCAATTTGACGGGGAACGCCTGGAAGTTTTCTGCCACTAGGGAGCCGCGCCGTATTCACTTCGACGTAAACGTGGTGGACGGAGAGCGGGTCTATTCGCTGCGTGACAACGGTGTTGGGTTCAATATGGATTTTGAGGAAAAGCTATTCGGAGCGTTCCAGCGGCTTCACCGGGCGGACGAGTTCCCGGGTACCGGTATTGGTTTGGCAACCGCCGAACGAATCGTACGGCAGCATGGCGGTCGCATTTGGGCCGAAGGCGAAGAAGAACAAGGGGCGACGTTCTTTTTTACGCTTGGGAAGGCCGATCGTGCGTCTGCAACTGCGATTTCTTCGACGGCTGAGAAGACGGCTGAGAACAGCTCTTAGCTCCGACAACAAACGATCCTGTGCCGGCTGGCACCAAATCCAAATGGCTCGGTCCGCGCGTGAAATACGAATCCCCGAGCGAAGTTCCCGCTTCTGCTATTTCCCAGCGATGTAGTTGCGGGATGATAACCTCTAGCGCCACCTGGGCTTCGAGCCGGGCCAAAGCGGCTCCCAAACAGAAATGAATACCGCGACCGAATGCCAGATGAGATTCTTCGTTGCGGTGCAGGTCTAAGCGGTCTGCATGGGCGAAATGGCGCTCGTCACGATTGGCAGCGCCTATCATTACGAGAACGGTACTGTTCTTTGGAATGAGCGTTCCTCGCAGTTCAGTGTCGCAGGTGGCCAGCCGCGGCATGAACTGAAACGGTGACTCGAGCCGGATGCTTTCCTCAATCAACGCCGGAATCAGGGTCGCATCGGCCTGAACTTCACTCAGTACTTGTGAATGTTCGAGCAGTAGTTGGATCGTACTGCCTATCGCGTTGGTTGTCGTTTCGTTGCCGGCAATCAAAAGAATGCTGGCGAACGTTAAGACCGATTCGGTGTCAAGAGTTTCTTGATGCTTGGGGTCGACCAACGTGCTGATCAGATCGTCTCCCGGATTTTTGCGACGGCGCTCAACGATGACACGCAAGTACCCCAGCCATTCGCCAACGTCTCGCAGCAAAGCTCTCGGGGAGTCCGCGCGATTCGCCCCGGTTAGGCCCGAGATGATGTTGTTGCTCCACCGGCGAAAGTCGCCGAGGCGATCGGTTTCGATGCCGAGCATCTCGGCGATGATGGTCATCGGTAGAGGGTTTGAAAACTCAGCGATGATCTCGACGTGTTGGGCGTCTTCGAAGTTGGCGAGGTATTGCTCGCAAAGCTCGCGGACGCGGGGTTTCCAGGCTGCGATATGTCGCGGGGTGAACCCTCGGTTGACGGTCCTGCGCAGGGTGTCGTGGCGAGGGGGATCTGAAGAAAGAAGAGTCTCGGGTGCGTTTCGAAACGAGAGCGGGTTTAGGTGCGATCTCATGAAAAATCGTACCATCTCGACCACGTCTTTCAGCCCGACGCTCTTCCAGCGGTCGTTTACCAGAAGATCAAACGCGACTCCGGACGAAAAAATGTCCGGGTGCTTGAAGATAAACTCGGCCTCGTCGTAACGGGAAGCGCAGAAAACTTGGGCTCCCGGTGCCCAGTGCAGCCGGTCACTGTCGCGCAGTTGCCGGTACGCGCGATACGGGTGCTCCCAGTATTGTTTCTCCAAGGGTTCGAAGGTCATATCCTGAAACTCCTCTTGAGGTTCCGGCGCTCACAATATTAATTAAACAAGCGCCCTATTGAGCAGGTTACGCACAATTAGACACGTGTCAAATAAAAACGACAAAATGGTTGATCCTCAAGCCCCCCGAAGGGGCGCCGGGCGTCCGCGCGGGGCGACCGCCGATCGCACCCGGGAAGAAATTCTCGAGGGCGCCTTGGAAGCGTTTGCCGACGCTGGCTACGAGGCGATGTCGGTTCGAGAGCTGGCCAGGCGTGTCGGGGTTAGCCACAACCTTGTGCACCATCACTTTGGGGCCAAGCCGGAAGTGTGGCAGGCGGCTGTTAAGTTTGGGCTCGAAGCGTCGATTCTCGAACTTGTCGAGCTGCTTGAGAAAGCCACTGGCTTGCCGAGTCCCGAAGAGACACTTCGAATCGGATTGCGACGAACGATATCAATGCTTGCTCGCCGTCCGGCGATCGCACGAATCATTGCCGACGAAGCGGGCCGCGGTGGCGAACGGCTCGACTACATTTACGACGAATTCATTCAGCCGGGACTAACGACGTTAGAACGGTTTTTGGGAGGCGCGCAGGGCAATCGAATTCACGACGTCGATTCCCGTATGCTCGCATTGTTCGTGGCCAGCGTAGTGTCTGCGCCATTCACGCATGGAGCACTGGCCGCCAAGCTTGGTGTCCCTCGACCCAAGTCTGAGCGCGCGGTGGAACGCTACGCCGAGACGCTTGTTGATTTGATGCTCGGTGGAATTGTCGGGGATTGACTATCTCGTTTTCGCGACAATTGTTCGGTTAGAAAAGGTGATTAATCGGAGATGTAGCCGAGGGCTTTGAGTTTTTCATTGCGCTCGGCGTCTTCGGTCGTCTCTTGGGGCTTCGCTGGCTTGGTGGCGGCGGAGTTTTTTTGTAGCTTCCTGACTGCTTGGTAATGCAGCCCAATCTGGTTCTCCAGATAGTTTCGCAAGCGACGCTTCAGGTCTTTTGGAACCTCCGAGCCTGCGGCGACCAAGTCGTGCTTCTCGCCGGGGTCATTTCCAAGATCGTACATTTCAAAATGATGTCCGGTGTCGTGGCGTACGCGCACCAGGCGCATGCTGCCGCGGGTCACTGCGAAACTTGGCGCAACAAAACTGGGGTCGAAGCCGTCCGGGGTGAATACCAGCTTAAGCCAGGCTTCGTGCGGAATGATTCGTTCGCCGGAAGGTGCAAGGGCGTCCGGGTTGCGAAGCGAAACTCCTTGGAATGACTCCGGCGCGGCGATGCCCAGGTAATCTAGGATGGTTGGGGCAACGTCCATAAGCGCTGAGGGGCCACGGTCAACGCGCTTGCCAGCCGAAACTCCCGGGCCGCGCATCAGCAACGGAACGAGTAGGTTTTCCTGCGTCAGATTGGCGCCGTGCTGCAAGCGCCCGTGCTCGGCGAATTCCTCGCCATGGTCGCTGGTCACCACCACAAGGATGTCGTCGCCAAAACCGAGCGCGTCAATTTGTTCTAGGAAAGCCGCGGTTTGGGCGTCAGCGTAAGCAATTCCCTCGTCGTAACTGTCTGAGTCTCGGGCGACTGAGTCGGCGTTCGCTGCGCTTGGGAACAGGTCGGACCAAGGAGCGGGCGCACCGTACGGTGAATGGACCTGGTACGAGTGAAGGAAAAGAAAAAACGGCTCCTCCTGATGTTGTCGAAACCAGTCCATGCCCATCGCGAACGTGCGCTTGATGTGCCCCTTCTCCGGCCGTTGTTCGACGTCGGTGTTTTCAAACCAAACTTCGAATCCCTGGTTGAACCCGTTGTTGCCAATCAACATCCCATTTTCGGTATACGCGGCGGTGCGATAGCCGTTGTGCCGCAGCACATCGGCAAGTGAAGCGAACGCCCTGGATTGTTTCATGCCAACGCCGGGTTCCAGTAAGGTGGATGCGCCAGTGCGTCCCTTCAACATGGCGATATGCCCGAGCACAGTATCGGGGCCCTGGGTGTACACGTTTTCGAAAACAGTGCCGCCTTGGCCGAACAGCTCTTCTAGCCGCGGTGTGGTCTGGCGCTTGTAGCCGTACACGCTGGTTCGATCCGCGCGCAAGGTATCGAGCGAAATCAAGATGACGCCACGAATCGCTGGTGCTTCCGAAGCCGGGCTTGAAACAACTGGGTCGCCAAAGCGCGCGTTCCCCATCCCTTCACCGGATGCGATTCTAAATTCCAAAGTTTGTTTTGGCCCTGCCGGAAGATCCACTCTTTGCGTTTGCCACGGGCTGCCTTTGTCCGGCAATGTTTTCGACCACACTCGTCGCGGCCCGGCTTCGCTGAGAATCCACACCTCTGCTTGCGCGCGTGTTGTAAGGGAAGGGGGCTCAGTTTCTGCGGGCACGGGTTGGTCGTCGCCTTTCTCGTTTACATTCGAGGGATGGGGCGGATCTTTCGTGGGGGCCGCGGCTGGCGAGGCGACCACCCCAAGTGCGAATTCTACGCGGCTTCCTTCGGTCAGATCGAGTACGATTCGGCCGTGCAGAAGGTCGCCGTTCCTCATTTTACTCGGGTGGCGTGTTAGGACCGGTCGCGTCTCTCGTGCGATCGATACGCGTGGAGAGATCGCGGTAATCATTGGCCCTGGGAATGATGATCTCCAAATAGAATCGGCAACCTGTGCTACGACGCGCCGTTGGGTACTGGAGCCGTTCTGGCCGCCTTCGTCGGCGCTACTGGCCGAGGCGCTGGGGCAGGATACCGCGAGCATCGCGATCGCCATCATGGTGCAAATCGATATCGGCATCGGTCCAGATTTTTTTGTACTTAGACGGAATGGACGGGAGATCATCGGCGCAACATACAATGAGACCCCCACTGGACCAAAACATGATCGAAGGCTTGTTGCGGAACCGCTCGTGTGTTCGCCGTCAGTGTCGAACCGACGCGGTGAGAGCTCGTGGGCTAGCTCCCTAGGCCCGACTATTCATGAAGAACCCGGGCTAGCCTCTGGTTTCGCCTTGCTCGGTTTCGAATAGACACGCGAAGCGCGGGTCGTTGCTCGCGGTACAGCGAGCCAGCGCACTCATCGTCGTTTCTGAATCTTCGTGACTCGATTCAATGAACAACCACTTGCCGAGAACTTCGCGCGCGGAAGGCGGCGAACCTGGCAGCCCTTCACGTGGAGTTTGTGCGAATGCGCCTCGTAGAACGCTGCCTCATGAAGAGTCCGGGCTAGGCTGGCGTAACCACGGCCGGCTCCACCAACGATGCCGTGGCTAACTCTGCGGAAATTGCTTCGATCGACTCAGCCCGGATCATGTCCGTGCGTCCGATCATTACATCTAAAGTCTTTTTCAGACGCTTCCATACTGAGCTTTGCACGTAGGCGACGCCGTGGCGCTCACAAATCGCGCGCACCTCAGGTTGGATGCGTTGGTACTGGCGCATGGGAAGATCGGGGAAAAGGTGGTGTTCGATCTGGTAGTTCAACCAACCGTGCGCGAAGTCGTTCAGGTTCGAGCCGGTTCTGAAATTCACCGACCCCAAAGCCTGGCGAACATAGAATTCAGCGCGCGTGTCAGCGCGAGCTTCAAACGCATGCAGGTCATCACCGGCGTGATTGGTTGTGATGATCAAGAAGGAATGCAGGTTTGTGATCACTTCAGCCAACACGCTGTTGCACAAAACGCTGAACGCCGCCCAACGGCCCAAAGGTAGGAACATGAGTGGTAGAGCAACGAACTGGATGATCGCGTAGGGACCCAAGCAGCGCCGCCAAAACGACGGCTTGAGGTACATCGAAGCCAGCGGCTCAAGATCACTGCGGGCTGCGGGTTGGTTTTTCCGACGACCGCGCAATTGGCGAAAAGTATTGGGCGCATAGTACGTCCACTTCCAGGTCGCGGCGAAGAACGACACGATCGCCAGTTTTGCGAACGCCGGTAGTTTCGAGTCGCGCAGCCAATCAAGGTTCAGTTCGACCTGGTCCGGATCAGCGTCCTCGCCAAGTCTGTAATGGTGTTGCTGGTTGTGTTCGAAGGCCCAGGCCTCCGGGTCGATCCAGTCGTTCCAATCTAGAAGGCGTCGCCGTCCCTGCGCGAACCCCTTACTTGTGCGCTCCCGCGGCACACCCGGAACGCGATCGTACCCTCGGTGCAAGATATGATGGGCGACCATTGCCCATCGCGAGGTACGCCCTTGTGCGATAAGGATCGCCGAAAGCGGATTCGGCGCGATCCAGGCGCTCGCCCAGCCACCTAGCGTGCAAAGCCTTCCCCATCGTTCCATTCGCTTGAGGTGGGTTAAGTCTTCGGCCCCAAGTTTTCCCATCACGCGTGCGCGCAATTGATCCAGGTCATGGGCGAAGGCTTCACCGTTAATAGGGGCTGACATCGCCACGATGGCTATGGGGCACGACGGGGAGGTTCAACTGCCGAAGATCTGTTTTGCAAGTTTTCTGCGTCGCGACGATAGGAATGCCTGGCCAAAGAACGAAAGGGGATTGGACTCAGACTATGAAAACCATGATCGATACCTATCAAAGCTTTCCGGGCGAGCACTGCGGAAGCGTGGCGATGCGCGGGCTTTTGAACCACTACTGCGATCTGCAGTTACCTGAAGCTGCGGTATTCGGTCTTGGGTCGGGAGTGGACAGTGTCCTGATTGCCAATCCGTCTATGAATCCGGCTGTGGTTTTGTTCGGGCGAACCGCGACGATGGAAATCGATCTAGGTAGTGCTTTGGGAATAGACTACCGGGAAGTCACCGAACGCGATGACAATGTGGCGTGGCAGATGGTTCGCGACGAAGTAATAGCCGGTCGGCCAACGATGCTTTCTGGCGACATCTTCTATCTCGACTACCGCGAGTTTACAGTTCATTTTCCGGGGCATCGTTTTGTCCTGGTTGGTTTCGATGACGAGAGCCACAACGCTTTCATTGCCGATCGTGTTCGCCCCGAGGCCGAGACTTGTTCCTACGCAGCCCTCGCAACCAGCCGCAATCCCACAGAAGGAATGTCCACCCACAACTTATGGGGCCGGTTCCATTCAACGAAACCTGAAAGAAGCCTAAGCGAGGCGTCTCGCTTCGCAATCGATCGGACGGTGCGCCGTATGCTAAGCGATTCCAGTGCCGACCTCGGTTCGCTCGCCGGTGCGGACACACGCGTGGTAACCGGAGTCGCCGGCACCCGTGCCTTTGCCAATGAGGTTAGAACCTGGGGCGAACGTGAAGATCGCGCGTGGCTAGCCAGTTACAATGCGCGTTGTATCGAGAAGTTCGGAAATGGCGGCGGAAACTTTCGACGCATGTACGCCGGGTTCCTGGAGTGGACCAGAACGATGGATCCTTCGCTGGTTCCCGACGGTGCAGCACAACTAGCTGTGCAGGCTGCCGATGGCTGGACGGCTGTCGCCGATATCCTGGCCCGTGCGGCCGAAGACGGCGCATCGATCGGCCTTTTCGAAGAAGCCGCACGCGGTACGTCGGAAGTCGCGGATCTAGAACAGCGCCTTTTCGAGACGCTCGGAAGCGTTAGCGCGCCCTAGTGTAATGATCGTTTCGCGTCAGCGTTACAGTAGCGACGCGAGCGCGAGGAAGGCTAAGATAAAGTTGGCGATATTGGCTCCCTCGAACACGATGGTGCGCCAAGGTTGCAGACCGGCTGCATAGGTAATGGTGTGAAGAACGCGGAAGGCGGTGAATGTCGTAAAGAGCCACCAGGCGGTGTTGTAGCTCGGACCTGAAAGCGCGTAGAGCGCGCCAATCACGAAGAAAGGTATGATGTTTTCCAGATCGTTTTGATGCGCACGTCGTAGTCGTTCTATCAGTGGGTCTGGTGCTGCGGCAGGGGTAGTGCCGAACGTCGAATAGTCTTCGGGTGAGATGTAGTTACCGCGAACGATCCGCACTACGCCAGTGCCCGCGCCCAGTGCGAGCATTTTGAGAGCGAGAACCAGCGAACAAATCGCGTACAGCGAAAACGTTGGGTCTTGGAGTATTTCGTTCATCGCCGAAGCGTAGCCAAGTTTCGCCGCTGCGTCACTCTGCTCAGGATTCTGGTCGTTGGGCGGCTGCGCGCACGGGGATCCATGGGCGGTTAGAAATCACATCTTTGCCGTTCCAAAGATCGTCCGCCGTCGTGCGCACGTAGTGGGTTGAGATCGCCCGGCGGAATCGATCGGTCCTGTTGGTCCCCGAGCCGTGTAACAACTGAGAGTGGAACAGCAAGGTGTCGCCCGCGTTCATTTCGACATGCACGCGCTCGGCGTTGGGGTCGATGTTGTTGGCGCCGAAGAAGCCCGCGTTGACATAGTCCCAGTCGGGCACGTCGTGTTCGAGTAAAGTGCCGCGATGGCTACGGGGCAGCACGGAAAGCCCGCCGTTGTCTCGGTTGACCTCTTCCAGGGCGGTCCACGTTCCGACCAACGCGTCGCCGGGTCGGAACCCAAAGTACAATAGGTCCTGATGTAGAGGGTGGCGCCCATCCACGCCCGGCGGCTTAGTGATAACCATGCTGTTAACGAACAAAAGCTCGGGACCGAGCAACGCCTCAATACAGTCGAGCAGACCAGGGTGGTTGGCGTAGGTGGCGAGTACCGGATCATTTTCAAAGAAGTTGATCTTGCAGATCTCGTGCTCGGGAGTTAGAGGCTCGGCGGCACCTTTGGCGAACATGACGTCGCGAACCAGTGTCATGTTGGGGCTTGGGGGTACGCGGCGGGTTGCCAAATCGCGTACGCGTTCGCGCCATGGCGCGAGTGTGGTTTCGTCGAACAGGCCACGCACAATGACATAGCCGTCGCGCCAGTAGGCGCTGACTTGCTCGTCGGTAAGCCCGGTAAGCCCGGCGCTCCCGATTTGCTTAGGTGATGTAGCTGATGTCGCTTCGCTCATGCAGTCTTCGCCACCGGCGCGCTGTCCAAGTACGGCAGTCGGAAAATTAGCAGCATCCCCGGAATCGTCGTCAAGAATGTGAAGACGAAATAGTTTGTGAAACCAAGACGTGTCGCCAGGAAGCCGCTAGCTACGCCAGCCAATGTAAAGCTCACGCTCATTAGGGCAGTCAAAATAGCCATGTGTGCCGCCTTGTAGCCAGGGCGACAGCAGCGCATGAGGTAGACCATGAACACGGCTGTCCCGAGGCCCGCGCCTGCTGACTCGATGATGATCGTAACCGTAACGACAACCATGCTTGCACTTCCGGAACCGGGGTCGAGCCACAGGGGAGCGTAGTGCGCCGCCAATACGGCGTAGAGAAGATTCAACAGGTTCTGGCCGAGCACGAAGGGCCAAATCCATTTCCGCAAGCCACCGCTTGAGATCAACCAACCGGCCGCGATGGTGGCGACGAATGAAGCGATGACTCCAAACGTTCCGCTGGCGATGCCGTATTGTTCGATGCTGATTCCGATGTCCGACAGAAATGCGTAGCGCATTTTCAATAGAAACGACTCGCCGGCTCGGAACAGGATGACGAAGCCGAGGATCACCGCGATACGATCTTGGGCGAGGAAATTGACGAAGGCCTCGGCGTAGAAACTCTCCGATGATTCCATGCGCGTGCGAATTCGGGGTAGCGCGAGCAAGATTGCCCCTAGCGCTGCGAGCAAGGTCAGTCCTAGCCATCCCGAGAACGACACGGCGCCAAAGATCGAAGCGAAGGGCTCGGGCAACGTCCCGGCAGCACCGCGTGCGGCCAGCTCCCAAAGCACCCAGATCGCTGCGCCAAGACTGGCCACGCCGCCAAGCATGGTCGGGGTGGCAAGCAGCGGAAGCAGTTCACGTATCGGGCGGGTTTCGGTCTCGACCCTGGGAAGGAAACGGGTGTGGAACAGCAAAAGGCCGCCCATTGTCGTCGCGCCAAAAAGCAGTGCGTACGTCCATCCGACCTTTCCGATGAGCAAGACTAAAGGACCTGACGCCGCAAGCATCGCGATGCGATACGCCGTGGCGCGAGTTCCTACGAAGCGCGATTGATCGGCTTCGTCGAGTGCCTCTAGGTAGTAGCCGTCGATGGCGATGTCATGGGTGGCCGCCGCAATGGCAATCGCGAAAAAACAAACCGACGCGGCAACCAATACATTGCCTCCTGAAACCGCTGCCGCCAAAGCGAACAGCAGTGCGGTCAGGACGACCTCGACGCCGAGTAGCCATTTTCGCTTCGTGCCGAAGCGGTCAAGAAAGGGGCCCCAGAGGAACTTCAGATTCCACGGAAGATGGAACAGCGATGTCAGTCCGATGGACTCCAGGCTCGCGCCGAACTCCTTGAACAGCATCTCGGGGAGGCCATTGACGATCGTGTAGGGAAAGCCTTCGGCGAAGTACGTACTTGAGGTCCAAACCGCCGCGCGCGCGCCGCGCGGATCCTTTGGGATCTCGGTGTTCGCGGCGTTGGGTGTTGATGGGGCCTCGTCGGCTTCGTTGGTTTCCGGCACGCGTCAGCATCGCACCGCCCCGGACGGCTTCCAACTGCGATGCTCTGCGCAAACTGTGCAAGCCGCGTTGCGCGACCTTCGCCCAATTCTCGGCTACAGTGGCGCGATGCAAACTGGCTTGGAACGACTTTTGGGCGACCCGCGCCATTATCTCGGCGGTGCACGCGTGGGGCTTGTCGCCAATCCCACGACTGTTGATCGCAACTTGCGGCACGCTGTTGACCTTTTGCATGCCAGCTCGGCCGTCGATTTGCAGCGTTTGTTCGGCCCCGAACACGGTATTCGTGGGGAAGCCCAGTACATGGTTGGGGTTGGTGACGGCCACGACCCTGCCACCGGCATCGCCGAAGTCAGTCTCTACGGCGAAACCTTTGACAGCTTGTCGCCGCAGCCCGACCAGCTTGTCGACCTCGATGTCCTGCTCTTCGACATTCAGGATGTTGGGGCCCGCTACTACACCTACGCGGCAACGATGGCGTTGTGCATGCGCGCTGCGGGCCGGGCGGGTGTGAAAGTGATCGTGCTGGATCGGCCCAACCCGATCGGAGGCTCCCAAGTTGAAGGCGGCGGCCTTGATCAGGGCCTTGAGAATTTTTGCGGTTTGTATCCGGTGCCGCAACGTCACGCGATGACGGTCGGGGAATTGGCTCGCTTGTATCGCAATGCGTTTTCAATTGACTGCGAGCTCGAGGTCGTTGCCTGCCAGGGTTGGAAGCGCGCCGACTATTTCGAAGCCACCGGATTGCCGTGGGTAATGCCATCGCCGAACATGCCGACGGTCGATACGGCCGTTGTGTATCCCGGAATGTGTTTGCTTGAAGGCACTAACATTTCCGAAGCGCGCGGAACGACTCGTCCGTTCGAACTGTTCGGTGCGCCATGGATTAACGGCGGCAAGCTTGCCGCACGTTTGGCTAGCATGAACTTGCCCGGTCTTGCGCTGCGCCCCTGCGTGTTCGTGCCGACATTCGATAAGTGGGCCGGAAAGCGCTGCGGTGGACTGCAGCTTCACGTCACAGACCGGCAGCATTTCAATTCCTATCGAACGGGCTTGGCTGTGGTTGCCGCCGTTCATGAACTGTGGCCCGAATCATTCGCCTGGCGAGCTGAACCGTACGAGTTTCGTGACGACGTTCCCGCGATCGATCTGCTAACCGGAAAACCGAGTGTCCGCGAAGCGATCGACAGGTTCGCGCATTTCGAAGACGTCATGGCTGCGGCTCTGGATGGGCTCCAGGTCTACGACGGGGCTAGAGAAGCAGCGCTTCTGTATAGGTGACGGGCCCGGAGCTGGCGGGGGAACTACGCCGGCCAGCAGCTTTTGGGGCGTTTCTCGTCCACTGAACGCCCTTTGCTCTCGACCTGACTCGGGTCCTGCACTAATGAAGGCGTATGAGTCTTCGCGGAACAGGGCAGGGCGGCACGTTTTCACGTGCTCTCGAAGTATTAGAAGTTTTGGGATCGGCGGGGTTTTTACACCCGGGCCGCATGTTGGCGCTGGGCGCCGCCACGAAGAAGTGGGGTCCGACCCCCGCAGCTGGCTTTGCGGCTTCTGCTTCCCGGCGGCCCGACGCGGTCGCGATCATCGACGACGACGGTCAGGTGACCTACGCCGAGCTCGATCGACGAACCAACGCGATCGCCAATGGATTGGCTGCCGCCGGTGTCCGTGCGGGCCACGGAGTCGGGCTTTTCGCCCGCAACCATATCGGCTTTGTCGAGGCGACCATCGCCTTGGGCAAGCTCGGTGCCGACACCCTGCTTCTCAATACTGGGTTTGCCGCACCGCAGCTCTCTGAGGTTCTTGAGCGCGAGGGCGTTGATGTTGTCGTTTATGACGAAGAATTCGCCAAAGTCGTCGATGCTGGTGGCGGAGGTCGTCACCGCGTCGTTTCTTATGGTTCGAACGACGGGCACCCGACCCTGGACGACCTGGTCAAAAACAACTCCGATGCCGAGCCGGTTCCTCCATCCCGACACGGTCGTACGACAATTCTGACATCCGGAACCACCGGCACGCCGAAAGGGGCGCAGCGAAGCGCACGCAGTGCGGGTCTGGACTCTCTCGTCGGAATCATGGGCCGCATGCCGCTGGTAGCGGAACAAATAAACTTTGTCGTCGCACCCACGTTCCACTCTTGGGGTGGTGCGCATTTGCTGATGGCATCGCTTGCCTCTTGCACGGTGGTGCTACGACGGCGGTTCGATCCTGAAGACACCTTGGCAACCATCGACCGCGAGCAGCCTTACGCGATGGCCGTGGTGCCGGTGATGATGCAGCGAATCCTTCAGCTGCCGCCTGAGGTCATCCGCAAATACGATTGTTCTTCAGTGCGCGTGGTTGGCGCCAGCGGTTCAGCCCTGCCGGGTGAGTTAGCCGTTCGGTGGATGGACACGTTCGGTGACAACTTGCACAACTTTTACGGATCCACTGAAGTTGCGACGGCTTCGATCGCGATGCCGGATGAACTCCGAGCGGTTCCCGGAACCGCCGGGCGCCCTCCGCGTGGTGTGGTCGTGAGAATTATCGACGAGAACGGCAAGAAGGTTCCAACCGGAACCGTTGGTCGTATTTTTGTTGGCAACGATGCGCAGTTCGAGGGCTACACGGGTGGTGGCAACAAAGAAGTCGTTGACGGTTTGATGTCATCCGGTGATGTCGGTCACTTCGACGAGAACGGGTTGCTCTTCGTGGATGGCCGCGACGACGACATGATCATTTCCGGCGGCGAGAATGTCTTCCCACGCGAGGTTGAAGATCTTCTGGCCGATCATCCCGCGATCGAAGAGGCCTCAGTGATCGGTGTTCCTGACGACGAGTTTGGTCAGCGCCTGAAAGGCTTTGTCGTGGTCAAAAGCGGCGAATCGGTGACCGAGGCCGATCTCAAAGCCCATGTAAAGACCCACCTGGCTCGTTACAAGATCCCGCGCGAAATCGTTTTCCTCGACGCATTGCCGCGCAACCCAACCGGGAAGGTCCTTAAGCGAGTGCTGGCTGAGAGCTAAGCCAGCGTAGAGGCGGGCAGGCCCACGGTTCGCTAGTTCGCTGATTTGCGTTGTGCTCGCCATAGATGCCAGCGGCGTTCGCAAGAATCGTGCGGGCGAGACATAGGGCGACGTGCTTCCTACCATTCCTGAACGCAGTCTGACCCATATTTCTGCGGTCGGTGGCCAGTTGGGCCCCGACCCGGAAGATTTTCGCGTCACCGAAATTCCAGCCTACGAGTTCTGCGGCGAGGGGGAACACCTCTACGTTCGCATGCGTAAACGTTCGCGAACCACGCGAGATCTGATTCGAGCGGTTAGTCTTGTCACTGGCATCCGCGATCGAGAGATCGGCTCGGCGGGGATGAAGGACAAACACGCAGTCACCGAACAATGGCTGAGCATGCCCGCTCGCGATGCCGGAGACGCGATGGCTTGGGAGTTGCCCGATTGGTGCTCCGTGTTGGAGGTCGCACGCCACAGCAACAAACTGCGTACTGGCCATTTACGCGGAAATCGTTTCGAGGTCCGTTTGGTTGGAGTCGAGACCGGCGAAACCGCGGATGGCAACATCGCAGCCGTGTGCGAAACGATGGCCAACGATGGCTACCTCAATATTTTCGACGCCCAGCGTTTTGGCTATGGCGGCCGCAACCTTGATGAGGCTGTTGCCTGGCTCGATGGCCGGCGCGTTAAAGATCGCCGTCTGCGCAAGCTGTTGGCCAGTGCCATACAATCCGAGATCTTCAATCGATATGCGGTTGCGCGGGCTGAGCTCGGATTGAAGCAGTTGATCGAAGGTGAGGTCGTTCGCCTCGAGGGCAGTTCAGGTGTGTTTGTTGTCGAAGATTTGAGCGCGGAACAACTGCGGCTGGCAAACGGAGACGTTCACCTGACAGGCCCGATTCACGGCCCGAAGATGCGTGTGGCCGCGGGCGGGGCCGCGATTATGGAAGACGAGGCTGCCGGAGCGTTTCCCGCAGATACCTTGGAAAAGTTGGCCCGCGAGGCACCGGGGACGCGACGCGACCTTCTGGTTCGTCCTTTGGACATTGAGTGGAAGCGGCAAGATGGGGGTGATGAGGGGGTTGTTGTGCTTTCGTTCTTCCTGCCATCCGGAGCGTATGCGACGCGGGTGATTGCCGAGATCACCGGCGGTGCGGTCGAGCGAGAGACGAGCTGACGGTTTGGATCGTGCTGGCAGCATCGAGCGTGACAATTTACTGACTCGCGAATGGAGACCGATATGAACATCACAAACCCTGAAGAACTTGGTTTCGACGCTGCCCGATTGGATCGCGTGTGGGAGGCCATGGCCTCTGACATCGCCGCAAACCTTTATGATGGTGGTACGTTGGTTGTCGGCCGCGGCAACGGAATCGCCGCTGCGCGGGCCGTGGGGTTCGCCGATCGAAGTGCCAACCGGGAACTGAGTCTGGACGACGTGTTTGTGACCATGTCGGTCGGAAAGCAGTTCATCAACGTGTTGATTCTGGCGGCAGTCGAAGCGGGTCGCCTGCGTTTACACGCTCCCATTGTCGAAGTGTTAAACGAGTTCGAGGGAACTGGAAAAGACCACATCACGCTGGCCCAACTGCTCTCGCATACCAGCGGAATCGCGTCTCAAGTTCCGGCTTTGGAACCTGCCGATCTCGGAAACATTGAGAAAATGACCGAGTTCGCGGCGCGCGCCGCGTTGGAATCCGAGCCCGGCAAGCGCGTGCAGTATTCGATTCTCGTCGCGCACTCGGTGCTCGCGTTGATGTTGGTGCGAACCGATCCCGCCGGTCGTGGAATCTCGCAGATCCTTCAGGAAGATCTCTACGATCGCCTCGGCATGAAGAGCACGTCGCTCGGTGGCCGTGCGGATTTGATGGAGCGCTTGTGCCCAGTCGTGTCGCGCTACAGCGAGCGAGGAATCTTTAGCGGCGAAGAATTGGAAGGCATGGCGCTATTGTTGACCTTGCCCGGCATCGAGCTGCCTGGCGGCGGCTACCTGTCGACCGCCCACGACCTGCATGCCTTCGCGACCATGTTGCGCCGCGGAGGGGAGTTAGGCGGCGAACGGATTCTATCGCCGGCAATGATCGACTTGGCTACACGCAACCACACAGCCCGTCGCCCCAACTCTTTGTTCGACTACACCGTGGCAACTCGCGGTTGGCGCCCCTGGCCCGCCTACATCGGCTTAGGCTTCTTCCTACGCGGCGAGGCAATCACCCCAGGCCCCATCGGTTCGCTCGCCTCGCCCCGAAGCTTCTGCGGTTGGGGAGCAGGCTCGACCTGTTTCTGGGTAGACCCGGAACGAGACCTAAGCTTCACGTTCCTATCCACCGGCCTCATGGAAGACAGCCGCCACATGGAGCGCCTCTCACGACTCTCCGATATAGTCATCTCCGCAGTCGTCAATTAATCGGTACCCGTCCCCGATTAAAAATCGGGGACGGGTACCGATTCTTTTCGCTTCCACCGCCGCTGCGGCTCTAACGCGATTCGAACTCTTCAAGAGTGATGGCCGCGTGCATTTTCGTGTAGTCCTTGAAGCTGCCGGGGTATAGGAAGGGGACTCGGCCGCTGGCGGTGCGGTAGTAGCTGCTGCAAGCCTCATTGCCCCACGAATACAAAGGAAAACGCGGTTCCATCCAGTCGTTGTACGCACGGTGAAGGTCGGGTTTGACGGCGATTGCGTGCAGACCCGCGGCTTCCTTTTCGATGAGCAGTCGAACGATGGTCTCGAGGTTCTTTTCGACGGTCATAAAGTACGGGGTGTCTAGCACCAACCCGTTCGGGCCGACCGCGAAGAAGTAGTTCGGAAAGCCAGGTGCTGCGATGCCCTTGTGCGCTTCGGGTGTGTCGCTCATTTGCGCGGCGAGGGTTTGGCTGTTCTCTCCGACTACGTTGATTCGATCGAAGTCGAGAATTCGATAGCCGGTGCAGTAGATGATGACGTCTACGTCGATCTCACGGCCGCCGCTGGTTGTAATTCCTTCGGGGCGAACCTTGCCCAACCCGTCGTGCACCAGCTCTGTGTTTTCACGCATCAACGCGGGGTAGAAGTCATCAGAGACCAACCCTCGCTTGCACCCGTACTGCGAGTCCGGAGTCAGTGCGTCGCGCATTGCGCCCTCCGGAATCACCGAGTCGAGGTAGCGTTTTGCGAGTTTCTCGAAATCCTTCATGCGCTTGTGCCCGATCGTGACGGCGGGAAGAACGAAACTCATGAGAAAACGCTGAAAGCGCTGGGTAAGCCGTATCAAAAGCGGCAAGCGGCGAAACCAATTGCGCTTGGCGTCCGAGTACAGCTTGCGTCGGCGCGGCATGATCCAGTTGGCGCTTCGTTGCAAAACCGTGAGATGGCCGACGACCTTGGCGATTTCGGGGACGATCTGCACGGCGCTTGCCGCCGACCCCACAACAACGACGCGCTTGCCTCGGAGTTCGACCGTGTGATCCCAGCGTGTGCCGTGAAAACTGTTCCCAGCAAAATCTTCTTTGCCCGGAACATCTGGGTATAGCGGCGTGTGCTGGTTGCCCATCGCGTTGATCACGACGTCGCACTCGAATGTCTCGCCGCGTTCGCTGGTCAGCCGCCAGCTTCCACCGTCTTGGTACACGGCGCTAGCAATGCGTGTGTTGAGTTTTATGTGCGGGGTCAGCCCAAACTCGAGTGCGCAGGTTTGCAGGTATTGTTCGATTTCCGGCTGTTCGACGAAGTTTGCGGTCCAATCCGGATTCGGCCGATAGGAAAACGTGTACGAGTGAGCCCAGACATCGCAGGCCAAGCCCGGGTAGGTGTGGATGTGCCAGGTGCCGCCCACCGCATCGGTGGCCTCGAATAGGGTGAAGTTTGTGAACCCTTTGTCGAGAAGTTCGTGTCCAGCGGCAAGGCCACCGGGGCCGGCGCCGATGATGGCGATGCGAAGGGTGGTGTTTGTGGTCACGTCAACGAGTCTCCGGTCTGACAAAGGGTTGCAGGAAGTTGTGTCCCCGCTGACATCCATAGGCGAGGATCGCCGGACACACTAGGGCCGCCCGGTTCGCCTTGTGTGGACCTATCCAGAATTTCCATTAAGACAGCAGGATGGAAATGCGACAGGTTCTCTCGGTAGACGAAATCGATTTAGCGGATATCGAGTTTTGGGGACGGCCCTTGGCCGAGCGCGAGGGGGCCTTTGCTACGCTGCGTGCGGAACGGCCGATTCCCTTTCTTAAGGAACATAGGATTCCCGGACTGCCTATCGAGCCGGGTCCGGGTTTTTGGAACCTGACCCGACATGCCGACATCTTGGAGGCCAGCCGCATGGCCGATGTGTTCAGTTCGGCGCGCGGTGCGACGTCGATTATGGATCTGCCCGTTGAATTCAACGAGTTTTTCGGCGGCATGATCAATATGGACGACCCGCGCCATGCGCGGCAGCGCCGTATTGTGTCGCGTGGTTTTACCCCACGATCTCTGCAGCGCCTGGACCAGCAGGTTATCGAACGGGCACGTTTGGTCGTCGATCGTGTGATCGAGCGAGGTGAGTGCGATTTCGTTACCGATATTGCCGCGCCGCTGCCACTTGAGATCATCTGCGACATGATGGGTATTCCCGACAGCAAGGCCGCGATGGTGTTCGAGCAGACCAATACCATTCTCGGCCTCGGTGACCCCGACTTCGTCCCTCCGGGCGGCGATTTACAGACGGCTGCGATGATGGCAGGCGCGGCTCTGGCCGAACTCATGAGTGAGATGGCCGAAGACCGTCGCAAGAATCCGAAAGATGACATGACGACCATGCTTCTTGATGCCGGCCAAGAAGACGGTGCGTTCACCGAAGAAGAGCTTTGCTCGTTTTTCGTCCTCTTGGTCGTTGCCGGCAATGAGACAACACGAAACTCGATCAGCCACGGCATGAAGGCGCTCTGCGACAACCCGGATCAGCGCGCTATTTGGGCGGCCGATTTCGAGGGAGTTGCTCCCACCGCTGTGGAAGAGATCGTTCGAGTCGCGACGCCAGTGATTCAAATGCGTCGCAGCTTGCTGCGAGATTACGAAATCGGTGGGCAGCAAATGCGCGAGGGAGACAAAGCGGTACTGTGGTATGCGTCAGGAAATCGCGATGAGGCCGTGTTCAAGGATCCCCACTCCTTTGATGTCCGCCGTACCCCCAACGATCATGTCGGATTCGGGGGGCCAGGCCCGCACTTTTGCCTCGGCGCAAATCTAGCTCGCCGAGAAATTACCGTGATGTTCCGTGAGATTTTCCGACGCTTGCCTGATTTGGAAATTACCGGCGAACCGGACTTCCTGCGTTCGGGCTTTATTAACGGTATCAAACGAATGCCGTGCAAATTTACGCCCGGCAAGGTCGGTAGCTGAACAGCGGTCGTGACTTTTCCCATCTTACGGTTTTCCCACTTGCCTCTCGCTGCGGCTTTGATCCTGGTGAGCATTCTGTCGTGCGTCGGCTGCGACCCGGGTTCGCTTTCCAGCCCCGCTCTTTCAACCGTGTGCACCGAGCTCGGTGCACAGTGTCAACTTCCCAATGGCCCGCGCGGAGTTTGCGAGTACATCGGCTGCGAGGTTGGCCAGGCTCCACCGTGTTTCGTGTGCGTGGGCCAGCATTAGCCCACGCTTAACTCATCATCGTTCGTGTTGCCTCGCGATGGCTTAGTTTCACCGACTCAATCATCGACCAATGTGTACGACCCATCGGCGTCATGGGTTTCGCGCCCGGTCACCGGTGGGTTAAACGCACACACGAGCCGCATCTCTTTGCTCCCGCCACGTACAACATGCCGGTCGTGCGCGTTCAGCGCGTACAGGGTCCCGTCGCTGATTTCGTGAATTTCGCCGGTGGCTAGGTTTTCGATGCTCCCGTCGCCCGCTACACAATAGACGGCTTCAAGGTGGTTCTTGTACCAAAGGCGTAGCTCTGCACCGGGGGGAATTAGCGTTTCATGAAAGGAAAACCCCATGCCGTCCTTCTTGAGCAGAAGGCGGCGACTCTTCCAGCCAGGCCCCTCAACATCGCGGTCGGTTCCGACGATTTCTGACAATCTAACGATTTTCATGCAATTTCCCTTGGGCCTTCATCGACGCGGTCGGTGTTCTCGTCGCGGCCAGCAACCATTTTTTTCGGCGAACTGGGTGTTTTCGTGGATGATTTGGCTCTGTGAATCAAATTGGCCCCAGGGTTGGCGCCGAATTTCCTCAAAAAGAGCATGATTGACACCAATTGTCGGGGCAACTAACTTGTTGTCGCAGCAACTAATTTTGACAACCCTGTCGCGCTGCCACCCCAGTTTGAAAGAACAACAAGAAAAGCCCGAGTTTTCAGGCGCTCTGTCCGGCGAGGACAGTTTGGTGCAGCCCCATATGCGCCAGCCTGTGGCGGCGGACGCGGTCGGTATCCATCGCTTGGTGGTTGCGTCCGAGGCCTTGGAGGCCAACTCCTTGTACGCCTATCTGCTCATATGCACGCACTTCGCTGCGACATCATTGGTGGCGGTAAGTTCGGATGGCGCGATCGCAGGCTTTGTTGCGGGCTACTGCCCGCCCGCTGACCCTGCAACGATTTTCGTGTGGCAGATCGGAGTGGACGCGAACTCGCGCGGCCTCGGTCTCGGCACGGCTCTTCTCGAAACGCTCGCTTCAAGCCCCGCTTGTAGCAACGTGCATTACCTGGAAGCCACGGTGGCTCCCGATAACCAAAGTTCTGATGCCATGTTCCGCGGCTTTGCACGTCGCCGCGAAACGGAATGTGTCGTGCGTGACTATTTCACGCGCGAACATTTCGGAGGGGCGTCTCACGAAGACGAACCCCTGTATCGCATCGGTCCGCTACGGCCTGTGACTCAAGTTCACGGCGCCGTCGCTCAGATTCAAAAGGGAGACACCCATGAGCAAGCATCGTAACACTGACACAGACCTTTCTACGTTCGAGCGCCACGAATCCGGCGTTCGTACCTACTGTCGTTCGTTTCCGGTCATTTTCGACCGAGCCGTAGGGTCGGAAATGTTCGACCGAAGTGGTTGCCCCTACATCGACTTCCTGGCCGGCGCCGGAGCTCTGAACTACGGCCATAACAACCCCGAGCTGAAAAGCGCGCTCGTCGACTACATTACTAGGGACGGCATCACGCACGGGTTGGATCTCGCTACAGACGCCAAGGAAAAATTCCTTCAGACGCTAGTTTCCACCGTGCTGGAACCACGCAACCTCGAGTACAAGGTTATGTTTCCCGGACCCACGGGCACTAACGCCGTTGAGGCGGCTCTGAAGTTGGTTCGCAAGGTCACGGGTCGAACCAACATCATATCGTTTACCAATGCGTTTCACGGAATGACGCTTGGGGCGCTTTCGTTAACCGGCAACAGCATGAAACGTGAAGGAGCGGGGCTTGGACTGGGTGGGGTTACCACCTTGCCGTTCGACGGCTACTTGGGAGAGGGTGTCGATACACTCGACTACCTTCAGGCTCTTCTCAACGACGGTAGTAGTGGTCTGGACAAGCCAGCAGCATTCATCGTCGAGACAATCCAAGCTGAAGGCGGCATCAATGAGGCCTCGATTTCTTGGCTACGCCGCCTGGAACGGTTGGCGAATGAGAACGACATCCTTTTCATCGTTGATGACATTCAGGTTGGTTGCGGTCGCACTGGCCCCTTCTTCAGCTTTGAAGATGCGGGGCTCGATCCCGATGTGGTTTGTCTTTCGAAGTCTCTGTCAGGTTTCGGCCTACCGCTTTCGGTGGTTCTGTTCCGCCCCGAACTCGATGTTTGGCAGCCGGGCGAACACAACGGTACCTTTCGCGGTAACAACCATGCTTTCGTGACGGCCACTGCGGCGCTTGAGCTTTATTGGAAGGACGACGCGTTTACGCGCGACGTTGCCAGCAAGGCGGCCACGGTGAGTTCCACTCTCGCGGAACTGGCAGCCACCCACGGTGGCGAGCATCGCGGCCGCGGCCTGATCCAAGGGCTGGCCTTCGAAAACCGCAACGTGGCGTCTGCCATCTCTCGCGCGTGTTTCGAGCGCGGGTTGGTGATCGAGACCGCAGGTCCGGATGACGAAGTGTTGAAGCTCTTGCCCTCGCTTACTATCGATGTGCCGATGCTAGTTTCCGGACTCGACATCATCGCCGAAAGTATGAGTGAGGTGTTCGCCGACACAGAAGAGAGCGAGCCGATTCGCAAGGCGTCTTGAACCCGCGGGCTCAGGGCTGAGGTCGCCAGATGCAGGCTGCTCTCAGCTTCATTTTCTTTCTCTCGCTCTTCAGCGTGGTCGGCTTGTTGTCGGTGCGAAAGAGTACCGGAACGACCGAAGACTACCTAGTCGCCGGTCGCACGGTCTCGCCGTGGTTGACGGCGCTGTCGTCGGTTGCCACCAACAACAGCGGTTTCATGTTCATCGGCCTGCTTGGCTTCGCGTACCGGTTCGGCGTCCAGGCCGTGTGGCTGCAGGCTGGCTGGGTGGTTGGCGATCTTTTCGTATGGCTATGGGTCCACGGCCGTGTGCGTGAAATCTCTGGGCGACTAGAAATTTCGTCGGTTACTTCGCTGCTTGCCACGCGCGATGACGGCAAGCGCGAGCGCGGGATCCTCATCGTCGCGGGCCTACTCACGTTCATTTTTCTAGGCGGCTACGCTGCGGCTCAGTTCCGAGCCGGAAGCCTAGCTCTTGAACAGCTTTTCGGCTGGCCACCATGGGCCGGTGCCACACTGGGCGCTACCATCGTTACGGCGTATTGTTTTTCCGGCGGGCTGCGCGCCTCGATCTGGACGGACGCAGTGCAATCGTTCGTGATGTTCGGGTCGATGTTGCTGCTGACCACGATGGCGATGGTTCAGATCGGTGGTCCGTCGAACCTGATGACCTCGTTGGCAACGCAAGATCCGTCACTGGTCGAGTGGTTGCCACAAGGGTTGGCGTTTGGCTTCGGACTGTACTTCCTCGGTTTCGTCGTGGCGGGCTTTGGAGCCGTTGGGCAGCCTCACATTTTGGTTCGAAGCATGGCCATCTGTTCGGTCGATGCCATTCCGGCGGCGCGCCGCGTGTACTTCGCGTGGTTCATTCCGTTCAATATTCTGGCGGTGCTTGCAGGCCTTTGCGGTCGGGTCTTGCTTCCCGATCTTGTCGCGGCCGTACCGGCAGGCGCCTCGGCTGCCGCCGCGGAGCAAACGCTTCCGCTGCTAGCGAACTTACTGTTGCCTCAGGTCCTTGTCGGCCTTGTTCTGGCTGGGCTGTTTTCGGCGACCATGTCTACGGCCGACTCGCAGGTTTTGGCTTGTTCGGCGGTCGTGACCCAGGACCTGGCGCCGCACTTGAACAAGTCTAGCTTCGCATCCAAAGCGGCGACGCTGGCGGTAACGAGCTTGGCCCTGTTTCTGGCCATCTTTGCTCAAGGGGGCGTCTTCGATCTCGTGCTTGTCGCCTGGTCGGCTCTTGGTGCCAGTCTCGGCCCTCTAATGGTTTTGCGGGTGGCTGGTCGCGACGTCGGCAGTGCTCAGGGAGTCGTGATGATGGTGGCTGGCCTGGCGACTGTTTTTGCCTGGGGAGCCTCGCCGTGGGCGGGGGACATTTTCAAGCTGCTGCCCGGGATGTTGGTGCCATTCACGATCCACGCGATCTGGTCGGCCGTGGAAAGCCGCACGCTGGCGAACAAAGGATAAGAATCCTGATTGAGGCTGGTTGGCTCAGCCTTCGACTGGAGGCTTGAGGTCAGAGCCCTCAGTGAGAATCGGCGCTGCTACCAAGTCATCGGCATCCATCATCGCACCGATTTCGTTCAATGCCCCGAGTAGTTCGCGGCGGCGAATTTCCGGAAGAGAACTTAGTCTATCCGTGAAGCGATCTTGGAGCGCCGACGGTAATGAAGCCCGGCGCTCGGCCCCCAAATCAGTCAGACTCAGGCACACTTTGCGGCGATCTATTGCACGCCGCTCGCGCGTCACGAGGCCAGCCGTAACCATGCGATCAAGGATTCTTGAGACGGTAGGTGCACTCATCGAAACCTCAGCCGCGACCAGGGCTACGGTGATTTCTCGTTTGCCAGATTCCTCGAGTACCCCGATTGCCCTCATGCAGACCAATTGCGGCACGGTTAGGCCGATCTCACGGGACAACCAGCGAGAGTGCTCGGAGATCCTACGCAGAATACGTCGAATCGATCGCAGGACTTCGTCCGGCAGGTCGGTCTCGGCGGGCCGCGGTGTGGATGATATGGGGGGCACACCGTTCTCCTAGCGTTTTGGATGCCGGTGCGCGAACCGAACGGCCGAGTCTGGCCCTGCACCGATCAGTTTAGGGTCTAAAGCTGGCAAAATTAGGGGCGAGCGGGGCCTCTTCCGCCGTGGTCCCGTCCCCAGAGCCCACGGGCTCAATCCGGCTCGCGGCCAGTTCCACCGTCGGTTTCGCCCGCAGTCTCGCGCCCAGTCTCGCCGCGCTGATAGCGAGCCAGTTCTTCGGCGTCGAAGCCGAGGTCGGACTCAATCATTTCATCATGCATGAAATCGTTCTGGGGGTCGGGCTGGGTCACGCGCTGGAGTAGCTTGCGGCACAGCCGGTCAACGATTCCGGTGTCGCGTGACGCCCGCTTTCCGAGCCACATGGTGATCTTCGCCTGCCGGGCTCGAGCGTTGTACCCGTCACTATTACGACTCATTGCGATAGTCCCGGGGTTGCGGAGATTTTATCGATGCGACACGGGATACCTTTCAAGTGCGGGATGCCCTGTTCTCGATCTAGGTAGTCTTCATCGTCGGGGCAAAGTTGCGCGTCGGCGAAATCCAGGGCGCCCGATAAATGGCCCGCGCCTTGTTTCATCTCAGGCTTCCACCAGCCATGGGGGATGCGAACCAAACCGTCGGGCATCGATTCACGAATGCTGACCATGATCTTGATCTTGCCGGTTGGGTTCATGACCTCGACCCACTCGTCTTCAACCACGCCTACTTCGGTGGCTGTGTTTGGGCTGATGAAAAGGGTGGGCTCTGGTTTGCGGCTGCGCATCTCCGGAATGTGCCGATGCCCAGTTTGGAAGTACTCGTCTTCGCGCACGCCGGTGAACATCATCAACGGGAACTTCGGGTCAATCTCAGGATCTTCACGGAAGTAGGGAAGGGCGTCGAAGCCGAGGTCGGCAAGAATCGATGAGGCTAGTTCAACCTTTCCGCTCGGCGTCGCAAAACCCGTTTGCTCGTATTTCTTGTATTCCAAGGGGCCAAAATACACCTCGTGTGTTTCAGCGAACTGGGCGAAGTTCATTCCGGTTTTGCGCAGGCGTTCGTCGTAAAAATCCTCGAGTTTTGCCCAAGGCACAACGTCGTTGAGGTCCATGGCGTTGGCCAGCCGCTTCCAGAATCCAAATGTGCTTTCACATTCTCCGGGCGGGTTCATCGATTTTTGCGAGGGGCGGTACATCGACGTCCAGCCAAATCCATCCATGAGCCACGGGCGTTCGAGCCAGCTGTCTCCGGGAAAAATGTAATCAGCCAGCTGTGCCGTTGGAGTCATGAACTGCTCGTGCACGACGATCAGATCCTGATTCATCATCGCCTTGATGATCAACGGCATGTTGGCGAAGCTCATCATCGTGTTATTGCCAAGCGTGAAAAAAGCCTTGACCGGGTATGGGCCTTCTCCTGCCATCGCGCGGAACGTCGCCGACGGGTTGGCCATGAAGCACCCGGTAACTTGGTTCGCATACTCGTGTCCCCATACGCGTTTACTTGGCTCGCGCAGGGCTTGCTGCCCACGGTAGGTAAATGCCGGATGGGTGTCGGAGCCGAGTTGTTTGGCTTTCTGCTCTTCGCTTAAAGCTTCGTGCATTTCGATTTCAGATTCTGAAATCACGTCGGGGTTGAAACCTTGGAACGACTCGCCGCCAGGAACGTCGAGGTAGCCGCACACAGCTCGCAGGATGCTGTGCAATCGAATCGCAGACGTTGAGTTGCGCTGCATGTCGGTGATCGGTGTCCACGGAATTACCGATGGGCCTTGCGTTGCGTACATGCGGGCGGCTTCACTAATCATCTCGATATCGCAGCCGGTGAGCTTGGCGACACGTTCCAGGGGGTACTCGTTTACGCGCGCGCGCAGTTTTTCAAATCCGACCGTCCACTTTGCGACAAACTCTTTGTCGAATAGACCTTCGTCGAGAATGACTTTCAGCCAGCCGAAGCACATCGCTCCGTCGCTACCCGCTTTAAGGGGGAGCCAGATGTCTGCCAGCTCAGCGTTCTCACTTCTACGTGGGTCCAGGACGATGAGCTTCGCTCCGCGGGCCTGGGCACTGCGGATCTGATTGTAGATTGGAACCCAGCTGTGGCGTTTGGGGTTGTGCCCGAAAAGCACAATGCATTTCGTGTTGGTGAAATCTGCGAACGGAAACCATCCGTAGGTCAGCCGGTTGATCGCCGCCGTGTTGCCCGCGCAAAGGGCGACTCCGCTAATCCAATTCGGGGAGCCTACGTGGTTCATGATGCGGCGGCCTAGACCGTGATCGGTCGCTGTATTCCACTGACTTGTGGAAACCGCCCACGCTTCTGGTCCATGTTCATCGATGATCGCTTTTAGGCGAACTGAAATGTCCGACATTGCCTCATCCCAGCCCACTCGTTCCCACTTGCCCGAACCACGCTCGCCAACCCGTCGCAGCGGATAGTGGATGCGATCGGGGTGGGCGAAGCCCTTCGGAGCAACGATCCCCTTCATGCAGATGTTGTCTTTGAAGATCGGATTGTCAGACGACCGAACCCGAACGACGCGGCCATCTTTGACTTCGGTAACAACACTACAAGCGATGTCGCAACTGGCGCAGAGAGTTTTGTAGGTTGTTATACCCGGCTTGGCTTTCGTGGAACGGCGCGGTCCGGACATCGCGTTGCGATCGATCGAGTAAATGGCGGGCATAGCCTTTGATTCCTTTTGTTCCTCAAGCGGCGAGGGGCTCGGGGCAATCGTTGTTCGGCGAATCGGTTACGGGTTCTTCGCGATCAGCGCCGGTCGTACTCGCGCGCCTGCGAGGCGAGAAGGTCGATGACCTGTTTTTCATGCTCAACCGGTCTGTCGTCGGTTGAGGTTGCGCGCCCCAATGCGAGACCGATCAAGGCTTCGAACATCAATCGATAGAACGCGGCTCGGCTCGGGTCGGATTCCAAAAGCGCCGAGAGTCGTGAGTTCCGGTTAGGGCTGAAAAGCAGGCTCAGTTTTGCGATCGCGGGCCGCAACTCAACAGCAAGCTCGGAATCGTTGCGTGCCGCAAGCCAGATTTCGATCACTGCTTTGAACTCTGGGCGGCTTATGTGCTGCGCTCCGAGGTGTAGCAGTGCTTCGAGCGACTCCGGCGATTCCGGCGATTCCGGTTGGTCGGCATCGGTGGGCGGCCGCATCTGGTCGTACAAATGCTCAAGGACTGACACAAGAAGCTCGCCCAAACTGGCGTAGTGGTGATGGAAAGCGCCTCGAGTTAGGCCCGCGCGCTGGCAGACCTCGACCGTGGTTGTGTAGGCGTAGCCACTTTCAATCAGCGAAGCAGTGGCCGCCTGAACCAGGCGCAGCCTCGTCTGGGTTGAGCGCTGGGTCTGGGTGCGGGCGTTGGAAGTTCTCGCCATGCATTACTTGTACTTACATGCATACCTGTACGCAAGTACGGAGCTCCTTTTTCGGCTGTCGCCACAGGGGCACGGTTTCGCGCAGCGAGCTTAGGCTTTAGAGAATCAAACGAATGCCGCCCAAGTCTTCGATTCGGTGGAGAAATCGGCCGCGCAGCGGTCCGGCGTCGTCGGCGAGGCCGTTTGGGTGGACCGATTGCTGTCTGTCATGTTGGGTCGCCAGCCGGGATGGGGGCGTGGGTGCGTCTATAGAACTGTATCGGGGGAAGCTACGCGGAACACCTTGATAAGGACCACCGATCTATGGTGTAACCCCTGGATGCATTTTCAGAAACCGTTCCGGGTTGCCTCAACTTTCGTCTTTTGTCTTGGTTTTTTGACCCTTGCGTTTCACGCCCAGACTGCTTTGGCCGCCGACGCTTCGTTTTGGTCTGACGTCGCTGATTCCCCTGCACTGGCGCGCCAGGCAAGGGTGATCGTCCCCGACGTCTATCGAACCGTAGAACTCGACGTGATTGGTTGGGAAGGTTTCTTGTCGACGGTCCCGGGGGAGAATACGGGGTCTACGGGGACGATCGTCGGGCTACCGATGCCGGACGGCTCGACGGGGCGTTTCTCGTTGGTTGAGTCACCGGTCATGGAGCCCGGCCTGGCCGCCAAATTCCCCGAGATCCAAACTTTTGTGGGCCAGGGCATCGACGACCCTGACGCGACGGTTCGTTTGGACTGGACGCCGGCCGGCTTCCACGCGCAGATCCTCTCCCCGAACGGCGCGATCTACATCGATCCGTACTCACCTGGTCAAGTTCGGAACTACGTTAGCTACAAAAAGCGTGACTATCGCCCCAGACACGGGGCAACGATCGACTTGCTACCGCCTCTGGATCCAGGTGGTAAGCGCGCTGCCGCGACCAACTCACTGTTGGCGCGTGGGGTTGTGTCGGTCGCCTCAGGGGACACGTTGCGTACCTATCGTTTGGCGATGGCCGCCGACGGCGAGTACAGCACGTTTCACGGTGGGACCGTGCCGGCAGTGGCCGCTGAGTTGGTCACGCTCGTTAATCGCGTGACTGGAATCTACGAGGTGGAGATTGCCTCTCGCCTGGTGCTCGTCGCGAACAACGACCTTCTCATTTACCTGGACGCGGGCACCGATCCCTATTCCAATGAAGACGCGTTCGCCCTGTTGGGAGAAAACCAGGTGAACGTCGATTCCGTGATCGGTACGGCGAATTACGACGTCGGCCATGTGGTTACCACGGGTGGCGGTGGACTCGCCTTTCTAGGAGTCGTCTGCAACTCGTCGGCCAAAGCCGGCGGCGAGACTGGTTTGAGTTCTCCTGTCGGCGATCCGTTTTACGTTGATTTCGTCGCGCACGAGCTAGGACATCAATTCGCGGGTAGTCACACGTGGAACGGGAAGGGAGGGTCGTGTTCGTCGGACAACCATTCCGAGGATACGGCCTATGAACCAGGCAGTGGTTCTACCATTCAGGCGTATGCAGGCATTTGCGGTTCGTCGAACAACCTACAAGCGAACAGCGATCCCTACTTTCACACGCTTAGCTTTGACGAAATGATTGCGCATACCACGGTTGGGTCGGGTAGCGCCTGCGGCACCACGTCGGCCACCGGAAACTCTGCGCCGGTCCCGGACGCGGGTGCGGGCGGTTTTACCATCCCGTCTGAAACACCGTTCACACTCACCGGAGCCGCGACCGACCCGGACTTCGATGCGCTGACTTACAACTGGGAACAGTTCGACCTGGGCCCGCAAGGTGTGCCGCAATCGCCGACAGGCAACGCGCCGATTTTCCGGTCGTTTAGCGCTACGACAACGGCCGCTCGTACTTTCCCGAGAATGAGCGACATCCTTGGCGGTACATCAACAATTGGCGAAATTTTGCCAACCAAGACGCGAGATCTGACGTTTCGTCTGACCGTGCGCGACAATCGTGCAGGTGGCGGCGGAGTCGCACACGACGAAATGGCATTTTCGGTGGATGGTGGTGCGGGGCCTTTCGTTGTAACGAGCCCAGTCGGCAGTACTGCGTGGGCCTCCAACCTCACCGCGACCGTACTGTGGGACATTGCCGACACCGACAGCGCGCCGGTGAATTGCTCCACAGTAGACATTTTGTTCTCTTCGGATAGCGGCGCGACGTTTGCTACGGTTTTGGCCGACGATACGCCCAACGATGGATCCGAGAGTATCGCCGTTCCCAACGTCGTGACGTCTCAGGCCCGCGTGCTTGTCGAATGCGTTTTGGACCCAGGCCCCGGTCCGGCGGCAACCTTCTTCAATATCTCTGAGGGTGGTGATTTCAGCCTAGTCATTCCCGTACCGGCCGCGTGCCCGGCGACACCGGCTCTGGGTTGTTTAACCGGCGGTCGGGCCAGCATTCAGTACAATGAAAAGAAAGCTGGCAAAGAGAAGATGAAGCTTAAGTTGACCAATATCGAGGAGGCCACCGTTCAAGGCGACTTCGGTGACCCGGTGAACTCTTTCACGGAAGTGGCGCTTTGTATCTATGATGATTTCTCCGATCTCGTTCAGGAGTTTGTCGTCGCGCGCGCGGGTGACACCTGTGCTGGCAAGCCTTGTTGGAAGGCCAAGGGCACGAAGGGATACGGCTACAAGGACAAAGACGTGGCCACTCAGGGCGTTGCGAAGATTGGTCTCAAAAGCGGAGATGCAGGCAAGGGCAAGGCTGATGCGCTTGGTAAGAACAATGTGGCAAAAGGGCAGACTTCGCTCCCTCTCGGCGTCGTTGCAGCCCTGGGTGGAAACGTGTCGCCGACGATTCAGCTGATTACCGGCGAAGGTGTTTGTGTCGGCGCGACGATGAACACGTTGAAGAAAGACGACGGTTTGATCTACATAGCCCTAAAGAAATAGAAATCGGGGACGGGTACCGATTTAGCGTTTACGCTAAATCGGTACCCGTCCCCGATTCTTTTAGGCGGTGGCGAACGTCTCGAAGGTGGATGGGATTTTTTGAAGGTCGCTTACTAGCTCCGCAAAAAATCCTGGATCGGCGTCGGCTGGAAAATCGATGGTGATCGAATCGGTGATGCCGCCGAATCGCTTGCTGACGATATCCACCAGGCCGTCATAGGTCGCCACCGCAACAAATTCGTGAAGAAGATCGTCGGGAATTTCGGCGGCCATCTCTTTCCACTTTCCCTGCTTAGACATGTCGTGAAGTTTCATGCCGAGGTCCTCGGCGCCGTGTGCGGCAAGCACGCCATGGTAGCTGCGCGTCGAGCCGTAGAAGCCGATACGGTAGCGAATACCTTCCAGAGCCTTGTTGACCGCTTCGTCGTCGCGCCCTGTGGCGATAAAGCCACCGCCCCAGATCTCGAAGTTCGAGCGATCACGTCCGCTCATCTCCATTCCCTCCACCAACGCGGGCATCGCCGTTTCTTCAAGGTACTTGCGGGTTGCGAATCCGTGAAGTCGCACGCCATCGCAGACGCGTCCCGCTGTTTTAAGCATCGCCGGCTTTACTGCAGCCACAGTGATCGGAGGAGGCGCGATTCCGGACGGCTTGGGCGAGAACTCCGGGGTCATCAACGAGAAGTTGTAGTGCTTGCCCTCAAAGGCGAGAGGCTCGCCGGTTTCCCAGGTCTTCCAAATCGCACGAAGTGCCCCCACATACTCGCGAAGCCTAGGAAGTGGCGGACTCCAAGGAACGCTGAAACGACGTTCGTTGTGCCCTTTGACCTGCGTTCCCAACCCGAGTGTGAAACGCCCGCCGCTTTCGACGTTCAGATCCCAGGCGATGTTGGCCATGACCATTGGGCTTCGCGGAAAGCATACGGCGATGGCTGTTCCCAGGTGTATGCGTTCGGTGGCCAGCGTCGCGATGACCAGCGGCGCGAAAGGATCGGCGGCAATCTCGAAGCTCTCGAGCCCATCAAACCCCGCGGCCTCGGCGCGGCGGGCGGCTGCAGATACGGCTCTCCAATTTCCTAAGGGTACGGCGGTTTCGATGCGCATTGATTGTTTCTCCCGGGTTTCAGCTGTCGGCGAGGGTGGGTGCGAAAGCTAGACCGCGATCGACCTAGCGTTTGAGGTCGGCGTTTTTGCTCGTGCCCCACGACGCGACGAATACGTATCCCTTCATCGGCTTGGCGGTGAAGTCCATCTCGCGAACATGCGTTTCTCGGTGATGCCCTTTCGACGCGGGCTTGGCCTGATTTCGTACGCGCTTGCTCGCGCGCGCGCTCCGAGACAGGAAACGGAGATACAGCTCTTTCCCGGCCCTCGATTGAATCGGCGCCGCACGCCTAATTTTCAGGAAACACACACGATGAAACGAGAAATTTTCAGCGAAGAACACGACATGTTTCGCGACGCCTTCAAGCGCTTTGTGGCGGCCGAGATCGTGCCGAACATCGAAGCTTGGAATGCAGCCGGAATCTCTCCCAAGGCCATCTGGAAGCGAATGGGGGCCGAAGGTTTTCTTGGTGCCAACGCGGAAGAAGAATATGGCGGTGCTGGCGGTGACTTTCTCTACGACGCCGTGATCATGGAAGAGCTGGCATACACACGCGCCCACTGTGTGCAGATGTCACTGCATTCCGATATCTGCATGCCTTACGTGCGGCACTATGGTTCGCCCGAGCAGAAAGAGAAGTTCTACCGCACGGCGATCTCTGGCGAATGCTTGCTAGCGATCGCGATGACAGAGCCTGGTACGGGTTCCGATCTTGCAAACGTTCAAACCCGTGCGATCAAGGACGGCGACGACTACGTCATCAATGGGGCAAAAACGTTTATTTCGAATGGGCAGAACTGCGACGCGACGATCGTTGTCGCCAAAACAGATCCGGCTGCGCGGCATTCGGGAATTTCGTTGATCATGGTCGAAGCCGACGCACCGGGTTTCGTGCGCGGCCGCAATCTTCACAAGATCGGACTGAAAGGCCAGGACACTTCGGAAATGATTTTTGAAGATTGCCGAGTGCCGCGCTCGAATCTCCTTGGCGAAGAAGGCAAGGGGTTTTACTATCTGATGCAGCAGCTTCAGCAGGAACGTCTCTGCATTGGCGTCGGCTCCATCGCGTCGTGCCGACGGTCACTGGACGATACCGTAGACTACGTGAACCAGCGCAAAGCTTTCGGCAAATCGATCGGGGATTTCCAGAACACGCAGTTCCGGCTAGCCGAACTCGCGAGTGAAATCGAGATTGGCCAGGTATTCGTTGACCGGCTGTTGGCGGCCCATGTTCGTGGCGACGATATTGTGACCGAGGTCAGCATGTCGAAATGGTGGACTACCGATCTGCAAAAGCGGGTCGCGGCCCAGTGCCTGCAACTGCACGGGGGCTACGGCTTTATGCACGAGTATCCGATCTCGCAGGATTACTGCGACGCCGCCGTACAATCGATCTACGCCGGGACCAACGAGATCATGAAGTTGATCATCGCTCGTCGCATGGGCGTGGGAAGCTGAAGGAAGGCGCCCCCAAACAAGGACGATCTAGGCTCGAGTTGTTCCTTGAACTTGGCACTCGTTTATACTTCGACCGTTCACGGCACTGGCGCCATGAGCGTGAGGCAACATGGGCAACATAGGCAACATGGGCAACATGAACAGGCCGGGCAAAACGGGCGCGACGGACGCAACGGGCCAAACGGAAATGAGGCGAAAGTCGGACGAGACGCGCGAGACGCGATTGTCGCGATTACGGCACCCCTTTCACGTCCAAGCGCCGTTGTTCGCTTTGCCGCTGCTCGCGCTGGTCGTCGTCGCGGGGACCGTCCTCGCGGGAGCCGGCGCCGCGTCTGCCGAGCTTGAGGCAGACCCTCACGGGATCGTAGCCAGCCTGCCCGACACCACTGGCGACCACTGGGTTTGGGTCGCGGACCGCATTTTCCAACACTCTTTGCTCTTCGATGGTGACGACGGCAACGTCCTTGGAGCGATTGACACAAATTTCAACATCGCGGGTCGCGCTCCGCTCGGATCCCGTGTCCGCGGTGAGTTCTACATGGTCGAGTCCGTGTATGCGCGGGGACACTACGGTGAGCGCTCCGATTTCGTCACAATCTATGACTCTCGAAGTCTTGGCGTAGTTGGCGAAATCAAGTTGCCGATTCACACCGCCGAGGCCGGCCACGGTGTTGGCCTCGTGGATGTCTTGGATGAGGGGCGTTTCCTAGTTGTTTTCAGCCAGAATCCGACCGCAGCCGTCGGAGTTGTTGATCTCATCGCACGACGTTTCGTGGCAACCATCGATACGGCAGGTTGCGCTGGAGTTTATCCTACGGGGCCAGCGAGTTTCATCATGCTGTGCGGCAACGGTACCGCGATGGCTGTACAGCTCGACGAGACCGGAGAGTCGGCGGCGTTAGTTTCGAGCGAACCGTTCTTTGATGTCGTCGAAGATCCGATTACCGAAAAAGGGGTACGCGACGGGTCGAAATGGCTCTTTGCTTCCTTCGACGGCTGGCTTCACGAAGTGGAAACGTCAGGCGATGTGCCGAGTCTTAGCAAGCGGTGGTCGTTATTCTCTGACTCCGAGCGTGCGGATGGTTGGAGGATCGGCGGAGTACAGCACCTCTCACTGCATCGCGACAGCGGACGTCTATATTCGCTTGTTCACCAGGGCGGTCCGGGTTCACACAAAGATCCGGGTTTCGAGATTCGGGTCTACGATAGCCACGCGCGCACTTCGGTGGCGACGTATGAAGCCCCAGGGTTGGTAGCTCCGTTTCTTCGTCCGTATCTTGATCTTGAATCCGACAGTTTCGCCTACCGCGCAATTTCGTGGCTGCTGCCGTCGTTAGGCGCGCACAGCGTTGTTGTCACCCAGGACGCACAGCCGTTGTTGTTCGTTCGTCACTCCGAACTCGGTGCCATCGGTGTCCTAGACGCGTTGACCGGTGAGCATGTTCGAAACCTTGAAGAATCCGGAATTTCCGGCGGGATCATGGCGCTTCCGTGATCGCTTTTTTTCTGGGCGACCTGATCGTACAGCTGATTGTTCGGCTGTGCTTTGCCGGTCTTTTTGCAGTCGGCGTGCGTCACAAGATCGCCGATCTCGACGCCTTTCGGCGCACCTTGTGGGCTTACGAAATACTGCCGAAAACCTGGGTGCGCGCGGCCGGCACGGCGATTGTCGTTTTTGAAGGGGCGACTGGCCTCGCGGCACTGTTCGCGCCGCCGTTTGTGGCGGCCGCTGCGGTGTCGGGCCTTCTGCTCGCGTATACGACTGCGATTTCCGTGAACGTTGCGCGTGGGCGCCGAGACATCGACTGCGGTTGCGGCGGTCCAGAACTGTATCAAAGACTAGGGCCTGCACTGATCGTCCGAAATGTCGCACTTTTGGTTGCCGGTTCCAGTTTGTTCGTCACACCGGTTTCTCGCTCGCTTCATTGGTTAGACGCGGTAACTGTTTTCGCGTGCGTTGCTGCTGCGGCTTTAGCCTGGCAATCGATCGAACGCTTACTGGTTGCGCAGAATTCGATGCATTCCTCCTGGGCTTCCCGGGCGTTGGAGAGACAGATATGAACGAAACCCTGTTGATCTCCAACGTGTTACTTTGGGTTGTCGTCGTGGCTTTGGCGTTCATCGTGCTGGCGCTGATCAGACAGGTCGGTGTCTTACACGAACGTCTCGCTCCGGCGGGCGCGATGCTAAACCGTTCGGGTCCCGAGGTTGGTGAGCCTGCACCAACGCTGGAAGTACCGACCTTGGCTGGTACCCCAGTTTCGATCGGCGGCCCGGCCGACGATGGTCGTCGCACGCTTGTGTTCTTCCTGTCTCCAACCTGTCCGGTTTGTAAGGTTTTGTTGCCAACGGTCTTACGTGTGGCTCGATCCCAAGTGCCTCCGCTTCGAGTGGTGTTGGCAAGCGATGGAGATGAGGAAGAGCATCGCCGTTTCGTGTCCGATCATGATCTTGAAGAGATGCCGTATGTCGTGTCGGCGGCCCTGGGGATTAGTTTCGAAGTAGCGAAACTTCCTTACGCCGTTTTGATCGATGCAGAAGGGATTTTGCGAGCGAAGGGCTTGGTCAACACACGCGAACACCTGGAAAGCCTGTTCGAAGCCGAAAGGCTGGGAGTTGCGTCGATCCAGGATTGGTTGGCGGATCACGCAGATCCGGCGGAGTTGGACAAGGGAGACGGTCCGGAAGGCGTTTCTACAGGAGGCGGAGCATGAACCGACTCGATCGAACGATGGAACGCTACTCGCGTGAAGCGGCGCGCAGGATGCCTCGCCGTGGGTTCCTCGGACGCTTTGCCGCATTGCTGGTGGGCGCCGCTGCGATACCGCTTTTGCCCGTAGCCCGTGGTCAAGCTTCAAGTTCACGCGCACCGGCGGCACCTGAAGGGATCGACGGTCCACTCGGAGATCCGATGCGCTGCGAGTACTGGCGGCATTGCGCCATCGATGGATTTTTGTGCTCGTGTTGTGGTGGTTCCCACAAGGCTTGCCCGCCGGGGACCGAGATGTCGCCAGTGTCCTGGATCGGAACGTGTCGCAATCCGGCCGACGGAAAAGACTATGTGATTTGGTACAACGACTGCTGTGGCAAGAGCTATTGCGGTCGGTGTTTCTGCCACCGCAACGAAGGCGATCGTCCGATTTACCACCCGTATCGAAGCAACGATGTGAATTGGTGCGGGGGGGCGAGCTCACAGATCTACAACTGTTCTACAGCGATGGTGATCGGTTTGGCCGTCGAGGCTCAACCCGAAAAATGAAGTCGGCTGTTTGGGGTACAGCGAGCATGTTGCTCGTGCTGATGGCCACGTATGCTGTGGCTGCCGAGAATGCGGCAATCGTATTGACCAGTCCCCAATCGGTGTCGACTCCGTCAGCTGCGTCAGCTGCGTCAGCTGCGAGTTTGGTTCGCCACGACTACGTCCTTCACTGCGCGGGTTGCCACCTCATGGACGGGACCGGATCTGAAACCGTTCCGTCGTTGCACGAGCTTGGCCCGGTCATGACGGCCAACGGCGGCCGAGATTATCTCATGCGCGTTCCCGGAGTCGCGCAGGCTCCTGTTGACGATGCCCGTTTGGCGCGCCTGCTGGACTACGTGCTCTCCGAGTTTTCTGGGCTAGAAAATGTAGAACCGTTTTCGCCGGCCGAGGTTGGGCTCGCCCGCGAGCGGCCCCTTCGCGATCCGGTGGGAGCGCGTCCAGTACCCAGGGCGGGAGACTAGCGTGTTGTGCACGGGCCGGGGGTCGCCAGAGTTTTTCAGATCGCGAATATAGTCGGTTCCGGCGTCGTTCCCGGAGCCGTTTTTTTTGACCGAACGACCAAGCATTTCGAGGTTTCTATAGTGAGTATCGGGTGTTTTGCAGTTGCGCTTGCGCTTTTGATTTCCGGCTGTGGCGGTATGGCCACTGCACCTGCGGCGCCTCAGATTTGACGGAGACGCTTCGGCCACTTCGCAGGCCAGCACGTTTATCGAGGCCAAGGACGGAAGAGCCAACAAGACACCGGGCAAGGACTTTTTGAGCGAGTGCAACGTTTTGTACGGTATCCAAACATCGGCCAGTGCCGCGACCAGCCGCGGCCTGTTGCCGTCGTCGGAGCGTCGAGTCGAATCAAAGGTTCGCTCCATCTACCAGATGAAGGGCGATGGATGTCGCCGGCATGCAGGCCCTGGCCGACACCATTTGCGATGACGCCGAGGCAGCGTTGGGTAAGGCCGGCCAAACCCGCTAGCACATCTTTTCGGCCACTGGCACGTCGATGTTCAATCCGTCCTACCTAGGGGTGATGGGCGGCCTTGCTATGGCGTTCAAGCAGGCCAAGGGCGAATCTCCTTGGATTCAGGAGGGCACGCTGGCGGGAGACCTCGGCGCGTCTGCGGTGCGTCTGAACCTGGTCCTGGATTTCAGCACCCTGCAGAGCAGCAATTCGAAATGGGATCGCTGGGCTAGCAGCGACTCGGCGGAAGTTAGTGGCGAAGTGAAGTTTGCGGCGTCGGGTGCGGTTGTGATTTTGCCGATTGAGGCCCTGAACGACCGTAAGATGGGCAAGTTTACGACCAAGCATCCATTGACGTCGCCTGAGCGTTTCTACACCTCTCCCACCAACGGGACGACCACCGGGGACACTATGGCATCGGTGATCACGACCGGCCTGGCCATTTTTAATGGTGGTGGGATGAGTCTGAGCCTGACCCGGACTGACGTGAACCTTGCGAATAGAGAAATCGGGGACGGGTACCTATTTAGGAAAAATAGGTACCCGTCCCCGATTTAGGCTGAGGCTGGAGGCAGCTGTGGTGGGCGGCAGGCTGGGAACGCAGAACCTTCGTCTCGACTCGCCGGTCAGTCCCGGCCAAATTCCACTGATTCAAGATCGCCGCTAGAGGCGCCGGAGAGGAAGAAGTGGGGACGCGGAGCGCCGGATCAACTAGGAAGCCCAAGGCTCGTAAGAATGCGACCGCCCAGTCGATGGCGGCGGCGCAGCGCGAGATCTCGGTCAGTGAGTTCTTTGCGAAGAACCGTCACCTGCTCGGCTTCGACAATCTGCGCAAGGCCCTTCTGACTACCGTCAAGGAAGCCGTCGACAACTCGCTAGACGCCTGTGAGGAAGCGGGCATCGTTCCCGAAATCTGGGTGGCCATCGAGCGAACCACCCAAGACCGGTTCCGTGTTTCCGTCCAGGACAACGGCCCCGGTATCGTTAAAAAGCAGATTCCGTTGATTTTCGGCAAGCTGCTGTACGGCTCCAAATTTCATCGCTTGCGTATGAGTCGTGGCCAGCAGGGCATCGGTATCAGCGCGGCTGGCATGTACGGCAAGCTCACGACCGGCAAGCCAGTCAAGATCGTCTCCAAACTCTCGATTCGAACTCCTGTTCATTATTATGAGGTGGAGATCGACACGAAGAACAACAAGCCCGAAATTCACAACGGACGCGGCAATGGTCTCGACATCGCGCCCGGCGAAAAGGGTCGCGCCTACATGGCCGAACACGGAATCGCGTGGGACAGCCACTACGATCCCGACGAAGAAGGTGCCGCGCCGCAGGAAGTGAAAAGCGGCACGCGTGTGACGATCGAGTTGGAAGCACGATACAAACGCGGTCGCGGCAGCGTTGACGAGTATTTGGAGCAAACCGCGATCACGAATCCGCACGCGACGCTCCACTATCACGACCCCGACGATAATCAGCACACATACCGGCGCTCCACATTTGAACTTCCGCCGGAAGCGAAAGAGATCAAGCCCCATCCCTATGGTGTAGAACTCGGCCGTCTCATCACGATGTTGAAAGATGCGCAGGGGCAGACCTTGTCGCAGTTTCTCACTAAAAGTTTTTCACGCGTCAGTCCCGGCATAGCCAGCAAAGTTTGCAAGTCCGCAAAGCTTTCCTCTCGCGCGTCCACAAAGCGTATTGGTCGCGACGAAGCCGACCGTCTCCATAGTTCGCTGCAATCTACCAAAATCTCTGCGCCCTCGACCGACTGTATCTCGCCGATAGGAGAACCGCTGCTGCTCGCGGGACTCCATCAAGTTGTCCCCGCTGAGTTTTATGTTGCCTCTACGCGGCCACCTTCGGTGTATCGCGGCAACCCGTTCCAGATTGAGGTCGCGTTGGCGTTTGGTGGTGGCAGCCCGGTTGAGAAGGTTTCGCTCGATGGGCTGCGCGAGGTTTTGGCTGAAAGTGACGCTCGCAGCATGCGCCAGTTCTTGGTCAATTCGTTCGATGGGCTGGGCCCCGATAGCGCCGACCGGATTTTGAAGGCAGCAGGCTTCACGGCTCGTCAGTCGCCATCGAAAGTCGATGACGTTTGCCTCGAAAAACTTTTTGAGGCCATGCAATCGGTCACCGTCTCCGATGGTCAGGGCATGCAGGTCATGCGCTATGCCAATCGTGTCCCGCTGCAGTTCCAAGCCGGCGGCTGTGCGATTACTAAGGCCGTGATGAAGACCAACTGGCGTGCGTATGGTCTGACGCAGTCACGTGGGCAACTCCCGGGTGGTCCGATTTCTATCGTTGTTCACATGGGTAGCGTGTGGGTGCCTTTTACCAGCGAATCGAAAGAGGCGGTCGCCTCATACCCCGAAATCGAAAAGGAACTGCGACTCGCGCTCCAGGCTGTGGGACGCAAGTTGTCAATTTACTTGCGTCGTCGTCGTCGTGTTAAGCAGGAAGGTGAGCGTCGTAGTATTTTTCTTCGCTATCTCGGCGAAGTCGCGACCGCTGTTGGTAAGCTGAACCAGGCCGATCCGGAAGTCGTCTATGAGCAACTTCTTGAAGTCGCACAGCGAAAGACAGCCGAAGCCGACCTGAAAATGGACGATGCCGGCAAGCGCATAGAAGAAGGCGAAGAAGAATTCTACGGGGACAACGTTCTGATTGTCGATGATGCAGGAGCCGTTGTTACTGGCGATCGTCTCGATGGTGGTGACGCCGGGCCCGCAACGAACGGCGGCGTGCGGACTCCCCGGGTCAGAGCGACAAAGGCGCCGAAGAAGCGCGCCAAGGCGAAACCGAAGGAAGTCGCTCAGGTCGCCAAGAAGGTCGCCAAGAAGGTGTCGAAGAAGTCTTCGAAGAAATCGCCGAAGAAAAAAATCGCGGCAAAACCAACCAAGAAGACGACCAAGAAGAAACAAACGGCAAAGAAAGGCCCCGCGGTTAAGAACGCGGCCAAGGGTAGGGCGGGCGAACAGCTCCGCCTGGTGTGATTTCGATGGCGACCGGCAAGAAAAAAACTGGCTCGACGAAAGCTGCGGCCAAGGCGGAGGCTGCACGAGCGGCCAAGAACGCGGCACTGGCCGCTGCGCGGAACGAGGTCGATCAACGCACGCTTGCGTCACTAAGAGGCTTGGCCGATTCCGTGGTCACCGCGGCCTCCAAACGCCGCACGCCGCACTTGGAGATTCCTTCTCGCTCCTTGTCCAACGTAAGTTACAACAAGCGCAAGCGCTTCATCGAAATGGGCACAGGCACCAATCGGCGCGAGTTGTTCAATCTCTCGCAGGCCAAGAGCTACATGCAGTCGGTGCTGGTCGGCTCGGGCTGCAAGCAGCTGATTGACGAGGGCAAGACCACATCGATTCGTGGTCTGTACTATCTTCTCAAGCACACCATCCCGGGCACCAAGGAAGAGACGTTCGATGACCAGGGTGATTGCGATCCGATCATTGAGGACATTGAAGTCACCCTAAACGCCCTGCGCGAACAGTTGCATCTCTACGCTCAGAAGAAGGGCGACATGGTCGGTGAAATTACGTTGACCGACAATGGCGACGTAATTGACTGTGCACATATGGGATCGGGCGGCTATGGGATTCCATCGATCGTGGAGCCCGACGTGATCGAGTTTGGGCGCTGCGATGCGAAGTTCGTCTTGCACGTCGAAAAGGACACTGTTTGGCAGCGCTTTAACGAAGATAAGTTTTGGCGCACCCACAAGTGCATTCTTACCCACGGTGGTGGCCAACCTCCGCGCGGGGTGCGCCGCATGCTGTACCGCTTGCACAACGAGCTGAAACTACCGGTGTATTGCCTGCTCGATAACGACCCTTGGGGGTACTACATCTATTCGGTGCTCAAGCAGGGGTCGATTAATTTGGCCTATGAATCGCAGCGTATGGCGATTCCCGATGCCCGCTTCATCGGTCTTCGCAGCAAGGACTACACTGCCTGCGAGTTAACTCCGTCGGTAACGATTGACCTCAACGACAACGACATTAAACGCGCGAAGCAGATCGCGGCTTACCCGTGGTTCGCCAACAAGCGGGAGTGGCAGCGCGAAATCCAGTTGATGCTCAAGAACGGCTTCAAGCTGGAAGTCGAAGCGCTGATCTCAAAGGATATTTCCTACGTTACCGAAAAGTATGTACCCCAGCGGTTAAAGGATGGAGACTTTTTGGACTAGTCCTGAAGTTGCCGTGTCACTGCCGTGTCACGCATCGGATGGCTCACTGGCCGACAGCAGCATCGAACAAATCATCGCCAGCATCACTGAAGCGGCGAACAGGTACATCCCGGACTCTACGGCTACCCGGACGCGGATTTCTGCCAGAGTCGAGCTGCTGACCACACTCGTGTTGATCTTCAAAAACACGACCATGAAGGCAACGACGAACACGTCGCCCATCGACCATTGCCCCCACGACTTTAGCCACGACAACACGCGCTTGCGCGAGGTTGTGGCCGCCGCCCCGAAGGTCAGCCACGCAAGCGCTATGTACTTCGAGATTGGGAAGACGACGGTGAATAGGGTGATGCAGGTGGCCAAAAATACATCATCGATTTCCCAAAGGTCGCGGATTGTCTGCAACAGTCGTACTTCGCGAATGTCGGGTTCAGGCGCCGGAATGTCGAGTTGCGGCATCATGCTAGTCAGAATTTTCGGACCGCGCGTCGTGACCTGCGATGTCACGCTTTCGTTGATCATCCTGAACGTGTTGTCGTTGGCGAATACCGGGAAGCGCTCTTTGATGACCTCGAAAATCATCCCGGAGACTTCGGCGGTGATCGCCTTGACCGGAAGGTTTTTCTCAAAATCGGCAACAAGGGCCTGCTGAATGCCGGCCGCATCCAGATCGACCCGACCCTCGACGCTGGCCACGCGCATGGTCAGGCTGCTCACATAGAGCACGAACGAAAGAGGCAAGAGAAAAGCGGCGATTTTGAAACTGGTCGGGCGTTGTTTGAAAGTCATGAGGCTCCTGATTCTGCTTGCGGCTGAGGTTGGGCGTTCTCTGCAAGGGGCGAGCCGCGTCGGCGATGTTCGCGCCGTCGGCATTTAATCGCAACGCCAAGGGTCGCTTTAGCATTCCGAGAAAGCGGGGCGGAAGTGCTGCTGTGGGTGGCAGCCGGTGGCTGGCGACGACTATAAAGCGAACCTGGCCGGGCGGCGTTGGCGTCGTCGCGAGACTCGCGCTAACTGGCCAGTGCGCGAGTCGCTTGGAAAACTATGCACGACGATCTGCCTCCCTACGATATCGCCCGCCTGCGCGCGGCCCCGTTCACCGAACGTATCCGATTGTTGTGCCGCACATGGCTGTTTCGGACCACCGCTACGCCACCGGCCGTTTACGCCCTCTATATTTTCAAAATCTCTTTTCTGTACGTCGGTGGGTGGTGGTTTTTCTGCTCACTGACCCCGGGGTTCGGATCGATCACCACGTTTCCAGGATGGGCTCTAACGGCGACGGCGTTTCAGAAGGCGGTGCTTTGGTCACTGTTCTACGAGGGCTTTGGGCTGGGTTGTTCGACGGGGCCGCTGACAGGGCGCTTTATTCCGCCCATTGGCGGCGCGCTGCATTTTTTGCGGCCAGGAACGACGAAGCTCGCGCTCGTTCCGGGACTACCCGTATTCGGTGGGATTCGCCGAACGCCGCTTGATGTCGCGCTTTACGCGGCCACGCTAGTTTTGATTCTTCGCGCTTTGGTTGCACCAGAAATCACGAGCGCCCTGGTGGTGCCGATCGCGGTGCTCGTTCCGATATTGGGGTTGACCGACAAGACGATCTTTTTGGCTGCTCGTTCCGAACACTATTGGGTTGCGGCAGTGTGTCTGGCATTTGCGCCTACGAGCGGCGTTTGGATCGCGGGCTGCAAGCTGGTGTGGCTTGCAATCTGGTTCTGGGCCGCGACGTCGAAACTGAACTCTCACTTCCCGTCGGTGATTTGCGTGATGCTCACGAACAGTCCGTTCGTGCCGCAGCGGCTACGCGAAGCGCTCTATGAGGGGTACCCGAACGACTTGAGGCCCTCGCGGGTCGCTGAAGGTTTGGCCCACATGGGAACTTTGGTCGAGTACGGGTTCCCGCTTGTTTTGCTCGCAGGCAATGGCGGGACAGTTACATTTGTTGCCCTGGCCGTCATGATTTCGTTTCACTGCTTCATTGCGGGCAACCTACCCATGGGGATGCCGATAGAATGGAACGTAGCGATGGTTTTCGGTGGTGCGTTTCTTTTCGGCCGTCACGCTGAGGCGAGCATTGCAGCCATAACCCAAGCCCCGGTTCTTGGAGTGTTCCTGTTCGCGATGCTCTTCGCCGTTCCGCTGTTTGGAAACTTTGTGCCTTCGCGTGTCTCTTTCCTCATGGCGATGCGCTACTACGCCGGAAATTGGGCGTACAGCGTGTGGCTGTTTCGCGGCGATAGCATTCGAAAACTCGACCGCCTCGTAAAGGTGGCTCCCCTGATGCGGGATCAGTTGGCTCGTCTCATCGACAACGAAGATGAGGTTGACGCGGCGATGATGATGACGCCCACGTTTAGATTACTGCATTTGCAGGGGCGCGTGCTGCACGAGGCCATTCCGAAAGCCGTCGACGATATCGAAGCGTATGAATGGATGGACGGTGAGTTGATCGCGGGTCTGGCGCTTGGCTGGAACTTCGGCGACGGTCACCTGCATGGGCCGCAGCTTCTACGCGCGATTCAAGAGCAGTGTGATTTCGAAGAAGGCGAGCTACGCGTGGTTACGGTGGAATCGCAACCGATGGCCGGACGCTCGATGGCCTGGGTTATTTACGACGCGGTACGCGGCGAACTTGACCGAGGCCAAGTCGAGATTTCGCGCATGCGCCAATGGCAACCGTGGCCTACGGATGAACGCGCGCAGGCCTTCGACGCGTCAACGCGAGAAGGCCATGGACATGGTGTCAGTGGGGATCTCTCCGGGGGCTAACGGCACGCTAACGTCACACGGAACGGGGCCGATCCGTGCGACAAGCGGCGCGAGTTTTTCCAGATCAAAGCCGTAGAGCTTCGCCGCATTGGTTCCCAGCATCGAACGGGTTTCTTCTTCTGGTACGTCATTGAACGTGTGCCGCAAAGACAGGCGTGTATGCGGATACGTCCCTTCGTAGTGCGGATAGTCACTGCCCCAGCAAATCCTATCCACGCCGACCGCGTGACGGTCGCGTATCTCTGACGGTGATGCTGCGCTGGCGCCGTACCACACGTTGCGCTTGGCGTAGAAGCTTGGCGACTCGGGAGTAATTGAATCCGCGTCGAACTGGAACTCGCCGACAAACCCCTGCTTGACGAACCCCCAGACCCGATCAATTTGCTCCAGCGCCTGTGGAACCCAGCCGCAACCCGCTTCGGTCACGATGTAACGCAACTTGGGGAAGCGATGGAATACACCGCCAAGTAAAAGGTGAGCAAAGCTACGTGTTGAAAAGAACGGGGTCTCAAGCATCCGGATCGGCAAAGAAATCGGATACCGCCCGTAGTCGGGAGAGCCGGTGCCGCCATGATGGTTGAGCACGACGCCGGTATCTTCGCAGACCTTCCAAAAACGATCGTACTCGGGCGAGTACAGCGGAAGAATATGGGTACAGTCGTCTGGGACCTGGGGCAGCAAGATGCCGCCCTTGAGCCCGTTCTTCGCGATCCATTCCACGTCTTTTATCGCCTCGTCGATATCGTTCAGGTAGACGATGCCGACACCGGCTCGACGGTCGGGATGCTGGTTCTGAAAATCCAGGAGCCAGCGGTTATGGGCGCGAATTCCCTCCAACCAAAGTGGGTAGTTCTCGGTGCTCGGGTTGCCGCAAATTAGAACCGAGGTGCGGAAAAACGGGGGCACGGTGTTGGGGTAGATGATTTCCCCAGCTACCCCCTCACGATCCATGTCGGCTAGACGTTCGGCGTCGTCCCAATTCTTGTGTTTTTTCGAACCGATGTGTTTGCGCTGCGGGTTGGCGTAGGTGCCGCGCCGTTCATCGAAGATTCGCTGATGTTTCTGATCGAGGTAATCGCGGTAAGCCACGATACTGGCTCCAGCATGGGCATCAGACGTGACGATGGCGTAAGGGGCGGAAGACATGGCTATTTCCTCGACGTTCGTTGGCAAGATGCGCAACATGGTCCGTCGTTGGCGGCGGACTAGAACGTGTTCTAGTAAGGTACGGCGTGACTGTCGAGGGGAAGCGGGGTGGCGAGGTAGGTGCCGACTGTTTACGCGCCAGAACCCTTTGAGTCCGGCGCTACCTTGACTTTACTACTGACAGATCCGTACGCTCCAAACTTACTATTGATCGACGATCCGAACCCTTACTTTTGACGCGGTGCGCCCAGGGGCGCAGTCACGCCACTGCCTTCTGGCTGGAGGGATGGATTTCAACTTGGGGAGAACCATATGAAGCGATCCGCGTCTGCGCTCTGCGCAGGAACTGTTGCAGTAGCCATGATCGCCGCCTTTACGGTGGCGACCACGACCGATGCCGAAGCCGGCGTCTATCCTACAAATAAATGTGTGTCTGGTAAGCAAAAGGCCGCCAGCAAGTATTGCCAAAGCGCTCTGAAAGCCTGGTCAAAGTACGCGAAAGCCCCGTCCAAGGATTCCGGCGGAACCAACCGCGACGCGGCGATTGCCAAAGCCGCCGACAAGTTGACGGACACATGGGCCAAGGAAGAGGCCAGGTCTACGAAGAAAGGCGTAGACTGCAGTCTCGCCACTGTCGACTCGGCGGCGGCAGTGGCACTGCTGGCTGGCGGGATTGGCGGGATTTCAGACACCGTCAACAACGGGGTCGACAACAACGATTCCGACGATCGTAAATGCCGGGCCGGGTTGTTCTCGGCGGCTGCCAAGTTTTGCGGTGGGATTCTCAAAGTGGAATCCAAATTCATCAAGGCTCCAGTCAAGGATACCGATCGCAGCCGCAAAGCGGCCTCACTGGTCAAAGCCCAAGACAAGTTTACAGTGGCGTTCGGTAAGGCTGAACCGAAATGCGTAGCGGGGCAGCCCGATGTTGTTTCTGCCCAGGCCGCTCTGGAAGGCTTGGTCGAGGGGGTTCGGCTCTCCACGGTCATCGCGCCCGACGCACCGTTCGTGTTCACCCACGTCGTGGAAGGTACGCCAGGTTCCGGTGAGGAAAGCTGGGGCGAGACAACTGTGCAGTACGAGAAGCTACTGTTAAAGCCCCGCTGCGTGAAAGACACCCCTTACTCGTTCCACTACAAGAAGGGCACTGTGAACAAGCTTCTCATGTACTACCAAGGTGGTGGCGCATGTTGGAGCACGGGAACCTGCTACATCGCCAACACGATGAAGGCGGAAACCGGCGCGGGTGACAATCCCGATATTGCCGGTACCGGCTACGCGTCACAGCACATCGATAACCAATTCAAAGATTGGCACGTAGTGTTTGTGTCGTATTGCTCAGGCGACGTGCACTGGGGTAATCGAACGACCACCTACCCAAACGGTGGCCTAACCTTCCACCGCGGTTTTCAACATGCACGCTTGGCCGAGAAGTGGGCACGCGAGCGTTTTGTTGATCCCGAAGAGGTTTTCTCCACGGGTTCGAGCGCCGGCTCTTACGGTGCGATCATGAACTCAATTAACTTGATGGAAGTTGTCTACCCCTCGGTTACGCACAACGTTCTCGGCGACGCCGGGACCGGCGTTATCACTCAGGAATGGTTGGATAACAGCATCGCCGAGTGGGGCGTGGACAGCGTGCTTCCGAAAGTTCTGGGTGTCGACTCGGCCGTCGAGCTTTCAAGCCCCGAAATGTGGATCCGTATTGCAGAGGCGTTCCCGCAGCACCGATTCGCGCAGTACCAAAGCGCGTATGACGGTAGCGGTGGCGGCCAGTCGGCATTCTACAACGTGATGAAGTTCCCCAATATCAACGACATCGCGGAGTGGGGGAACTGGTGGCAGAACACCTGCGAATGGAGCGCGTGTATGCGTGACTTCGTCAGTGACATTTCTGCTGCGAATTCGGCCACGGATAACTTCCGCTCTTACACGGGCGCGGGTTCGCGTCACACGGTATGGGGAAGCGACAAGATCTTCACCGATACCACCGACGGTGTGCCGACCCTGGACAGCTGGGTTGACGCGATGATCGCGGGCGATCCGAGCTGGATCGACGTTGACTGTAGTGACGGCGGTGACTGCGATCTCGTCAATACCTGTCAGGGTGGATCGAACCCTGGTGGAACTTGTACGTCGGATGTCGAGTGTCCGGACAGTGGTTCCTGCCAATTCGATCCGGATGGCGGAGCTGGAAACGACCCGTACAACAACGACGGCACCGTTGTGTGTCCGATCGAGACCGTGTGTCCTTGTGGCGTAGGTGAAGTGGTTTGCGCTCCCTGAGCTGATCGCTAAGCACGTTTCGCAAGAAAATTGGGCCGCTCACCATTTGGTGGGCGGCCCGTTTTCGTTTAAGGCTCGAGCGCTTTTCTATGTGTTCTCTGAACTGAAGTTTAGCCAGATCGCTGCGCGTTGCCCTTATGGTAACGCTCGGTGAGACCCGCAATGCCATCGATCATGGTCTTCCATTTTGCACGGGGCAGATCGTGCCCCATTCCGTTGATCATCAAGAGTTCGGCTTCTCGGATCGCGTCGGCCGTAGCCACACCGCATTGCGGTGGCACTAGTGGGTCGGCGTCGCCGTGAATGACCAATGTTGGTGCATTGACTGCGGCTAGCACCGCGCGTCGTCCGCCCGAGGCGATGATGGCCGCCATTTGTCGTGCGACTCCTTTTCGATCGAAGGAGCGATCGAAAGAACGAGTGGCGACATCGCGGACCAGGTCTTCTTCAAACGGAAAGCCCGGGCTTCCAATTGTGCGAAAAAGTTTGACCGTGCGCTCGATCGCTTTGTCTCTCGCGCGCGGGATAGGCCGTGCCAGTGCGGTGAGCGCGCGAGTAGTAGGGCGAGGAAGGTCGGCGTCACCCGGTGTGGACATAATCGATGTCAGCGATCGAACTAGCGTCGGATGTTGGACCGCAAGCGTTTGCGCAATCATTCCACCCATTGATGCGCCGACAACGTGAGCCGAATCCAGACCGAGCGCGCGGATCAGGCCAGCCGTGTCGGCCGCCATATCGCGAAGCAGGTAGGGAGCCTTGAATTTCCTGCCAGTCAAAGCTGCTGCCACGACCTGTATCAGGTTGGGGCTTGGCAGGTCATGAAGATGTGTGGACAGGCCGATGTCGCGATTGTCGAAGCGAACCACGAAGAACCCGCGCTCGACGAGTTCTGCGCAAAACGCTTCGTCCCACAAAATCATCTGTGCGCCCAAGCCCATGACGAGAACCAATGGCTCGTCGCTTGGACTCCCAAAGGTGTCGTATTCCAACTCGATTCCGTTGCTATGGATACGCGGCATGTCTTGTCTCCTTCCCGCGCGGTCTGCGCGCCGTCTTGCCCACGCTTGCGTCGGTAGTGGCGGGGAGTCAACGAGCCGTTGCGCGGCGGCTGCGGGAGACAGTAGGTCGCCAATGGGGATTGGTCGTGCGATCAATGGCCGCCCGGAACCCGTCTGGATCCGGCCGAGTTGAACAGGGTTATGCGGGATTAGGCAGGCTATGGCGCAGCGCAACGATTTTGAAATCCGTACGATCGGTACGATCCGCACGCCGTGGACCCGCCGGGAAGACACCCCGCACCAACCCCCTGATGATGAAGGCGCGCGTGGGTTCATCGACATCGATCTTGACGTACGACCCGCACTGGCTGATCTGGATTCGTTTGCGCGAATCTGGCTGCTTTTCCTCTTTGATAGAAGCTCGGGCTGGGCCCCGCGAGTAAAACCCCCACGCGGTGGTCCGCGGCGCGGCGTGCTCGCAACCCGTGCTCCCAATCGTCCCTCCCAAATCGGAATGACCAATGTCGCGATGCGGTCGGTTGATGTCGATGCGGGGGTTGTCACGGTTGACGGGGTTGATCTTCTCGATGGCACGCCGATTTTCGATATCAAACCGTATTTGGCGGGAATCGACTCCTATCCGGAAGCTGGAAACGGTTGGGTCCAGCAATGGATCGACGCTGGCGTAGAACCCAAGCTGAAGAAGCCGTATCGTCCGCCGCGCTAAAAGAATTTCAATTAGATCTTCGAACAACGCTGGCATCGGGTTAGAAACAAACGATGAAAGATCTTGTCATTGTAGGGGGTGGCGCTGCCGGGGGAGCGCTGGCTACGGTTGCGGCGCGAGCCGGCCTGGATGTCACCGTTCTTGAACGTTCCGAGGTTTTCGAGGATCGGGTGCGTGGCGAATGGATGGCCCCTTGGGGAGTCGCGGAGACCAAGGAGCTGGGGTTGTACGACGACATCGTCGCCGCCGGTGGTCACCCTTTGGTGCGTCATGTTACCTACGATGAGACCTTGGCTCCGGCCGAAGCCGAGGCTGCGGGGTTGGCGCTAGAAATATTCAGCCCCGGTGTGTCGGGGCCGTTGTGTCTGGGCCATCCTCGCCTTTGTTCAGTTTACCAATCCACCGCGGTCGATGCCGGAGTGGATTTTCGCCGTGGTGTACGGGTGGTCGCCGTGACGGCCGGGACTGACCCCAGCGTGACGTTCGTCGATAGTACCGGTGAGCAAACCCTCGCCGCACGCCTGGTTGTCGCCGCAGATGGTAGAGATTCAAGCGTCCGTCGCATGCTCGGTATCCAACGATTCGTCGATGAGCCTCATCATCTCTTTGCGGGACTTCTCGTAGATGGCGCGTTTGATTGGCCGGTTGATCTTCAGGTGATTGCGACCGAAGGCGAAACTTCGTTCTTAGCGTTTCCGCAAGGCGGCGGGCGCGTGCGGTTGTACGCGGCACACACTTTGGCAGCCAAGGCTCGTTTCGCGGGACCCGACGGGGCACAGGCGTTGATCGACGCTTGCCAGATGAAGTGTTGTCCACCTAGCGCAGCGTTTTCGACCGCGGTTGCAGCAGGCCCTTGTCGAAGCTTCCCCAATTCGGATGCCATCAGTGAACACGTGGCTGTTGATGGTGTGGTTCTGGTCGGCGATTCGGCTGGTCACAACGATCCGTTGATCGGGCAAGGTCTCTCAATCGCCCATCGTGACGTTCGCTTGGTGCGCGACGTATTGTTGAACGGCTCAGATTGGAGCGCACGCGCCTTCACTGCCTACGCCGACGAACGGCGGTCGCGTATGCATGGCCTGCGTGTTGCGGCTGCAATGCAGTCCAGTGTTGAGGCTGAGTTCGGCGACGCCGCCCGTGCGCGTCGCATCGAATTGTTTTCGTCTCTTGAAACACACCCCGAAAAGGGGTTTGGCTTGCTAGCTGCCCTGGCGGGTCCGGAAGCGGTACCAGCGCAACTGTATGAAGCCGCTCATGAAGAGTTGGGGATGGTGCGAAGACCAGCCTGGCCGCTTGCACCGGGCTGATTACGCGTCGCTTCGCGCTAAGACGGTTGCTCTTCGAATTGCGGAACGTCGTCGGGCAAAGTTACCCACCCGCGCTTCTTTGAAACCCAGATGTGCAGGGCCGGCGTCACGTCGCTCGAGTCATCGAGTGTTCCCGGTTTGATGTTGATCGTGCCCGGAGATCTCTCCAGGGCATGGTAGATTCGAGTCCCGCAATCACCGCAGAAGTAGCAGGTGACTTTGTTGGCACTGTCACTCGAGCGTTCGAAGGATTTTAGGCTTCCCCCCAGCATGCTCACATCATCTCGTTGAAAGATGATCGTCATTCCGAAGGCGCTGCCCGATTGGCGCCGACATTGGTCGCAGTGGCACGCGGACACCACTAAGGGCTCGCCGTGGATTCGATAACGAACTGTTCCGCATTGGCAGCCGCCTTCTCGCGCTATCATTTCTGCCTCCTTATCAGGAGGGGGCACCGGTCCCCCGCCTTGGACAACTCCGCTAGCTGGGAGTAGACAACCGCAAGCGTCGCTGAGCAAATCCGCCATTACCGTGGCAACTGCTCCTTCAGGCTACAGCGTCAGGCTACAGCGTCAGGCTACAGCGTCAGGCTACAGCGTCAGGCTACACAGTGGAGATTGTCCATGTCGGACCCGTCATTCGTTGACTACTACGAAGCTCTAGAACTCAGTCCAAAGGCGAGTACCGAAACGGTAGAAGCCGTGTTCCCACTGCTGTCGGCGCGCTACCATCCGGACAACCCGAGAACGGGGGATCCGCACCGCTACAAGCTGTTGACGATGGCATACTCGGTTTTGACCGATCCTGGTCGTCGGCCGTCTTACGACTCCTACTACGAACAGACGCGAGAACGTCAAACAGATAGCGATGGGGAACGAGACGATTCGGTAGGTTTCGAGGTTGATCGGAAACTGCGATTGAAGATCCTGGGGTTGCTCTACGATTCCAGGCGTCGTGATGGCCCCAAGGGAATCGGCGACTACTCACTCGAACAGTCGACGGGAATATCGATCGACGATTTGCAGTTCCACCTCTGGTACATGACAGCAAAAGGCTGGATCAACCGCACCGACGACGGTCAAGTTGCTATCACAGTTGCGGGCATTGACGGATTGTCCTGAGCCGTGCGCTTGTCGACTTTTCGTTAGGTACATCGACGGGCAGATGACGGGCAGATGACGGGCAGATGACGGGCAGGCGTCGCGCAGGCGATGCGCTGGCGATGCGCGTTTGCCAGCGCTAGTTTTGGCGCATGTCGAAACTCAAACTGTCTTACTTCGATTTCATCAACGGCCGCGGCGAGGCCGCCAGGCTTGCTTTCGTTGTTGGGGGCATCCCGTTCGAAGATCACCGTATCCCGGTCTCAGAGTGGCCCAACACTCGCGAACAAATGTTCTTCCACGCAGTTCCGGTTCTTTCGCGTGACAATGACGAACTAACTCAATCCAACACGATCAATCGGTTCGTCGGAAAGCTGGCGGGCCTGTATCCCGAAGACGCCTGGGAAGCGGCACGCTGTGACGAGATCATGGATGCCGTCGAAGAAATGCTTGTCAAGTTGGTTGCGACGTTTGGCAGCGACAGCCCCGACAATCTCAAGGCGCGACGAATCGCATTGGCCGAAGGCCCGTTTCCCTTCTACCTCGAGCGCCTTCACACCCGTTTGATCGAGGCCGGCGGAGAGTATTTTGCCGACTCCCGGCTGACGGTTTGCGACCTCGCGGTAGCTGTATGGATACGCAATTTGACGTCTGGCGGGCTCGATCACATTCCGGTCGATTTAGCTGACCGGATCGCACCGTTGTTGATCGAGCATCGCGACAATGTGTTGTCGCACCCTGCTATTCAAAGCTTCTACGCGAACGGCTGACCGCACCGACAGCCTGGTTTCATGACCAGGTCCCCGTACGTTTCAGCGCGGGCGACGGTTGTGGGTCGCCTGCGCGGAACGGCATGGCGTTGCGACGCCAGTAAGCGCTTTCGATGCTGACCCGAATCAACCGCTCGGCGCCAGCAAAAGCTTCGAGGGCGGCGCCAGCCCAGACGATTTCGGCGCGGCCTTTGAGGTGTAACAGGTCTCCGTTTTCAAAGTCCGGAAACACCAGTGCAACGCGCGGATCCTCGTTGATGTTCCCTAAGGTGTTGAAGAACTTGTTCCCCGAGAAGTCAGGGAAGATCAGTGCCGCATTCTCTTCCTGACGCACGAACCCCGGCCTTCCACCACGGTGAGAGGCGTCGACGCCGGCGGGGTGATCTTGCTCGTCACCCGAAGATCGGCTAGCGATGAAAAACGTGTCGGCGCGTTCAACGAATCGGCGTCTCGCCGTCAGGTCATCGGCTGGCTCCAACGCGATGGTCGGTGCCGAGTCCGCAAGACTTTCTTCGTTTCGCTTCTGAATGTACGCCGGACAATTCCCGAAGCTTTGGTCGACATCGATGCTAAAGCCACCTTCGGTATCATGGGAATCTAGGGAAACATCAGTCGCATCAGTCGCATCAGTCACATCAGTCACGTCAGTCACGCGGCCGTTCACGCGGTTGCGTCGTCGGTCGTGTAGCTGAATCCCCAGCACGCCAACTGGTTGCCCTTCGGTCAGGCCCGCAAGCACGGGATCACTGGGGTCGGGCAAGCCGCTAAACTTCAAAGTTTGAGCATCAGGGGCTGAAGCGAATCCTGAATGTTTGCCGAAAAGTGTGATCGCGGGATGCCCGCTCGGATCCAACGAAGCCAGCACCACCCAAGCGAGGGCTTCGAAAAATTCGGCGTGCTCTTCTGGCATCGCGTCGCGTATGAAGCGACGTCCTATGTCTTCGGCCTTCGTGGCCAAGCCGAGTCGTTCCTGAATGGCACGCTCTCCGCGATGGAAGGGCGAAGGGCGTTTCGGGAGATCTTCTGTGTCGCTCATGACGACACCGGCGAGATCAACTCGAGCCTAATTCCGCCGGGGATGCGGCACATCATGTGGCGAGTGGGGCCGTTGCCGAGCAGTTCCGGTGCGAACTCGACCTGAACTCCGGCATCGTTGAGCAGTCGCGCGTGCAGGTCATCGAGCTGGTTCGGGTCTACGCGCAGGGCCAGGTGGTGGAGTCCCACATTGCGGCGTCGATCGAACGGTGTTGCTTCGGCAGCGTTCTCGGCTTGCCACAGGGTGACCATGACTGACCCATCCGAAACGAATGCGGCTGGATAATCGGGCTTCTCTCCAACCACGCGAAAGCCCAGCGTCTGGGTGAAGAAAGCAAGGCTGTCCGCCAGACTGGGCACGGTCAGACCTACGTGGTGAACGCCGTTGGTGAGGGCGGCGGAATCGGCCTGGGCTGTGTCGGATTGCGATGTGGGCATTGTCGTACTCCTTGTGTGAAAAACTTATTGTACCGAACGCTCGGTACAATAAGAATAGTATAGATACTGCGGTGGCCAGTCAAGCCATACGGCCAACAAGGATTCAGGCTGTAGCGAGTAAGCGGCCGGGAAGTGCGGCCAGCGTCTGCTGGAAAACGTCCGCGTCGCCGGTTCCGCGGGCGACTACCAGCGCCCCTTGGACCGCGATCACCGCTTCGTTAGCGCGGCGTTTGGCGGTGTCGTCGTCAATGCCTGCCTCGATTGCCACCGAGGCCAAATGTTCGCTGAAGACGGCGAAGGCGCGGATCAACCGATCTTGGAATGCTCCCCCTGTCGCACCAACGCTGAAGAGCTCGTAAACGCAGGAGCTTTCGCCGCCATGGTAGAACTCTCCGAGGGCCAAGACCATGCGTGTGAGCCGTTCGCGTACGGGTCCACGGTTGCGAAGTGGTGCCAGCACGGCTTCGTCGAATCGTACTGCTACGTGGTCGAGAACGGCTTCGGCCATCTCCTGTTTCCCGCCTTTAAACGAGTGATAGAGACTGGCTTTTCCGAGCCCTGTGGCTGCGGAAAGCTCATTAATGGTGGCGCCGTGGTAGCCGAACTCGCGGAAGGCCCCCGTTAGACGGTTCAGGATTTCTTCGCGTGAAATGAGCGGGGCTGGCATGGCGGTTTGGCGTTCGATCTGAAAGCTTTTCGAACGATCGGTACAATGTATCAACGGTTGTTGCGCAGGTTCAACCGGGCAAAGCACAGCGACACCGCCCAGCGTTGATGTTGGCTGCCGCCGCGGGATCGGCTAGGGGGCGGTATGAGCGAACCACAAATGGGGATTCTCGACGGCATCCCGTCGCACGGACGTTACTTGTTTTTCGACTTGCTGGCGGATGCTGATCCGGGGCCCGTGCTGCGCAGCTTGGCTACGCTGGTGGATGGGGCGGCGACAGTCGTAGGTTTGGGGGCTTCCACCGTGGCTCGGCTCGGTTGCGAGATTGCTGGCCTTCACGAACTCCCAGCGCACGCGGGCGCAGGAGCCGTCGTGCCCACAACGCCGACAGCGCTTTGGCTTTGGCTGCGCGGTACCGACCGCGGCGAGTTGTTTCACCGCGGACGAACTTTCACGCGCGTGCTGGCGCCAGCTTTTCGGGTTACCGCTACCGTGGACTCGTTCGAATACAGCGGGGGACGCGATTTGAGCGGCTATGAGGACGGCACCGAGAATCCGACGGGCAAGGACGCGCTAGCGGCTGCCTTCGTGAGCGGTCGGGGAGAGGGGCTGGACGGCGCCAGCTTCGTCGCTGTTCAAGTATGGCACCACGATCTGGACCGTTTTCGGGGTCTGGGAGAGAAAGCTGGCGACCTCATCATCGGCCGGGCCCTGGCCGACAATGAGGAGCTGTCTGATGCGCCCGCGTCTGCCCACGTCAAACGAACGGCGCAGGAGACGTTTGACCCGCCGGCCTTTGTTCTGCGGCGCTCTATGCCGTGGGTGGATGGCGAGGCTCACGGGTTGGTGTTTGTTGCCTTTGGCCACAGCCTGGACGCGTTCGAAGCTTTGCTGGCCAAGATGGTTGGTGCTGATGACGGAGTCGTCGACGGACTGTTTCGTTTCACGAGACCATTGACCTCGGCCGCACTGTGGTGCCCTCCCACACAAGGCGGTCGGCTGGACCTGTCTGCTGTCGGTTTATGAAGGGAAATCTCGCTTCCACCGCCAAATGCGGGTTCGGCTTTGTCCGCAACCCCCCGAAGCGTTAGAATCCACGGTTGCGAGGCAAACGGAGAGGTCGACCATTGGGGTAGACCGCGTCGCATATCCCGAGCATCGGCGGCTTCCACCGATCATTCGGAATGGACTCCAAGGGAGTCCGAACAGGAGAGGCTTGATGATGAAGAAGCAATATTTTGTGGCGCTTGTCGCGATAGTGGCGATTTTTGGAAGTGTTTCGCTCGCTTCGGCAGGCGCGTATGGCGACGCCGATCAACCCACCGAGTTGCCGGCCGCCCCACCACCAGCGCCGCCGGTAGTTCCGACGCCTCCGGTCGTAGCTGCGCCTGCTGCCAACTACTCACGACCAGGTCGCTACCTCATTGGTGCGGGTAGCTACGCGTTGGAACAGTTCAGCGGAGATTTCAAAGATGTTGGCGACGACACTTTTGGTTTCAATGTCCGTGCGGGTAAGCGCGTCAACGACCGAGTTGCCGTTGAAGTTCAGTTCGAGTCGTTCGATGACTTTTCGAAATCAGACGACCCGGATATCGAAGCTTGGGCGCTGACGGCCAACGCAAAAATCTTTGCAATGACCGGCTGTGTCCAGCCGTACCTTCTAATTGGTGCGGGCATGCTTTCGGTCAACGAGGATCCAATCGGCGGGGCTGACAATGTGGTCGCGGCCGGCGGCCGCGACACGGAGAAATTGCTTGCCCGTCTCGGTTTGGGCACTGACGTCTACGTGACCGAGAATATCGCGGTTACCGGTGATGCCACGTACCTGCTCCCGACCGGAGATATCGAGAACTTCAACGCCATCGCCTTCAGCCTCGGTCTTATGTACCGGTTCTAGTCTGCGGCGGCGGGGCCTTCTCGGAGGCTCCACGTTCTGTTGGCAGCTAGCCTGCTGACAGTACTGAAATTGAGAACGGCCGACTCATGCTCCGGAGCAACCGGGAGCGTGAGTCGGCCGTTTTTCGTTCTATAAAGTGCTCCCCCGCTTTGTCCGAACCCCCCGAAGCGTTAGAATCCTTTGTTGCGAGGCAAACGGAGAGGCCCACCATTGGGGTAGGCCGCGTCGCAGTTTCCGATTCGGGGTTTTCCACCGCCAAATCGGACCGGACTCGACCGAGTCCTTGAGGAGCTTGATGATGAAGAAGCAATATTTTGTGGCGCTACTCGCGATGGTAGCAGTGTTCGGAACAGTTTCAGTGGCTTCGGCTGGTGCCTACGGCGAGCCCGAAGCACCGACCGAGTTGCCGGCGCCGCCGCCAGCACCGATGCCGGCCCCGCCGGTTGTTCCAGTGCCGATGCCAGATTCTGGTCCGGATTACGCGCGTAACGGGTTCTACCTGATCGGCGCGGGCAGCTACGCGTTCGAAGATTTCGACGGAGAGTTCAGCGAATTAGCTGACGACACTGGTGGCTTCAATGCTCGTGTTGGCTACCGTTTTCACCCCAACGTTGCTGCTGAGATCGAGTACGAATGGTTTGACGACTTCTCGAAGTCTAGTGACATTGCTGAGGTTGATGAGGCTTGGGCACTGACCGCGAACGCTAAGTTGTATGCAATGACCGGCTGTATTCAGCCCTACCTGTTGCTGGGTGTCGGCCTAATGTCGGCGGATGTAGACGTTTCCGGTAGCGGCAGCACAGAAGAGTTCCTCGGACGTGTAGGCCTCGGTACCGATGTCTACGTGACCGAGAATATTGCTGTGACCGGCGATGCGACCTACTTGATCCCGACTGGGGATCTCGAAGACTTGAACGCCATCGCACTCAGCCTGGGTCTGATGTACCGCTTCTAGAAGCGAACACGTTTAAGTCGTAGTTAGCGCTGCGGCTTGCGTTCAAACGATAATGGCCGACTCACACTCCGGAGCAACGGGAGTGAGAGTCGGTCGTTTTTCGTTGGGGCGGGACTCAATTCAGAAAAACGCAGAAAGTCGGCGGGCAGGTTCTTAGGGCCGGCTCAGAGCCTGACGCGCGCGACGAATCCGCTCTTCGGCAATCGCGGGATCGGCGGCGGCGATCGACAGGTGTCCCATCTTTCGTCCAGGGCGTGCCCCGTCTTTTCCGTACAGGTGTAACCGCAGGTCGGGGTCACTCAGGGCTGCGCTCCAGTTGGGTTCACCATTGGACCATAAGTCACCAAGAAGATTCGCCATCGCTGCTGCTGGTGCCCGCCGGGTGGAGGCTCCGAGAGGCAATCCACAGATCGCCCGCACCTGCTGTTCAAATTGGCTGGTCGTGTGCGCGTCGATCGTGATGTGGCCGGAATTGTGGGGGCGAGGGGCGATTTCGTTGACGACCAATCCGCCACCTGGGAGCAAAAACATCTCTACGCAGACAACGCCTACGACCTCGTATCCCTCCAGGACGCTACGCGCGATGGCCGCTGCCTGGATACCCGTGGCTTCCGAAATGGGGGCGGGCGAGATGGTGACGTCGAGAATATGGTTGGCGTGGTGGTTCAGGAACGGATCGTAGAGGGAGACCGATCCATTCAGGCCACGGGTTGCGACCACTGAGATTTCGGCCTCGAACGAGACCACGGCTTCGAGAACTGCGCGGGCTCGACCAAGGTCGTTCCATGCGCTTTCAAGTTCTTCGCGGGTCGCGATGCGCCGTTGTCCTTTACCGTCATAGCCCCAGGCTGCCGTTTTTAAGATCGCTGGGGCGCCGACGTTGGCGAATGCTGGGTCGAGATCTTTTTCGGTTTCGATTGTTGCGTGACGGGCCACCGGCAGGCCGAGCGCGGCGAGTGCTCGTTTCTCGCGCAAACGATCTTGCATCGCGTGCAGTAGCGCTCCAGACGGACGGACTGGTGCGTGTTTGTTCGCCGCATCAACCGTGGCCGCCGGGACGTTCTCGAATTCAAACGTTATGACATCGGTGGCTCGCGCAAACTTCTCGACAGCATCGAGATCATCGTACGACGCTCGCACTTCGAGATCGGCGATTTGCCCTGTGGGCGTGTCGTCGTCGGGAGCGAAAACCGCTACGCGATAACCGAGTTTGCGTGCCGCCAGCGCGAACATCCGACCAAGCTGTCCGCCGCCGAGGACTCCCAGAGTGGAGCCCGGCAAAATCTGCCTGGTCATCTCGGCCATCTGGGTCATTTCAGCTCGGACTCCAAAGCTTTCGCCGCTTGCTCTTCCGCGAACGCTTCGAGCGCCGTGCGTATCCCCTCTTCGCGAGTCGACAACATGCGAAGTGCGAACAGAGCCGCGTTACGTGCTCCGGCTTCGCCAATGGCAAGCGTTGCTACGGGCACACCGGCGGGCATCTGTACGATAGAAAGAAGCGAGTCAACACCGTGCAATATGCGGCTTTCCACGGGAACGCCGAGCACTGGCACGGTCGTCCAGGCCGCGATCATACCGGGCAAGTGAGCTGCGCCGCCCGCACCCGCAATGATCACTTCGAGCCCGCGAGAAGAAGCTTCACGGGCGAAGTCGCGCATGCGGTCGGGAGTTCGATGAGCCGAGACGATCGAAGCTTCGTGAGCCACGCCGAAGCGAGTCAGCATGTCGGCTGCGTGTTTCATGGTAGGCCAGTCGCTGGCCGAACCCATCACGATTGCGATTCGGGGAGTCGGAGACGATTCCATGGTCCGGGTGTATCAGATTGTCGTGTATCGGGAAGACCACCCGTGTGGTCAGGTCGGCTAATGGTTCTACAGAGCTACTATTTCGGTCTGGTTTGCGGCCGCGCGCCCAAAATTGCTTCGGCAACTGCGCGTCCATCCATCGCCGCCGAGACGATGCCACCAGCGTGACCGCCGCCTTCCCCGCAGGGGTACAAGCCCGGGGCACCGGGGTGCATGAGAGTGTCTTTATCACGGGGAATTCGGACCGGAGCGGAACTACGGGTCTCCACGCCGACGACGACGGCGTCGTCGCTGAGATAGCCACGCATTGCGTTTCCGAACTCGCGCAGTCCCTCTCGGAGCGTCATGCCGATGTCTGCCGGGAATAGTGCCGCGACATCGCCCGCCACAATTCCCGGCGGGTACGAGCAGTCGGGAAGCGTGGGGGAGTCCTGGCCCGAGATAAAGTCGATTAGGCGCTGGGCGGGGGCGGCGGCATTTCCACCGCCGGCCGCTCCGGCCTTCGTTTCGATGTCGGCCTGAAGTGCCATCGCGGCCAGGGGACCCCAAGTTTGGAATGGTGCGAAATCGCCGGGCCCGACTTCAACGACAACGCCCGAATTTGCCCAACGCGAGTTGCGCTTTGATGGTGACCAGCCGTTGACGACAACTTCGCCTGGCGCAGTCATCGCAGGGCAAATAATTCCCCCCGGGCACATACAGAAGGAGTAGATGCCGCGCTCGCCCACTCGTTTCAGTACAGAGTACGAAGCGGGCGGAAGAGCCTTGGGCCGCTGCGGTGATTTGTATTGAATGGAGTCGATCAGAGCTTGGGGATGTTCAACCCGAACGCCGATCGCAAGTGGCTTGGCTTCGATCGCGATGTCCGCTTCGTGAAGCAGTTGGTAAACGTCGCGTGCGGAATGTCCGGTCGCTAGAATGACTGCGAGGCCATCAACACTGCGCCCGTCGGCCAGGCGAACACCGCGAATCGCATCTCCAGTACGCTCTAGCTCGGTTACGCGTGCACCGAAGTGAATCTCTCCGCCATGATTAATGATGGTTTCACGTAACGCTTCGACCACAGCCGGCAATCGGTTGGTGCCGATATGTGGGTGCGCGTCAACTAGAATGTCGGGGCTCGCACCGTGCAATACGAGCATCTCGAGAATGCGCTGCGGCTGTCCGCGTTTCTTTGCTCTAGTGTAGAGCTTGCCGTCGGAAAAGGTTCCCGCTCCGCCTTCGCCGAAACAGTAGTTACTTTCGGGATCGACTTGACCGCCGCGCGCAAGACGCGCGATGTCGAAGCGGCGCGGTCGTACGGCCTTGCCGCGCTCGAGGAGAATCGGGCGAAGGCCACCTTCGATTAGACGCAACGCTGCGAATAGGCCGGCGGGGCCAGCACCCACGATGACGACCGGGTCGCCGTTTGTAACCTCTGGCAGGTCCAGACGCAGCGGCGCTTCCGGTGCCGGGGGTTCGTCTACCCACACGCGTACGCGGAACATGAATACGATCGGGCGCTTGCGGGCATCGATCGAGCGTCGAATCGGGACAACCGCTGTTATCCGCGATGGTGACACACCGATTTTTCGAGCGGCTGCCTTCTGGAGCACAAGTTTGTCGTCGGCTTGCTCGGGGGGGATACGAATTTCAATGTCACGATGCATAGTGGGCTGCTTGCCCGACGTTCGGGTGCGGGCGCTGTGCATCATGTCGGAGCCGGGACTGCAAGCAGGGCGGGATTGGACCTGCCGACGGATTGCTTCGTTGCGTACGGGCGATACGACCGAAGACACAGCTTTGGGGCCGGTCGCCAGCGGGGTGGGGGGACGGTCAGCCCCGATAGATCGTCGCGGGTAGCGATGACAAGGGACGCAAGAATGAAGTTCGATAACCGAATTACCGACCTGCTTGGCATCGAGATCCCAGTGGTCCAAGCGCCCATGGGCTGGATCGCGCGCTCACAGCTCGCATCGGCCGTTAGCAAAGCCGGTGGCATGGGTATCATCGAAACCTCTTCCGGCGAGCTCGACGCGATTCGAAGCGAGATTCGGCGGATGCGCGAACTCACGGACAAACCGTTTGGGGTCAATATCGCTCAGGCGTTTGTACGCGATCCCGACATTGTTCGTTTCGTGATCGACCAGGGCGTGAAGTTTGTGACGACTTCGGCTGGAAATCCGGAGCGCTACACGGCGGAGTTCAAGGCCGCGGGGCTAACCGTCTTTCATGTGGTGCCGAGTCTGGCATCAGCGTTGAAAGCGGTTGCTGCGGGAGTCGATGGCCTAGTGGTAGAAGGAGGCGAGGGTGGTGGTTTCAAGAACCCGAACGAGGTCTCGTCGATGGTTCTGTTACCGTTGGTTCGTTCTCACGTAGACGTGCCGATTATTGCCGCCGGTGGTTTCGTCGACGGAGCGAGCATGGCAGCGGCGTTCGCTTTGGGTGCAGAGGGCATCCAGCTCGGCACGCGCATGGTTTCCGCTTTGGAATCCCCGGTTCATGAAAATTGGAAGTCGGCGATCGTGGCGGCGCGTGAAACTGACACCGTATTTCTCAACCGCTTTCATTCGCCCGCGCTACGCGCGTTACGCACCGAGCGCACGGCTCGTTTGGAGCGGTCCATCGACGAGAATGCGTTTCAAGAGTTCGGAGACCCGCAAAAGTTGTATTTCGGTGGCGACATGGAGGCGGCGATTCCGCTGACTGGCCAAGTCGCCGGTCGTATCGATGCGGTACGGCCCGTTGCCGAAATCTTGGCCGATATCGAATCCGAGTTCTTCGAAACGATGGCGAATTTGGCGGCGCGCTACCCGCAACCGTCGAAGCGACTAACCTAAAAAGGGAGTAATAAGATGGAACTGAAATTTTTGGGAGCCGCTGGCACCGTAACCGGTTCAAAGACCCTCTTAAGCACGAAGGATACGTCCGTTTTGGTTGATTGCGGCCTGTTTTAAGGCCCGAAAGCACTGCGCAAACGAAACTGGGCTAAGCCCGAGAAGGCGATGTTGGATGCACACGCTGTCGTTCTCACGCATGCGCACATCGACCATCGTGGCTACCTCCCTGCACTGGTCCGCGCTGGCTGGAACGGAGCGATCCATTGCACACAGGGAACTGCGGATCTGTGTCGCATCCTATTGCCCGACGCGGCGTGGTTGCAGGAAGAAGACGCGCGGCACGCCGCCGGGCACGGTTACTCACGCCACGCCAAACCGAAGCCGTTATTCACCCGTGCCGACGCCGAGAAAGCGCTCGGGCTGCTCGTTCCTCAAGATTTTCATGAGCCGACGCGGATCGCCCCCGGCATCGACCTTTCGTTCTCGCGAGCCGGGCACATTCTTGGCGCGTCGTGCGTGCACCTTCGTGTAGACGGTCGTCATGTTGTTTTCTCCGGAGACGTAGGGGGGCTTCGGCGACCCGGTTATGAATCCTCCCGAAGCTTTGGCGCGTGCTGATGTCCTGGTGCTTGAGTCTATGTACGGCGACCGGCTGCATCCCGAGATCGACCCTTGGGAAGAGTTGGCCAGTGTTGTGAACCGAACTGCTTCGCGTGGCGGTTCGGTGCTGATTCCGGCTTTCGCCGTCGGGCGCACGCAGACGATGCTTTTCATGCTTGGCTAAATTGCGGCGCGACGGTCGTATCCCGGATTTGCCGTTGTACATGGACTCATCGATGGCGATCACCGTGACCGGTTTACTATGCAAACACGCCGCCGACCATCGTCTGACTCCTGAAGAGTGTGCGGTTCTTACCGATGAAGTTACCTATGTGCGCAGCCGCGAAGGATCTAAGTCGTTAGATGGGGATCAGCGACCGATGGTTTTGATCTCGGCAAGCGGAATGGCTTCGGGTGGTCGGGTTCTACATCACCTGAAGGCAATGTTGCCGGACCCGAAGAACACTGTTTTGTTCGCCGGGTTCCAAGCGGCTGGTACGCGCGGCCAGGCCTTGGTGGCAGGTGCCAGTGAGGTGAAGATTCACGGCCAGTACTATGGGGTAGCGGCCGAGGTGGCGATGCTTGAGAGCCTGTCGGCACACGCCGACTACAGCGAGATTCTTACGTGGCTCGGCTCGCTTGAAACCGCTCCTGCGCGCGTTCTCCTTAACCATGGCGAACCATCGGGAAGTGATGCACTGCGACGCTTCTTGCGTGATCGACTTGGATGGGACGCCGATATCCCGGAGCTGGGAGAAACCATTACCATCGCCTAGCAACTGTGTTTCTGATGTTCCGGATGTTCCGGCCAAGCGGTGGGATTGCGTTGCGCGAAACGTTGCGCCGTTCAGAAAACGACTGTGCGGTTTTCGTACCACACAATTCGATCCTCGCAGTGCCACTGGACTGCGCGTGCAAGTACCGCGCGTTCGACATCGGCCCCGCGTCTGACCAATTCGGCAGGCCGTTCGCGATGCGAGACGCGCACGACATCTTGCTCAATGATGGGCCCTTCGTCGAGATCGCTGGTCGCGTAGTGTGCGGTGGCGCCGATCAGTTTTACCCCACGCTCCTGTGCCCGCTTGTAAGGATTGGCCCCAGCAAAAGCGGGTAGAAACGAGTGGTGAATGTTGATGACCGGAGAGTTCACACGTTCCAAAAAATCGCCCGAAAGGATCTGCATGTAGCGAGCGAGAATGACCAGGTCGAAGTTGCCGCGAAGCAGCTCAAGCTGGCGTTGCTCGGCATCAACTTTGGTTTCGCGCGTAACAGGGGTGTGGACGTAGGGTACACCGAAGTCGCGTACTTCGTCTGCCAAGTCTGCATGATTGGAGACGACCATGCCCACGGTCATCGGTAGTTCGCCGCGACGGCAACGCCACAAGAGGTCGAGCAAGCAGTGGTCGAGCTTGGAAACCATGATCGCGACGCGCTTTGGCTGCGAGGCGTCGGTCAGACGCCAGTCCATTTCCAACGGGTCGCCAACTTCGCGCGCGAACTCGAGCTGCAAACTCTCACGGGCGGCCGCTAATCCGGGTAAATGAAACGCGGTGCGCTGGAAGAAACAGCCCCCCGCCGGGTCGGTGGAGTGCTGGTCGAGGTCGATGATATTGGCCCCGCGCTCGGACAGAAAACGCGATACGGCTGCGACGATTCCCGGGCGATCGGGACAGCGAATCAAGAGTCGGCCGATGTCGCGGGTCTCTTCAGAGGGAGTCTTTTTCGCGGATAGATTTGGGCTTTGATTGGCCATCGGCGGCAATTCCTTTCGCGGACCTGAGACATACCTGAGCGTTAGATGGCGACGTTCGAGGCCGAGTCGGAGCAGACTACGACGGTTCCTGCTCCGGGTCACGGCGGCCCGAGCCATTAGGCGGCACGTCGTCGCCAGTGGTGCGGGTTGTGTGTGGCCTGGACGCCAAGAAAGTCGTGGGCTTCGGGCATTGCTCTATGAGAGATGAGGGTAGGCCCCTCGGAATCGGGTTGCAGGACCAGGTTTCAACCCGCCCCGAGCTGCTGCGGTCAAAAGCCGCGGTGGTGAGCGTCGAGGGAAAAGGCCAAGCGCAAGACTCGGCCAGGTATGTGCCGAGAAGACAAACGCAAGTGAACCGCCGATGAGGTGCCGAAAGGCGGTGATGTCATCGAAACCAGACTTCTCTGCGTAGTCTGGGACAAAGTCTGGGAGGCGACCTGCTTACTGCCCAGACGGTGACCGGCTCTGGAGAAGGCCTTCCGAGGCCCTGAGTAGGAGAACCCCGGTCCACGCCGACAGTCGTGTCATGAATCGCCAATGCCGCGTGGCCGCCGTGTCCCACTTTTCGTTGAGCGAACTTTTCGCGATTAGCTGGCCTGCGGTGATCCTGCGGCTGGTTGCGTTCGCGTTCACTGCGATTCGTGTGGGCACGATCGTATCGTTGCATTCTCTTGCAAGCGTCGCGGCTTTTGCCCGTCGTGTGGCGGTCGGCGTATGGCAGACACGGCCGCCGATCTCGTCGACTATGTGATCCCACAAGTTGGAGTGCGGCAGTGGGTTTTGACGTTGCCTTTCGCCTTGCGGTACCGGCTTGCCTGCGATCGCACGCTTGTGACACCAGTTCTTTCGGCCTTCATGCGGGCAATTTTTCGATCGTACCGCCTGCGCGTGCGCGAACAGTACGGTGTGCCACGAGCCAAGTGCGGAGCTGTGACTTTCGTGCCGCGCTTTGGAGGTGCGGCATTGCCTCGATTCAGTGGACAGCTTGTCTATAGGATGGCGGCCAGCTTGGCCACACCCATTTCAAATTCGATTGGGCTGACGTAGCCCACGAACGAATGTTTCCGAATCGGGTTGTAGAAGTTCTCAATATAGTCGGCGATGGCTTCAGTTGCCGCCCGAGGCGTGGGGGGCATTCCCCGTTGGAACAGTTCTGTTTTTAGCGTCGAGAAGAAACTTTCTGCTACGGCATTGTCCCAGCAATCACCCTTTCGGCTCATGCTGCATTGGATCTGATGGCGTCGAAGAAAACCTCGATACTCGGCACTGGCGTATTGCGAGGCACGGTCCGAATGATGAATGAGACCAGCCGGCGGTCTTCGATCTCTAACAGCCGCTTTCAGTGCATCTAAGACCAGCTCGGTTCGCATATGCGACGCAGCAGCCCATCCAACCACGCGCCGTGAGTACAGATCCAAGATCACCGCCACGTAAATCTACCCGCTCCAGGTTCGGACGTAGGTAATATCGGCAACCCACGCCTGGTTCGGGCGCTCTGTTTGGAAGCAACGCTGCAGCAAATTGGGAGCGACAGGATTGAGATGCTTTGAGTCCGTTGTTTTGCGAAACCGCTTTGTTGGTCGCGCAACCAGCCCTCGAACGCCCATTAGGCGGGCAACTCGTCGCTTGCTGACTCGAGTGCCTTGGTCTCGCAACTCGCGTTGGATCCTCGGACTGCCGTAAGCACGACGATTACGATGAAAAATCGCTTCGATCCTAGGGATCAGCTCAAGATCACTCAGGGCTCGAGTCGAGGGCGGGCGAGAACTCCAGGCGTAGTAGCCACTGCGGGAAACCCCGAGCATGCGACACATCCACGCCACGTTGAAATCAGCGGTTTGCTCGTTGATCGCTGCAAACTTCATTTCTTCTGACCCGCGAAGTACTCCGCCGTTTTTTTTAGAAAATCCCGCTCCATGCGAAGCTCACGATTCTCTTTGCGCAGCCGCCGGAGCTCTTCCATTTCGGTCGTGGAGGCCACACCAACGCCAGCCTGACCACGGTCGGCCTTGGCACGCCGAATCCACCCGTGCAGCGAATTTACGTTGACCCCGATATCGCTGGCCACTGAGCGGATAGATTTACCGCTCTCCTGAGCCACCTTGACGGCATCGGCTTTGAAGTCCGCAGTATATCGTCGGACACTTCGTTTCTTCTCGGTCATCTGGTTCAACATGTGCATCTCCTGCGCTCATGTGTCCACCAGATCGAGGCAATCCCATTCGTCGGAACGATCGGCTGCAAGGGCAGTCCCACCCGCACTCTGATCTGTCGCAAATAGCGCAGTCGAGCGCCCACCAAGCGGATTTTCGGGAGGGCGTCAGGTCGACGCGATCCGGGTACCCAAGGGAATCAGGGCATCGCGACTTCGGGTTCGACAAACCAGACCGTTGGGGACGGTAGGCGTTTCGCCGTGGCGGTGCATTTTTCTGTTGCAAACTTTTCCGAAGTGCTTAGAAGCGTTCGAAGGATTCGCTGCGTTGCGAATCTCGGCTTCCTGGCAGCGCCAGAACGGCGGTGGTCGCACGACGGCTTCCAGGACCCAACCCGATTTTAGGTTCGGTCAAAATGAAGAATGCCGCCGTCGCGCCCTCCCAGGAGCCTCCCAGCTCTCCGCATACTCTCGCCCTGTCCTCCCGAGAGGTGCTTCCCGCCGAGCGCCCAACGGGCCTGGCTCCCTTGCGCCTTCAACCGCGGAGGGAGCGGTTCCCCATTGGCAAGAACGCCCGCGATTTCCGCGCGGCTTGTTTTCCGCAGACCTCGATAAGCGACTGGAACGACTGGCGCTGGCAACTTCGCAATCGCCTTCGTTCGCTGGCCGACCTCGAACGGGTCTTCGTTTTGTCGGACGACGAGCGCGACGCAATTTCTCGACACCAGGGCTCCCTGCCGGTCGGCATCACGCCCTACTATGCAAGCCTGCTCTCACGTTTCGACCCCGACGACCCGTTGCGCCGCACCCACCTTCCGGTGGGAGGCGAGTACCTGCGCACCTATGGCGAGGCCGACGACCCCCTTGGCGAAGACCACGACACCACGGTTCCGGGATTAGTGCATCGCTACCCGGATCGAGTGCTGTTCTTGGCGACGGGGTTTTGCTCGACCTACTGCCGCTACTGCACGCGCTCGAGAATGGTCGGCGAAAGCGGCGGAGAGTACTCGTTTAGCGTCGGCCAATGGGATCGCGCGTTAGCCTACATTCGCGAGCACACCGAGATCCGCGACGTCCTTCTTTCGGGCGGCGATCCGCTCACCTTGTCCGACGACAAGCTCGACTATCTTCTCGGCCAATTGCGCTCGATCGAACACGTCGAGTTCATACGGATCGGAAGCAAAGTTCCCCTTGTTCTACCCATGCGGATCACGCGGGCGCTGGTTCGTGTGCTGCGACGCCACCACCCGCTTTGGATGAGCGTTCACACGACCCATCCCGACGAACTCACCCCCGAAGCCACGGCTGCAACCGCCCGTCTGGTAGACGCAGGCATTCCCTTGGGGAGCCAAACCGTGCTCCTCAAGGGCATCAACGACCAGATCGATGTGATGAAGCGGCTCATGCACGGATTGCTGGTTCGCCGCATTCGGCCCTACTACCTTTACCAATGCGACCCCATCACCGGCTCAGCGCACTTCCGCACCAGCGTAGATGAAGGTCTCGCCATCATTGAGCAGCTCCGCGGCCACACCACCGGTTACGCGGTTCCCACCTACGTGATCGATGCGCCGGGCGGCGGAGGTAAGATCCCGCTTCTTCCCGAGTACGTGGTCGGACGCGACGGCGACGATTTGTTGCTGCGCAACTTTGAGGGTGGCGTCTACCGCTATCCCGATCCGGGTGGCACGGTCGGCTCCCGATTGGGAACGCGATAATGCACCTCGCGCTCGTGTACGATTTGCGCGAAGACTATGAGGGGCGCGACCTAAGCGAAGAACAACTGGCCGAGTTCGACTCGAGCGTGACCGTCGCTGCATTGGCCGCCGGGCTTGAGACCTTAGGTCTTACCGTCGAAACCGTCGGTAACGGTCGAGCCTTAGCGGCCCGGCTGGTGGAAGGTCACCGGTGGGATCTGGTGTTCTCGATCGCCGAGGGCCTGTTCGGGCGCTCTCGCGAAGCGCAGGTCCCTTCGCTGTGCGAGCTGTTCGAACAGCCTTACGTCTTTTCCGATCCCCTAACGATGGCGGCCACCTTAGACAAGAGCGTCGCCAAACGCCTAGTGCGAGATTGCGGCGTGGCCACCACTCCGTTCTTCGTGCTTGAAACCGAGCAGGACGCCGTGGGCTTAGCGGTGCCGTTTCCGGCTTTCGTAAAACCCTTGTCCGAGGGTACCGGTAAGGGCTGTGAGAACGCCTCGGTCGTACGAACGCACGAGGAACTTGTCGCGAGCGCTCGCTCCTTGTTCGAGCGCTTCGCTCAACCGGTGTTGGTCGAGCCGTATTTGTCCGGTCGAGAGTTCACGGTTGGCATCGTCGGCAACGGTGCGAGCGCGCGGGTTGTAGGCGTGGCCGAAATCGTCTTGAGACCCGGCGCGGACGTCGGCGTTTACTCGTTGCGTAACAAAGAGGAATGCGAATCCCTCGTGCGCTACCAACGCGCAGACGACGAAGAAGCGCAGGCAGCCGCCGAGGCCGCGATGGCGGCCTACCGCGCCCTCGGCTGCCGAGATGCGGCGCGTTTGGATTTTCGTAGCGACGACTCCGGACAGCCTCAGTTTTTGGAGGCGAATCCGATCGCGGGTTTGCATCCTTCGCATTCCGACTTGCCCATCATCGCGGGCCTCTCAGCCCTCACCTATGAAGGGTTGCTCGGCGAGATCGTCGACGCCGCGCGCGAGCGCTACGCGCTTTGAGCGACCTCCAACCGAAAGGCTCCCGAGTGGCAGGCACCGTCGTCCTCCTTCATGCGGCCGAGATGGACCGTCCCGATGACGTCGATACCGAGATTCAGGTCCACGCGGTCTCGGCTGCACTCGTTCGCCTCGGCTATGACGCTCAGGTCGAACGGATAGGACTAGATCTCAGCCGTCTCGAAGGTCTTTTCGAGCGACGTCCCACCGCTGTGTTCAATTTGGTTGAAGCGATCCATGGAGACGCCCGCTTGGCGCTTGCGGTTCCGATCGAACTCGAACGCCTAGGGATTCCCTATTCCGGCTCACGCGCCGACGCGTTGCTGCAGCTGGCTTCGAAGACGGCAACCAAGCGAGCAATGCGGGCCTATGGGCTTTCGACGCCCGATTGGTGGTGTCTCGGGGAACCGGTTCCACCAAACGTCACCGTGATCGTTAAGTCCGATCACGAGCATGCGTCCCTGGGCCTGGATTCCGATTCGGTCGTGGCCGGCTCCAAAGCCGCTGGTGAGGTCGGGCGCCGTTCGTCACGGTTCGGCGGTCGTTTCTTCGCGGAAGCCTTCGTGGACGGACGGGAAATGAATGTGGCAGTGCTCGAAGAAAGCGACGGCTTCCGCGTCCTGCCGATCTCCGAAATTCTGTTCGAGGACTACGCCGCCGATCGGCCGCGCATCGTGGACTATGAAGCCAAGTGGGTAGAGGGGAGCTTCGCTTACCGAAATACCCCTCGACGTTTCGGTTTGGAACAAAGCGAACCCGAACTCGCGAACTTTCTTGCCGCCAGGGCTTTGGCTTGTGTGGATCTCTTCGGGCTTCGCGGGTACGCGCGTGTCGATTTCCGCGTGAACGGCGACGGCGAGGCCTGGATCCTGGAAGCCAACGCCAACCCCTGCCTTTCCCCCGACGCCGGTTTTGTGGCCTCGGCCGCTCAGGCGGGGTTCCGTATCGACGATGTGGTCGCACACATCGTCCAAGCGGCGCTCTCCTTCGCTCCGGCGCGCCGGGTGTCGGTACGCCCCCAAAGCGGACCGACCGAAACGCTGGGTTCCGTGGTCGAAGCGGGTGTCGGACCGGGCCTTCGGCCTGCGCCGTGCGGTGGGACGGCGACCCGACCGCCATGTTGAGGATTCGCAAGCTTGCCGACGTAAGAACCGCCGCGAATCGCGGTGCGGTCACGGAAGTCCAAGCGATCCTTCGCACGCAGTTCCCCGGCCTAAGGGCCGCCGAAGTGGACAAGCTTCCCGCGCAGCTTGAGGATCCCTTGCGGTTTCGCCTTCGCACCGAGCTGTTCGTGGCCGAGGATCGCGCGGAAAAAGTACGCGGCTTCGCTCTGCTGTCGCATGCGCCCGATCTCGCGTTTTGTCTTCTCGATACCATCTCCGTCGCCCCCGGCGGCGGCGGGCGTGGTCTCGGAGACGCGCTTTACCAGCGCATCCGCGAAGAGACGGCCGACCTAGGGGCCCATGGCCTTTACTTCGAGTGTTTACCGGACGATCCGGTGGCCGTCCCCGACCCGACGCTGCGCCGAACCAACCGCGCCCGTCTGCGATTCTACGAGCGGTACGGGGCCTTGCCGATTACCGGCACCGACTACGAAACCCCCATCGTCGAGGGCGATACCGACGCGCCCTACTTGGTTTTCGACGGCCTCGGCGTGCATCCCCTGCCGGAGGCAAACCTGCTTCGCCGCATCGTGCGGGCGATTCTCGAGCGAAAATACGCAGACCTTTGTCCTCCCGACTACGTGTCGCGCGTTGTCGCCTCGATTCGCAACGGCGCATTCGGGCTGCGCCGCCCGCGTCGTCGCCCTCCGCCCGACCGCAGGGAAGCGGGCCCCGCTTCCCCGGCTCGTGACGTCCAAGAGAATCGCATTGCAATTCCAGCTCGCAAGATCGTGATGGTGGTTAACTCCGGCCACGAAATTCATCACGTCCGCGATCGCGGCTACGTCGAAGCACCCGTGCGGGTGGCGGCCATCGAGAAGGAACTGTCCTCGGGCTCCGCCTTCGAAATCGTGCCGGCACGTCACTTCGCCGACCGTTGGATTCGCGAGGTTCACGACGGTGCTCTCGTTGATTTCATCGAGAAAAGTTGCAGCGAATTCACCGAAAAAAAACCGCTCTATCCCTACGTGTTCCCGATTCGGAACCCCGCGCGCCGTCCTCGCGATCGCTCCGTTTTGGCCGGGTATTGGTGCATCGATACCTTCACGCCGCTTGACGCCAACGTCTGGCCCGCGGCCCGGGGCGCGGTGGACTGCGCGCTGACCGCCGCCGCCGCGGTGTTGCAGGGGGCTCGCTCGGCCTACGCCTTGGTTCGCCCACCGGGACATCATGCGGAGCGCCGGGTGTTCGGCGGTTTTTGCTACTTCAATAACGCAGCGATCGCCGCCAATTATCTGTCGCGTTACGGCCGGGTTGCCGTACTCGACATCGATTACCACCATGGCAACGGGACTCAGGACATCTTCTACGAACGCTCGGACGTACTGACGGTCTCCGTTCACGGGCATCCCTCCTTTGCCTATCCCTACTTCTCCGGCTTCTCCGACGAGACCGGCCGCGGCGCCGGTGCGGGGTTCAATTGGAACTTGCCTCTAGCCGAAACCGTTACCTCCGATGAGCATCGCGCAGCAGTCGCCAGCGCGCTAAAGCGCGTTGCAAAACATCGACCCGCGTACCTCGTCCTCGCGTTGGGGCTCGACACTGCGGCCGGGGATCCAACGGGAACATGGCCGAATCGGGCCGAGGATTTTCGCCGTCTCGGTGCGATGATTGGCTCGGAGCCCTACCCCATCGTGGTCGTCCAAGAGGGCGGCTATCGCGTCCGCACCCTTGGGAGCAACGCCAAGGCGTTCTTTGCCGGACTAGCCGAGGGACGCGAGAAGCCGACGGTGGTCGCCATCGGAAGTGTCCGTTCACGAAGGCATGAGGCTTCCACACCCTCGGAGGAAACCGTTTGGCGCGAAAGTGTCACGGAGGCCGATATCGCACGCGTCCGACGTTTGGTCGCTTCGGCCGGGGTTTTCTCTACCGAAGAAGAAGCTTTGGCCGCCGAGTTGGTCGAAACGCGCGTCGCCATCGGTCCGGCATCCGGTTACGAGTTCTTCTTGGTCGAACAGGCCGACCGCTTGATCGGTTACACGTGTTACGGACCGGTGCCCGCCACCGACGGTCGCTTTGAGCTCTACTGGATCGCTGTCGCACCGGAGGCACGCGGCCGCGGCCTTGCACGAGAATTGTTGGCTCGAACCGAAAGCGCGGTACGCGCACGCGGCGGCCTACGGCTCTACGCGGAAACGTCGTCGACCGAGCCTTACGAGCCGGCCCATCGTTTGTATCGTCGAGCCGGCTACCGCAAGGCGGCCGAAATGCCGGATTTCTACCGTGACGGGGACTCCAAACTGGTCCTGGCCAAGGGCTTGGAATCCGCGACTTCGCCTCCCCCCTCTAGGCGATAGAAAGTCTTTCCCCGATCGCCGCGGCCGCCGTGCCAGACCTCATCCTATGCACCCCGAATATGGGAAACCGAGGGGCGGCAATCCCAATTTTGGCGACGCTGGACCGGTCTCCTCAACCGTCGCGACCTACGCAGCAGATTCTCATGCTCAACGGGCAAATGTTGTACGAGTACTCTACACAGCGGTCGAATCGGCGCATCGACGGTCAAAGTTTCGCAATACGCCGAGCGTTCGGCCCCTTTCGTCGCGAACGCGGCGCTACTTCACCATCCGCCCGGCCCTTTCACGGCCAATTACCGGTTCCGGTGATCACAACCAACCGTCCATCAGGCCATGTTCTCGGTCGAGCGCCATGGCCTCACGCAGCGACACCGGGTGCTTCGGGTACCGGACTAGATCGACATGATTCACACCACGCTTTCCGGTTCACCGCCAGCCTTCTCTCTCGCGCCTCTCGTCTGCCCGCCTCCAGCTTCACCGGAATCTCCTCACCTCTTCCAAAGTACATCTCGTCCGGCGTCTGTCCCAAGAAGGCGGCATGAGGAATCGTCGCGTTGTATTCGGCAACGTAGAACGCAACGTGACGGCGAACCACGACGGCCGTTTCGAGGCGGTTAAGGAAGAGCCACTGGTGCTTCAGCTTGCTCCAGAAAGCCTCAACCCACTACCCATTCAGTATCTGATGACATCAGCGAGCGGACGACGATCACGCGCGAGCGTCATCCATTCGAGGGAATTGTTCCCGCCAGCCCCCCAAAGGCAATTGCGCCAGTCGATTGGCGTGGTAGGCGCTGACAAAACCGGCCGCACTCAGGCCGGCCAAGATCGGTTGGGAATTGTCTCGGGATTTCGGCTTGTCGTTGCGGAGATTTTTTCCGAAGTCGTCGCCGACCATGGCGACGGCGGCTGCCAAGAACTTGCTATAGTGGCCGATGGCCGCTCGCGTCAGCGATCCCGTCGCGGCACCGGGGTCTTCGGGAGGTGTTCCGCGTTGAAGGCGCCCATTGCTAGGAGTGAGCCCTCAATAGCGCCGAATGCGATCACGGGTAGCAAGAGCTTTTGTCTCTGGTCGTACTCTTTTCGTCGCTCATTGGTCCGGTCCTCGTCTCGCCTGCGCCATCCGCCCAGCATCGTCCCGCACGGTCGATGAACGGACGAACTGCATGGAGCTTAGTTGACGTAAATTACATTATCGGACTCTGGGTCTGGAGGGGGAGGGTGTTTGAAGTACCTATCCGCAAAAACATTTGCGAAGAGACAGAGTTGGAATCGTTTCATGGTGAACCCCTTGATCAGCTAGGCGCCGATGGTTTGAAATCTTGAACCGCGTGCGCGTGACAGAGTCGGTGCCGCGAAGACCCGACTCCTGTGCTTCTCTGCGCGCCCGCATCGAGCCGAGCCTCAATCGATATAGAACTGCAACAACTCGACTGGCAGCGTCGTCTCGATCAGGGACCGGTAGGTCGAGATGCGGACCAAGTAGTTTTCTTGGCCACCTGGGGCGAGCGTGTCTGCGCCGAACGTCGAGCTTCCGCTCGGCGGTTCCGTCGAGGTGAAAACTCCGGCCAGTTGCCATTTCCCACCATCGAACACGAAAAGGCCGGCCCCGCTGTCGTGAGCCGTGGCTGCCGCTTCGTCCGCGCCAACCGTGTTTGCGAGCACCGTTCTTAGAGCCGAGTAAACATAGCCGAGGGCGTTCAGGTTGTTGAGCGTGCCGGCAACGATGTTGGTGCCCCAGCGTTTGGCCACGGTCGCGTCGGTTCCCCAGTTCACAGTGTCCGTGAAAACGGGAACAAGTGGATCACGGCCAACACCCCAGCCGACTAAGGTGCTGGTCAACCCGACTTCCGCTGACCCCTCGTAAAGAGGGACCGTCGGTAGGCCAGGATCGTTCTCTAGCTTGAATAGCTTGAGATCGGCCGGTGCGATTTGCACCGGCGTATACGTCGCGTCGATGGGCAGATACGTGCTGCCGTCGAAGCTTACATGAGTGCGCAACGTCACGTGGTCTGCGGTTAAGAGAAAGCGGTCGCCGAGATACACCGCAGACCCCGTAATCGCCCCACCAGAACTATTGACGATTTCTGCGACATTCCCCCAAGGTACTCCGCTTGCGGGGTCGGCGAGGTTGCCAGAGTTGTCCTTGCCATAGAGCAGCAATGCCTGGGCAGGCGTGGCGAACGAAAGAGAAAGGATGGCCAGCGCAGCGAGGAAATGGAGCATGGGGCGAAGCTAGCAGTCTTTAGTTAGAGGCCGCAACGTCTCGGCTCTTCGCGACCGGCCCGCGGGCCGGCGGTGGCGGGCCCCAACCGTCTGAACGCGAAGTTGACCGGCTGTCAAGAGAGGGGCCCACCCCCGCTTTTTGGTCCAACGTGCCTGGTTTGTCGTCAATTTTGCGGGCTGTTCGTAGTGATCGAACAATTCAAGGTAGTAATTGAACGCCCCATTAGTGGGCAAACTGCAGTGGCACCTCGAACGTTCTCGGCCAGCCCAAATGCCCAAACGGGCAAATGGACGACGGGGCTGGGGGTTTCATTGGAGAATGTCGCGGCGCGGCGGGCAACGGTTTGGCATCTGAAGCTACTGTGACCTGGGTCCAAAAAGTGTTTGTCGTCGAGAACGGGAGAAGTGGTGTCGAATCGCAAGGCGATTGAACGAGCGTCCGCGCAAGACTTTGGGTTTTAAAACACCCGCAGACATACTGGACTCAATATTGCGATGACCGGTTGAATCCGCCTATTTTACGTCAACTAAACTCCATGCAGTTCGTCCGTTCATCGACCGTGCGGGACGATGCTGGCCTATCCGCGCCGCTGGTGGAGCAGTACTGGTCGCCGGCTACTTTGGGATCCATCCACCAGACTATGTCGCTGCAGTCGTGGCGTTCGCCTTCGGCTTGGCAGCGGCCAGCTTCTTTCCGGTGTTGGTCCTGGGGATTTTCAGCAAGCGCGTGACCAAAGAAGGGGCCATCGCAGGCATGCTGACCGGCATTGGGTTCACGGTCAGCTACATCGTTTGGTTCAAAATCGTGGAGTACGGCAGCCCTGCTGATTGGTGGTTCGGAATCTCTCCCGAGGCCATTGGCACGGTCGGCATGCTGCTGAACTTCGCCGTGACGCTCGCAATCAGCGCCGTCACCCCACCGCCACCGCAGCATGTTCAGGAATTGGTGGAACGGATCCGCCTGCCCAGCACCTAGTCGACTCGTATCCCCAGGAATCCATAAAAAAAGGGCGAGCCCGGTAAAACCGAGCCCGCCCCTGATTAGGCGACGGACGCCTTCTGACTTCCGTACTTAGAACTTACGGGTTGATGCAGCTGTCAGTGGGAGCGCCAATGCACAGGATGGTTCCGTTGGAACAACCCTGACGTGCAGCGGCGAACTCGTTCTTACAAACCTTCGTGCAAGCGCGTCGGCTGGAACCGCGGTCGCAAGCCTTCTTGCAGGAACCGTAGTTGCGCTTGGCAGTAGCGCTGCAGCCGCGCTCGTCGCTCTTGCACTGCTTGACGCAGTCGCCGTCGATCGGGTCAACACAAACCAAACGGCAGTCGTCACGGCTGGTGGCGCAACCGTCGCGGGTCGCAGAGCGGTCATCACGAGATTGGTCCACGCAGGCATCGCCTTCAGCGGCGCAGGTGGCATCGCAGTTCTCGCAATCTGAGACACAAGTCGCGCTCGCTGCATCGCAGGCCGCCGCGCAGGCGATGGGATCTTCGCTAGTCGCGCAAGTGTCGTTACAGGTGGTGGCGGCTACGGCGCAATCCACCGGACAGGTCTCTGCGTTGGCGTCACACGAGTCGTGGCAGGCGACCTCAGCCTGACCACAGGCGTAGCGGGCCTGATCCCAAACGTGTTTGCTCTGCTGCTTACAGGCGCGTTGCACCTGGTTGCATGCACTGTTGCAGTTCACGGCCTCGGCCGGCGTCGAGGCCACCAGTAAAAAAGCTGCCGAGAAAAAGATAGAGAGACCGGTTTTTGCGATTGTCATTCGAGTCACTTCCTTTGCGAGTGCTGTGGGGACCCAGCTAGGTCCATTAAGCGGACCGAAACCTAGGCTGTTGGTAACCAGTGTTCTGCCATTCTCAAAAGCTGGCAACCACGAAATGGAAAAAAGACCATATCGCAGGTACGCAACGAACAGGCGCCTGCCTTACCGTGCAGTTCTGCACGAGCCCCGCGTCGGTGTCGGTCGCGCCCTTCCTCAGAACTCGACGTCCGGAACTTCCCGCGCCAACCGGCCATCATCAACCGTGTTTCGCTGCCCACGGTTGATGATGGCCGGTTGGC
>JBLFWR010000002.1:0-97851 GCA_047611725.1 Binatia bacterium | reverse complement strand
GGAGATCGGACGGCGCGCGAGCTTGATGCTAAGCGTGATTCGCTCCTACGTCATGGCTGGCAACGTCGCCGTCGTAATGGCCAAGGTTACCGACCACACCACGGGCGCGTTCGCACTGAGTGAGAGCGGCCAGCTCTTTGATAGCATTTACACGGAACGTTCTAGCCCGGTGAAATTTGCGCTGGAGTATACAACCCCGTTCATGAACGACCTCGTAGGAATGCCTGGATCGTGGCGCATCCAGGGAAGGCCCGGGCGCTACCAAGTGCAAGTACGTTCGTTTGAGATGACCGCTGCCCCCTTGGATTTGGATCTTTCGTTCAAGGGCACCGGTCCGGCCCAACTGCTTAGCCACGACGGTATTGTGCACTACGGAGATGATCACGAACTTGCCTACTACGTGCGCCCAAAGATGGCTGTTTCCGGCACGATGCGTTTTGACGGCAAACCCGTCGCGGTCAAAGGCCAAGGCTGGTTCGAGCGACAGTGGGGGGCGTGGCCACAGAAGACGTTCGGTTGGAAGTATCTCAACATCCATCTCGATGGTGGTGAACAGTGGCTACTGTTCACCACTGTCTTTGGAGAACATCGCAAGGAATACGCAGCCCGTTTCCCGGCCACAGGCGGAATCCAGGAGCCGCCACCGTCTTCATGGGAGATGACAGATTTTTCTTTGGCCGGGCGTCCGTGTGGCAGCATGATCCGAGTCGATAGCGATGTTAGCGACGGTGGCCCGTTGGAGCTTCGTGTAGAGCCTCTGTTCCCCGACGAGGGCAACCTGGTTTCTCAATACCCGGGAGTTCCCACGATCTGGGAAAGTGCATGCAAGGTCGAAGGTACTCGTGCAGGAAAGCGCGTAACCGGCTGGGCAATGACGGAGATGAACAACTATGTCTGAATCAGTTGCGATCGTCGGTGGTGGCATCGGTGGTTTGTGTGCAGCGCATCATCTGTCTTGGGCCGGCGTCCAGAACATCACCGTCTATGAGGCGGAGGCGGAAGTCGGCGGCAAGGCTCGCAGTCAGTACCCCGAACTTCTTGGAGGCGTGCCGTTTCCTGGGGAGCACGGGTTCCGTTTCTTTCCCCACTTCTATCGCCACCTGCTGGAAACCCTGCGCCAGATCGACGTTCCCGAAGGCGGATCCGTTTGGGATCGCCTGATCGAACCCGGCGAGGCAGGAATTGCCTACAACGGACGCAAGCTTCTTGAAGTGACGCGGCCAGTAAAAATTACCGATCCCGTGGAGTTCGTGTCTACGGCGGCGCAATTGCTGATTCGTCAGGAAATCGGACTGGAAGATGGCCTCCAGTTTCTCTCGCGCCTCTTAGAGTTCGGGACTTCTTGCCAGGAACGCCGCGACCAAGTTTACGATCGCATGGCGTGGACGAAGTTCACTGGCGCGGCCGACGGCGCGTACGAAGAAGACTTCAACAACATTGTGATCAAGGCGTCGCAGAATTTGTCGGCGATGCGGGCGGCCCAATCGAGTGCCGCGACGATTGGCGCGATCACCTGGCAATTGATGTTCCTGTTTGGCGAAGGCGAACGCACTGATGCTATTTTACCAGGTCCGACCGATGAGATGTGGCTGCGCGACTGGCACACGTTTCTGGAAAAACGCGGAGTCAAATTCAGGTTCGGAATGCCGCTTCAAAGATTTCGGTTCGACCGTATGGCGGGACGCATCGAGGGCTTGGATTTTGGCGCCGAAACGATTGAAGCGGATCACTACATTGCGGCCGTTCCGCTCGAGTCGATGGCCGCACTGGTTGACGACGAGATGGCGACCTTCGATCCCTGTTTAGGCGGGCTAAAGGGGCTAGCCTCGCGCGCGCTCGGCGACATGGTTGGTGTCCAGTTTTTCTTGACCCGGCGAACCGACATCACCAGCGGCCATGTTCACTATCCGGGAACTCCTTTCGCGCTGACCTCGATCTCCCAGGGACAGTTCTGGCGTCATCCTCCCCACGAGCGCGAGGGGCTTAGTGGCGTGAAGGATGTTGTGTCGGTCATCATCTCGGATCCCGATACGGTTGGTACCGAAGGGTTGCGGGTGCGCGATTACACCGACCGCGACGCCCTTTGTCGTGAAGTGTGGCGGCAGATGTCCCAGGCGTTGCCCGATGGAACATTGTACATCGGCGACGTTCTCGCGATGCACCTCGATGAGAACGTGTCGTTGGACCCCTTCGTGAACCGTTCTCGGCTACTGATTCACCCCGTAGACCAACTTGGTTTTCGACCAGATGCAGAAACGGCGATCGAAAATCTTTTTCTGGCCTCTGACTACGTTCGCACGTACACCGACCTCGCCACGATGGAAGGCGCTGACGAAGCTGCGCGCCGGGCGGTACGCGCGATCCTCGATCGTATGGAAGTGGATGAATCGCGCTGGCCATTAGTTGAACGGCTCGATGAGGGCGATCTGTTCAAAATGGCTAAGGCCCGCGATCGCGAACTTTTTCGAATGGGCCTTCCGCATGCCGTTCAAATCGACGGGGGCGATGCCAAAGTACTGCTTGATAAGGGTGCCGAGGCTTTTGGGATGATTTCCGAAGGGTTGGGCGATTTTCAAGAGTTTGTCGCTCAGACGATCGGTTTGCCGACATTACTGCCGGGCAATCGTGAGGCTCGAGAGTCGGATCTGAGTGACTGGCTGCGGCTTCTGACTACCGGGTTGTGGAAGACGTAAGGCGCGTCAGCCAACATCGAGCGGCGGTAGAAGCGTGCGGCGTAACGCAGACTTGTTGACAATCGTGCCGCTTGCAGACGGCTCCATATCTATTAGTGAGCCGTGCAGTCGCAGCCCTGCGAGCTCGCAGTTCTCCCTGAGGATTTCGGTCTGTTGATCCTCGGGGGGAAGACCCGTTATTAGCCCGCTCAAGCTTTGGCTTACGAACTCGCCCAGGACCGTGGATACGCGCATCTTCTGGCGTCGCAGCCGAGCGCAGTCGCGTTTCGCACTGGCCAGAAGTTTCGTTTCGGAGGGAAGGTTCGCCGGATATTGAGAGCCGTTGTGGAGCTCGTGTACGCACGCCAACGCGGTGCAGGCCCGCAGGTATACCAGTTCGATTCGCAGCAACTGTAACTGCAGCAGCATTGAGCCGCGCAACCGTGGCCAGGTTTCGGTCAGCCGTCGCCAGGCTGCCTCGACATCTCCTTGGTAGAGGTCGATACGGGTCTGGGCGAGGAGGTCGGCGTAGTGGGGGCTTTGAAAACTAGTTCCGGGGAAACGAGCGATGGCGCCGGCCGCTTTGTTTCGCGCGACCGTTGGTTCGTCGCTTGCCAGCCAGCGTAGATTCGCATGACCGCTGTTTGCAGCAACTCCGGCGAGCCAATCATCGCTGGCGCGAGCGCTTTGGGAGGCTAGGTTTTGACACGCTTGGAGCCCGTCCAGATCTCCCAGCCAGGCCAAGCCCCACAGCTCATACATTGAGGCCATCGTTTGCTCCCAGATTGATCCTGGCAGCGTGTCGAAAATTCGATGCGACTCGCGCAACCGGTCGCGTGCGATCTGCCAGTCTGTGGCAAAGTAACTGGTCACACCGCCCAGAAGATGCGCGAAGGCGGTTGTGGCAGGGTGTTGCAAGCGGCCAGCAAGTTCATCGACGGTAATTAGCAGTGATTGCGCACGTGCTCTGTCGCGCCTGCCGCCGGAGGCGGCCCGGTAAACTGCTTCTGCCGTGAGTGCGCGCGCCACGCGCGTTGGTTCACCCGCGTTCAACGCCAGCATTGTGTGTCGCGACTGGAAGGCTGCCGAACGGATCATGTCGAAGCTGTTCAGCCCGATGGTTCCAGCCCAACAAGCGTCGATCATCGCTAGGCGTTGCGGCGAAACAGAGGCCGCGTCGCGCTCCTGCCAAACAGTCCCCCGTAACGCCATTGCGGCTCTTCGGGCCATCGTTACTGCGAACGCTCGGGTTGGAGTCGCGGGATAGCCGAGGCCGGCGATCTTGAGCATGCGAGACAGCGCTTCCTGCCCTTGAGAAACCTGGCCGGCGCAAAGCAGTTCGCGTGCTGCATCAGAACGCAAAGAAAGAGTCTGCGCGGTTTTTGCTCCGGCGTTCTCCGCTGCAAGGGCGGCGTCTTCCAAAACTCTTCCGGCTTGCGCTCCGTCGCCAGCGCTGGCCAACGCGTGGCCGTAATGGGCTCGGAGTTCCCAGTCGGCGTCGCCACGATTGCGTAGCGCCAATGCCGTTTTGTAATGCGCGGCTGCGCGGCCAAACGCTAGCGATCGTTCGGCGTCCTGTGCCGCGAGTACCGACCAACGACGCGCTTCGGTTTTGTCGCCCCCGGCAAGGTAGTGTTCCAACAAAAGAGCAGCGTCGGGCTGTTCACGTTCGCGAACAACTTCGGCAATACGTCGGTGCAATTGGCTTCGCCGTTCGCCAGGGAGCAAGCCCAGCAAGGCGACTCTGATTCTATCGTGGTAGATTTCCAAGCCGATTGGTTGCGCTAAGCCGGGCCTGAGGAAGTTCTCATCCTGAAGGCGGTACAGAGTCGCTTCACTGGCATGATGTCCGGCCGCAGCGAGTAGCTCACCAACCGCCAGGTCGCTTCCGCCCAGTGCGACGATCTCGGTGAGGGCACGTGCGTGTTTATCCAGCCTGGCTAGTCGTGTTCGAACGGCGCTGGTCACGTCAACTCCGTGCTGTGAACCATTGCCTTGACGGAGGTTGTGGCTCAATTCACGAATCACAAAGGGAGAGCCTTCGGCCGATTCAATCAATTGTTGAATCCGGTTGTTCGGTTCATCGCCAGCAAGGGTTGTCGCCAAGCTTTCGCTTTCGTTTGATGAAAGTCCGGTGACGGCTATGCGGACCGGCGCTATGTCGAAATCATTCATCCATGCGAAAGCGCTTGAGTCGGCCATGCCGGCAGGAAGACGATAGGACATGATGACAAGCATACGGGGTGCGTGTTCGTCGAGAATTTCTTCCAGCACACGGATGCTGTCGTGATCGATGCCGTGCGCGTCGTCGATCCACCAGACAAGAGCATGTTGTTTCCCGACGGCGGCGAGAATCGTTTTGAGCGCACCGAAGGCGAGTTGTTGGCTTCGCCGGTTGCTTTCGATGCGTTGCGGAGGACGCTCCGAGGCCAAACTCGGCACACGCTCGAGCACGGGAAAGACCTGTAGTAGCGCCTCGCGTGCCGGTTCGTCGAGCTCGATCGGAATGTCGTGCTTCACCAACAGGTTGCTGAGCGTGTCAATAACACCGTCCACAGCATTGAAGCGTACGGACTCTCGAGGTCTACACTCGGCTCTTAGTGCGATGACCTGCGGATTGGTTTCGAGAAAGCGGAGAATCAGCGCGGTCTTGCCAATGCCGGACTCACCACCGACAAGGATGACGTTGGGGGCTCCGGCTTTGGCCAACGAGAGCTGGTTCGTAAGAGCCGCGAGTTCGTCGGTGCGACCAACAAATACGGAAGGTTTGATCGGCCGAGTCTGGGGTGCGTCCGAACGGGTCTCAAGCGCGCGGTTGATGAACGGCTGACCCTGGATCGGCATTTCTCGTGTTTGTAGGCACGTCACGACCTCGCGGGCCGATGGTCGACGGGTGGGGTCGCGGGCTAGTAGGCGCGCGACGATTTCTTCAATTTCAGACGGGACGCCGTCTACGATTCTGCTCGCCTTGAGGCGCGGTGCGGTCGGATCGATATCGGGGCGGTTGTTGGCGATCCCGCCGGGAAATCCCGTCAGTGCCTCGAGCATGAGGGCGCCAAGCGCGAATCGATCAGAGCTCTCGATGCCTGACTCACCCCAGTAGGCTTCGGGGGCGACATAGGGGGGCGTGCCGACCGATGCCCGGAGTTGGTCGCCATTCCCACTGCGTGTTGCCAGCCCAAAATCGAGTAGAACCGGACGGCCGTCGGCGGCAATCAGCGCGTTTGATGGCTTCAAGTCGCAATGCTGAATCGAGTTGGCGTGGAGGGCTTCGAGTCCGCTGCTTAGCCCGATGAACGCCGCCCGAAACCGTTCCAAGGCTTGGCTGTCCAACGATTCGCCAACTGCCGCGTTACTGCGGATGAAGGTGACGACGTCGCAGGCTTGCTCAAGCAACTCCATGGTAAAGAAGCAGCGATCAGAGTCATCCAGCAACTCGTAGAGCGTGACTATGTTCGGGTGAGAGATTCCGCGCAGAACCCGGAACTCGCTTTTGAGTTGGTACAGCTCCTGCGCCGAGGCTTCGACTGTGAACTTCAGGGCGACCTCGCGCTGAAGCTCGCGGTCGAACACCCTGCGCACCGCGCCGTGCGCCCCGATGCCGAGTTCTCCTCGATCTTCGAATCGCGAATGTGGGTCGGACGGGCCTGAGCCGTTCATGTTTACGACTTCCTCGCCTCGTCTATGGCGGGTATGAGAACCGTTGCCGAAATACCCATCGTATGAACCCCGCGGAGCTGGAGGAAGCATCGTCGAAATATTCGCGTTGTTGCGAAGATCTATTGCTGCGTTGTCCTGTGTTCGAGAAACCGTACCGATCTGGCGTGCGCCGTCTTGCGCTGTTTTGCTCGGTTGCTCGATGATTCCTGTTCCTTTTATCCTTCGTTGTTTGAAACGCCAGTGGACGCACTGATTGGCACAACGGTTGCAATGATTTTCTAACCTAGTTGCGCAATGGTCGCCGGCACAGCCGCTATGTGGCTCCAATTTCGAACCCGCTTTTCAACGAAACGCCGTATATTACCACTGAAGCGCGCGTCCTCTATGTGCACAATGAGATACCGGGAGATTTCCTGATCGGTGGTGGCTCGATTGATCTCGGTGGCGTCGAGTTGCGACTCGCCGTTACCGAACGTTTCGGGATTATCGCTAGCAAAGATGGATACGCCGATATCGACTTTGCGAACGGTTCCGCGCTGCCCGACGAATCCGGTTTCATCAATATTTCCTTGGGTGCCAAATACGCCGTGCACTCCGATCCCGAGGGTATTGATCTTGTCAACTTCGGTTCAACCAGTTCAGGAACGGTGGCCACGGCTGCCGTGGGCGCGCGGTTCCGCGTTAGCAAGAACGTGATTCTGGGTGCAGCCTTCGAGAAGCCGATCACCAGTCGCGAAGATCTCATGGATTGGCGCGCCTATGTGGACGTGATCCTCCATCTGTAGAGCCCCATTCTAGGGCCCGCGTAAGCGATGGACTGATGCTCCGCTACCGCCTCCAGGAGTGAGGCGGTAGCGGAGCCACCGACTTTTCGCGTCGGCGACAGCGGGCCTACTCGTGTCGACACCCGCGAACCCGAGGCGCCTCGATTCCTCTGCCGTCGATGCGGTGTTAGGGTCCGCCGATGCCGGGGGTGGCGCTCATTACTATTGATGTAAGCACCGAACGCGTAGCGATCGGTGCCGAACTCGCGGACGCTTCCGAGCTCCGACGACGCGCCTTATCGGCATTCACAGTAGAGAACTCGGCCGTGGACGGCCTTGAATGGGAGCTTCGCTTCCGCCTGAGTGAAGTTTGAACACCACCCGATCGCATTCGTCATCTCGAACTGGAACTGGAACTGGAACTCGAACTCGAGCTTGGGCTTTGGCGTGCCTCTGCGCATCTGCCGTGGGCCTACTGGTCACGTTGCGAGTGATCGCGACGTCGGTTGAGTACGTTCGACCCGGCATACCTGCGGTGACCAGCGATTCGGTTGTCGGCTTAGACGAGAAGCTGAAAGCCGGTGCCGCAACGTCACCGAGCACCCATCGGGTCGCTTTGTTCGGCGATTCTTTGACCTTGGCCTTTCAATGCAACGTCTTAAATCCGGGCTCGGAGCTCGATTGTTACACCGACAGTGTGCTGGTCGGCCTACGCGAGCGGATCAAATCGGAATTCAAGGACCATGGTGGCGGCGATCTGGTAGACGTGGTGAACCCTGGCCTTGGCCCACTTGGCTTCTGGATGATCTCCGACCGGGTGGGCGCGCTTAAGCCGCAACTCGCCATTGTCGAGTTCAACTTGCTCGAACTTGCTGATCAGATCTTCAAGACCGACAACACGCCCTACGCCGCGTTGCTCCCGGCTGCGAGGTGGCCGGAAGGCATTGCGCGTTTACCTCTTTCTAAGTTCGGTCTTTCTACCGACACAATGATCACTTGGCGCAGCACCTACGCAGTTGGAGGCCTCCAAGCTCTTCGGCAGGTGCAGCGCATGCAGGTGCGAGCCAATCAAATCTACAACGATGCTGCTCAGTCGTTGCGCCGCCGTACGTTGCCGCAAGTCACCACTGCTACCCCGCGTGCGATAGCCGCTGGCACGATGGCCGTTCCCGATATTCAGACCCACAGCGGGGATGGACGTAGCCGCGCCACCGAACTCTTTGCACACGTTATCTTCGACCCGACGATGGCTGGGGCCGCGACCAACCATCCGGCGCTCAAGGCGTTGGAGGCTACCGTCGAGATCCTACGTGAGTACGGCACTGAGGTTCTTGTTTACGTCGCCCCGCGAAACATTGAGTACCTGCGCTCCATCAATGTGTTGAACGAGGTTGGTCTGGCGAAAACCCTGAACTCCGTGCGAACCGTTTCGACTCGCGCGCAAGCCGAATTCCTCGACCTGCATGATTTTCTGCCCGATTCGGCATTCTGTGATCAAGGCGATCACCTTTGCCCGCCGAACCAAGCCGATGGTGTGGCGCGGCTCAGTACTCGTTTGATGGAAGCGGTGCGCGAGCTTCTTGGAGAACGACCCTAGTGCTGTTCAACAGCGTTCAGTTCGGAGTCTTCTTCGCAGTCGTCTTGTTCCTGATGCGCTTGCTTGGGCCTCGGGCGCGTCGCGGGTGGCTGCTGGGTAGTAGCCTGGTTTTCTATGGCCTGTGGCACCCGGCTTATCTGCTTTTGCTGGGCGCAGACCTGGCCGTGAACTGGTGGATTCTCGGGAAGCTCGCGACCTCTGATCGGCCCCGTCGCTGGCTGGCTGCCGCGGTCGTTTGGACCCTCGGAATTCTAAGCACGTTCAAGTATGCCGATTTCTTCTTGGCTAGCGTGGCGCCGCTCACTGAAGGGTTGTGGGGTTTTTCGCCGCCCTTAATCGAGTTCGTTTTGCCATTGGGAATTTCGTTCTATTCCTTCCAGCTACTCGGGCTGACCATCGACGTATACCGGGGCACGATCGCTGTGCCGGCTTCGTTTCGACGTTACGCCCTGTTCATTGTTTTCTTTCCGCAGCTCATTGCCGGTCCAATTTTGCGCGGCGCCGAGCTACTGCCGCAACTGGAAACCGGGGGCTTCAACTCGCGAGATCGCGACCGGCGTGGCCTTTGGCTCTTGTCTTCCGGCCTGTTGAAGAAGGTCGTACTTGGCGACTTCTTTCTTGCTCCCTTCGTCAACGAAGTCTTCGGCAACCGCGGCTTCGACCCGGCCTCGTTCCAACTGATTGCTGCCTACGCGTTCGCGCTGCAGATCTATTTCGATTTTTCTGGATACACCGACATGGCGCGTGGCATGGCCTTGTTGCTTGGCTACGAACTCCCGCTCAATTTCAAGGAACCGTATCTCTCGCGGGACCCGAGTGAGTTTTGGAATCGATGGCACATTACGCTTTCACACTGGCTTCGTGACTACCTTTACGTTCCGTTAGGCGGCAACCGACACGGCAAGGTGCGTACTCAGCTCAACTTGTTCTTAACCATGCTTCTGGGAGGACTTTGGCACGGAGCTGGTTGGACGTATCTGGCTTGGGGAGGCGGTCACGGCTTGCTGTTGGTCGGACATCGACTTGTGACCAGGGTGCGTCGAGATCCAGAACGGCCGTTCGCTCTAAGCGATGTCTGGCGCGTCTTCGCGATGTTCAGCGCCGCGGCGCTGCTCTTCCTCGTATTCCGAGCCCCCAACCTGACTATCGCGTGGGCTATGCTCAAGGCGATGTTTGGAGCTTGGCGGGGGCAGCCGTGGCCGGTGCTGGCGACACTGATCGTTGCCGTGGCCTTTGCTTCGCACATCGTGGAGCGCTGGCTGCGCCCGCGTATGCCAGCAGTGCGCGCCCGTCTGGGCAATGGGCCGTTCGCCGGCGTGGTCGAAGGAACGATGTTCGGCGTTGCCGTCGGGTTGGCGGTCGCCGCCTCCGGGGCGGGCTCAGCGTTTATCTACTTTCAGTTCTAGAAAGTTCTTTCTGCCTAGGCCCGTTTGGGCTCTTGTGTCGCTGCTCGATACGCGAGAACTCCGGCGATCATGGCCGCTACGAACAACCAGGCGCTACCCGATCCGCGTGAAAGGTTGGCCAACGCGGGTCCAGGGCAAAGACCGACCAAGCCCCAGCCAATTCCAAACAGGATCGCCCCACCAAACAATGAGGGGTCCAGGTCTTGGCGGGTTGGGATCTCGAAAGCATCTGCCAGCCATGGCCGTTCGCGAGTTCCCGCCAGCGCGTAGCCGACCGTGCTCACGCTAAGCGCAGCTCCCATGACAAGTGCCAGTGTCGGATCCCAACTACCGGCGACATCAAGAAAGGCCAGCACCTTGGCCGGGTTGGTCATTCCGGAAACGCCCAGCCCAACTCCGAAGACGATGCCGCATACCCCTGCGATGACAGTTTTCACAGGGCGCCCCCAATGACGTGGCGGATGATGAAGACTGTAACGCCTGCGGTGCCCATAAAAGTAAGTGTGGCGATGATCGAGCGCTTTGAACCACGAGCCATGCCGCAAACGCCGTGTCCGCTTGTGCAGCCGTTGCCCATTTGCGTTCCGATGCCGACAAGAAGTCCGCCGCCGATGAGAAGAAGCGGGTTCGCCGTGATCGTGAATCCGGCCGCATCCGAGGTCGCCACCATGGCGAACCAGGACCCCAGCGGTAGGCCGAACAAAAATGCGAAGTGCCAGCCACGATCGTCGGCAGTCGCAAAAAAGCTGCGGCCGAGGATGCCGCTGATTCCCGCGATTCGACCTCGGGCCAGAAGGAGCATCGCGCTGGCCAGTCCGATCAACGCGCCGCCAGTTATCCCAGCCCACGGAGTGAAACTTGTTTCCATCATCTAGGCCTCTTTCGAAGAATCGGGTTAAGCAGCCGTTTGGAATTGGACCGATTGGCGTCGTGGTTCGTGATTAGATTCCACCGCCATTCGAAAAAACGGGGCTTGCCGAGGTTTGCTGTGGTCCTGACTGGGTCGTACGCCCTGCGAAAACACCGATGGCGAGCATGACCAGCGCGAACGCCATCTGCGGGACGGAATCGGGAAGAGCGTCTTTTGCAATGCGAGCCCAGGCGTCGGCTTCTCGAACAAAAATAAATGCCGCCATGACGCCGACGAATCCGGCAAAGCCACGACGCAAGGAGTTTGGGTCAACGTGATCAGAAAGGCGAGAGCCTGCGAATGATCCAATAATTGCGGCGATCGCGATCTTTCCGATCAGTGGGTAATCGACCGCTACGTGGCTTGCGTAGCCGGAAAACCCGGCACCAGTGTTGAGCACGATAATGAACAGCGACGTGCCGACGGCGGCACGCATCGGAAGACCCGCCCATAATGCCAGCGCCGGGACAATGAGAAACCCACCGCCAGCACCGACCAGTCCAGTGAAGCTGCCTACGGCCAGTCCTTGCTGGAGCAGGCGCCGGTTGTTTCGCTCGTATGTTGCCGAGGGGGTTGGAGTTGAGCGACCCCGCCACATGGCTGCAGCCGTAAGAACCATGGTTGCAGAGAAAAGCAGCAGCAAAAGTGGCCCGTCCAGAAACGCGCCCGCTCTGCCGCCGAAGTAGGCGCCGACCATACCGCTGGTGCCAAAAACCAAACCTGTTTTGATCCGAAGGTTGCCAGCCCACCAGTGCTGCAAGGCGCCCGAAGCACTGGCTATGCCGACAATGAGAAGTGAACTCGCGATCGCCGTCTTGGCATCTAAGCCGAAGACGTAGACGAGAAGTGGAACGGTAAGAATTGACCCGCCGCCCCCGAACAGACCAAGCGAAACGCCAATCAATAAACTCATCGCCAGGCCTAGGACCGTCATCGAAGCGTCTCACCCGTAGTTTCGGTGTCGTTACACGGCAGTGCTTTTCCACGACCAGACGCGAAGCGGGTCAGACTCACTTCGTGGCTCCAAGTCGGTTCAAAGGAATTTTTAAGTACGACGTTCCGTTGGCAGCAGCAGATGGAAGCTCGCCCGCACAAATATTGACCTGGACCGATGGCAGAATAAGGCGAGGCGCGGCTAGGGTCGCATCTCTTTTGGCACGGAACGCGATGTACTCCTCTCGCGTTGTTCGCTCACTGATCTGAATGTTGCGTCGCTTCTGCTCGCCGACGGTCGTGTGGTAGGCCAACGGGCGTCCGTCGGGACGGTAGTCGTGGCACATGAACAGTCGGGTTTCGTCGGGCATCGCATAGAGGCGTTGGATGGAGTCGAAGAGCATGGCTGCCGATCCACCTGGGAAGTCGCAACGGGCAGATCCGTAGTCGGGCATGAACAGGGTGTCGCCAACAAATACAACGTCGAGGATACGCCAGGACATGTGGGCCGGTGTGTGGCCGGGTGTATGTAGCGCTTCGACCTGCAACGAACCGAAAGTCAGGCGCTGTCCTTCATCAACCAAGACGTCGAATTGACTGCCGTTGGCGGGAAATGTGGGGTCGAAATCGTAGATGTCGCGAAAGCTTTTCTGGATTTCGCCGATTCTCGCTCCGGTTACCGTCTTGGCGCCGTAGCGGTCTTTGAAAAAAGGAAGCCCGGTCAGGTGATCGGCGTGGGCGTGGGTGTCGATCACGTAAGGAATAGAGATCCCTCGCGCGTCGATGAATCGTGCTACGTGCTCTGCTGATTCCCAGGAGGTTCGGGCGTTGTTCGGGTCGTAGTCACGAACAGGGTCGATAACGACTCCGATTGTACCGTCATCTACCACGTAGGTCAGGCTAGATGTAGCCTCATCGAAGAAATGCTGAATGTTCATGTCACGGTTAGGACGCGGCCCGAGGACATCTGTACTTTAGCTCTGCTTTCGCGACAAACACCACTTTTCCTGCGTTCTTTGTGGTTATGAAAAACGGCGCTAGTGCGAGGTCCCGGGAACGTGACGCCACCAACTCTGAAGTACCTGTACATAATTTGCGCGCTCGTAAGCGGTGGGGTTGGGGCATCGTTCCAGGCTCATGCTCCCCTGCATTTGTGTCAGGGATTCGTACTCGTGTTCTTCCATCCAGGTCTCTAGTTCGCGATGAATCTTAGTGAGGTGCGCGGGGCCGTGCTGCAACAACGCTGAAACCATTTGAACCGCATGCGCACCACACATGATCGATTTGATCGCATCTTCTGTGGTGTGAACACCGCCGGTCACCGCTAGCGAACAATCTACGCGTCCGGCCAATATCGCTAGCCATCGAAGGCGCGGGAGGAGTTCACTTGAATCGGACAGCTGCAGCGTGTGCTTGACCTCAAGCTCTTCAATGTCGATGTCGGGTTGATAGAAGCGGTTGAACAAGACCAAGCCGTCAACGCCGACTCCATCTAGGCCGTGAGCTAGATTGGGAAGCGACGTGTAGAAGGGCGAGAGTTTGACCGCCACTGGAATCGAGACCGTTTGTTTGACGGCCTCGCAAATTTCAATAGCGCGCGCCTCTATGGTGTGCCCTTGCTCCGACAGATCTCCGGCGACGGAGTATAGGTTGAGTTCGAGCGCGTCGGCGCCCGCCTGTTCGATCATTCCGGCCTGTTCTAGCCAACCTCCCAGCGTTGAACCGTTCAGTGAACCAATGACGGGAACACTGACGGACTCCTTAATGCTGGCCAGCATTTCAAGATAGTCGTCTGGCCCAAGGACGAACGCATCGGGTTCAGGCAAGAACGAACTGGCTTCCGCGAATGCATCGCTGTGGAAATCGGTCGCATGGAACGATTCCATCTGTTCCCCCACCAGTTGTTCTTCGAACAGCGAGTGAAGCACGATCGCTGCCGCCCCGGCATCTTCGAGCTGTCGAACGGTGTCGAGATCATCAACCATAGGCGATGCCCCGGGCATGAGCGGGTGCGGAAGGTTCAGGCCGAGATACGTTGTGGAAAGATCCATGACTCAATCCTTTTTTGATGTGGAGGTAGGCGCGTGGGCTTTCTCCGTAGGTGATGCGTCGCCCGTATGCTTGTCCGCATGGTTGTCAGCATGGTTGACCGTGATCCCAGCGAGTTGCTGATACAGCGCGTAGCGTTCCGTCGCCTGTTGCGACGCGGTCGCGATCAATCTCTTGAAGCGTTTCGGATCCACTTTCTCGGCAATGCGGAAGCGGGCTTCGCCGCGCATATACTCGGTCGCGCGAATCTTGGGCGGAGGGCAATCCAAATGCAGGGGAGGGTCGCCATTTTCTCGGCGCAACGGGTCGAATCGGTAGAGCGGCCAAACACCAGAGTCTACGGCGAGTTTTTGCTGGCGCGCTCCCTGCGCAAGATCGTAGCCGTGTGCGATGCAATGCGAGTAGGCAATGATCAGTGACGGGCCCGGGTAGGCCTCGGCCTCTTGGAACGCTCTTACGGTTTGCTGATCCTTGGCTCCGAACGCAACGCGGGCAACGTAGGCGTTGCCGTAACTCATCGCGATCAGTCCCAGGTCTTTCTTGCTCGACTCTTTCCCGGCTACAGCGAACTTGGCAGACGCCGCCATCGGAGTCGCCTTCGATTGTTGCCCTCCGGTATTCGAGTAGACCTCGGTGTCTAACACAAGAATGTTGACGTCACGGCCGGTGGAAAGAACGTGGTCGAGACCACCGAAACCGATGTCGTAGGCCCAGCCATCGCCACCCACAAGCCATACGCTTTTCTTGACCAACTGGTCGGCGCAGGTTCGCAGGACGCCTACTGCGGCTGTTTCTTCTGTGCTCAGGCCCGTTCCGGCTGTAAGTCCGTTGAGCTTTTTTCGAATGGCACTAACGCGTTCCCGTTGCCGTGCGATGCCAGCTTCGTGTGTCATGTCGGCAGTCAGTGTTTCGGTGACGAGCGGTTCACCGAGCTGCGTAGCCAGGGTTGATACTGCCGCGCGGGCGAGCTCTCGCTGATAGTCCACCGCCAAGCGCATCCCAAGTCCGAACTCGGCGTTGTCTTCGAACAAAGAATTCGACCACGCGGGACCGCGCCCTTCGGTGTTAACGGTGTAGGGCGTAGTCGGTAAGTTCCCACCGTAGATGGAAGAACAACCGGTAGCGTTGGCGATCAACGCACGGTCGCCGAACAGCTGGGTGAGTAACTTTAGGTATGGAGTTTCACCGCAACCCGCACAGGCACCGGAGTACTCGAACAACGGCTCGAGAAACTGTGAGCTTTTGAGATCGATGCGCATCGTTGTGCGATCAATTTCGGGTATCGAAAGGAAGTAGTCGTAGTTGTCTCGTTCGGACTCACGAAGCTGCGGCTGAGAGACCATGTCGATCGCTTTGTGGCGTGGGTTGGCCTTGTCCTTGGCGGGACAAACTTCGACGCACAGTGAACAGCCGGTGCAGTCTTCGGGGGCGACCTGAAGAGAGTAGGTGTGATCGGGTAACTCTCGTCCGCGATACGGGGTCGACTTAAATGTAGCAGGTGCCGACTGTTCTGCGTCCGGATAGACCTTGGCGCGAATCGCTGCATGGGGACACACCAGAACGCACTTGTTGCATTGGATACAAATCGCCGTATCCCAGACGGGAATTTCCGCCGCAAGATTTCGTTTCTCCCACTTGCTTGTTCCCAGAGGCCACGTTCCATCTACCGGAAAAGCGCTGACCGGCAGGTAGTCTCCGCGATTGGCGAGAATGACCGCCGTTACACGTTGCACAAAATCCGGTGCTTCCGGCGCGACAATGGGGGGCCGGTAGTGCGTGGCGGTCGCGGCAGTGGGGACGGTAACCTCGTGTAGCCGAGGTAACGTCTGTTCAATCGCCGCAAAGTTGCGCCGCAAAATCTCGGGCCCCTTCTTGCCATAGTTGGCCTCGACCGACTTTTTGATTCTTGCAACGGGGTCAACAGCGCCGAGAATCCCGGAAATCTCGAAAAAGCAGGTCTGCATGATCGTATTGATGCGCGGCCCGACTCCAGCTTCGCGGGCCAGCGCGTAGGCATCGATCACATAGAAGCGAAGGCGCTTTTCGACAATTGTGTCCTGTACTTCTCTTGGCAGCCGATCCCATACCGCGTCGGGGTCATAGGGAGCGTTGAGCAGAAACACTGCGCCAGGTTCGGCCAATTCAAGGACATCGAACTGTTCGAGAAACGAATACTGATGGCAGGCTACGAAGCTCGCTTTTCGAATCAGGTAAGGGGCCCGAAATGGATTGGGGCCGAAGCGAAGGTGCGAAATTGTGACTGCCCCTGCTTTCTTCGAATCGTAGACGAAGTAGCCCTGGGCGTAGTTGTCGGTTTCTTCACCGATCAGTTTGATCGAACTCTTATTGGCGCCCACCGTTCCGTCAGACCCAAGTCCGTAAACCACGGTGCGCATAACTTCGGGCTCTTCGATCTCGAATTCGGCGTCAACGGTCAGCGACAGGTGGGTAACGTCGTCAACAATACCAACGGTGAATCGCGTGCGAGGTCGCTCGGCTGCCAGTTCCTTGTACACGGCGGCGACCATCGCTGGGGTGAACTCTTTGGATGAAAGCCCGTAGCGTCCGCCGATAACCATGGGCTCTACCCTGGATCGTTTGCCTTGTTCTTGTGCGGCGCGGTCAGGGTTTTGGCTCCGCTCCCACAGTGCGGTGACGATATCCTGGTACAGCGGTTCACCTGCTGAACCAGGCTCCTTGGTGCGATCCATCACCGCTATTGTCTTAACGGTATCCGGCAATGCGGCGAGCATCAGTTCACAGGAGAACGGGCGGAAGAGACGAACGCGTAGAACTCCGACGCGTTCGTTGCGTTCGGCCAGCCACTCTACGGTTGCTTGGACGGTTTCCGCTCCCGAGCCCATGATCACGATGACGCGTTCTGCGTTTGGATCGCCAATGTACTCGAAAGGAGAGTAATGCCGGCCCGTTCTTGCGCCGAAGGCATCCATCGCGTCGATGACTTCGCGTGTGCAGGCCTCGTAGTACGGGTTGATCGCCTCGCGCGCTTGAAAAAACACGTCTGGGTTTTGCGCGGTGCCACGCAAAACCGGATTGTCGGGGGTCAGGGCGCGGGCGCGATGGGCATCAATCGCTTCATGATCGATCAAAGCGCGCAAGTCGTCGTCGGACAGAGTCGTTAGCGTGTCGATTTGGTGTGAGGTTCTAAAGCCGTCGAAAAAATGGAGGAACGGAATCCGCGAGCGCAAGGTGGCCATCGTGGCGATGCACGCCATGTCTTGGGCTTCCTGCGGCGACGCGGAAGCAAGCATGGCGAAGCCGGTCTGACGGCAGGCCATTACGTCGGAATGATCTCCGAAGATCGACAGCGCGTGGGTCGCCAAAGTTCGCGCTGCCACGTGCATGCAAAACGGTGTGAGCTCGCCAGCGACCTTGTACATGTTGGGGATCATTAACAGCAGGCCCTGCGAGGCCGTGAAGGTGGTGGTCAAGGCGCCGGCTTGAAGCGCGCCGTGAACGGCGCCGGCGGCGCCACCTTCAGATTGCATCTCGATGACGTCGGGTGTCCCGCCCCAAATATTACTGCGGCCATGCGCCGACCAATCGTCGGCGAGTTCTCCCATTGTCGATGCGGGGGTGATCGGGTAAATCGCAATCACTTCACTGGTTCGGTACGCGACTGAGGCCGCGGCTTCATTGCCGTCGATCGTGACGGCGTGGCCACTGTTCATGAAATCATCCCTTTGAAGGGATCCGTGTGCCTTGGGCTATGGTGGCCACAATTGGCTCCAGCGATTGGTGCCAGTCGGTCGGATCCGTTCGGACACCGAATATGCAATCCGCGGGCCACTCTTCGGGAGCCTCGTAGTTGTTGAGGCTGTACTCGAGCAGTTCGGGGCCGGCCTCTGAAGCGTCCTGCCCTCGTATGCTTCTTACGTGCAGTCGACTGCGCGCGACCTCCGGCGAAATCTCAGCTCGCACGAGCCAGGCTGGCAAGGAATGATCGGCGGCCCATCGCCGGGCCGCATCGCGCGTTGTCGTTTTTGAGAATGTGGCGTCCAAAATTGCGACGCGTCCCGACCGCACAACTGCCTCCGCGCGGTTGAGCATTTCTTCGTAAACCTGCTGCTTTAGTTCCGGCTCGTAGCGCCCGGTGCCGGGCCCGGATGCTGCGGCAGCGTCGGTGGCAGCGGCAGTGGCGTGAACGTGCCGGCGCACGTGGTCGGACGAAATAACGACAGCATCCAGTGCGTCGGCCAGGTACTCGGCAACCGTGGACTTCCCGGAGCCGACCGTGCCGGTCATCACAACAAGCCCAGGGCGGCGTTGAGCAGCAAGAAACTGTAGCCCGAGCTCTGCGTGGCGCTTGGCGCTATGGCTGGCGTTTTCACGCTGCGAGGCTGGAATCTCGGGAGCGATCGCCGAAAGGTGAGCCACCTTTGCGCGCACGGTGGCGCGGTAGGCGCAGAACAGATCCAGGACTTCATACAGCCCGTAGTCATCAATCGCGCGTGCGTAGCGACGAACGAATCGGCCAGCCAAATCAGCGCGGCCACGATAGGTGAGATCCATCGCGAGGAAGGCGACATCGGCTGCCTGGTCGATCTGTCGCAAGTCATCGCGAAACTCCAAGCAATCCACGACCAACACGTCCGGTGAACTTTCATCGAACCAAAGATGCGCGACATGCAGGTCGCCGTGGCCGTCCACGACTTTCCCGGCCAGGCGCCGGGTCTCTAAGGTTTCGCGGTTCGCAGCCAATGCGGCTTTTGTGGCACGGCGCAAACTCGACATTGTCTGTTGAAGTGATGGTTGGTCAGGGTCCTGATCAGAATCGTCGACAGACGCGGTCTCATCATCGAAAGACTCGAAGTTGGCGAGCATCGGGCCCGAGACTCGCGCGTACCAAGTTTCACGATCCAATACTGGAACCGGCGTCAGCTGAGCGTGGCGATGAAACTCGGCGATGCGCTCGGCTGTCTGGTCGATCTCGGAAACTCCGAGCAGGTTCTTATCCAACAACGACAGCCCGTCTCGCCCGTCCGGAAGACGACGCATGACGACGCAGTGTTCGAGCGTTGGGTCGACGATTGTTTCGCCGACGGGCCCCACCACGGCGTGTCCTGAAACGGTCAGTAGCGGAGCAATGCCGAAATAGACGTTGGCCGCGAGCCGACGGTTGAGCTCGACTTCTCGGCAGCAATCGTGATTGCGCGCCTCGATGGTGGAGAAATCGACGAAGTCGAACGCAACAGGCTTGCGGAATTTATAGACGCGCTCTCCACTCAGGAAGACGCGCGAAATATGCGTTTGGATTTGGTGAAGGCCCGACGCCGTACTCGGATCATCCGGGTAGGCGTCGGGCTTCAGGAGGTCATCGGCCGTCGTTTCGTCGAGCGGCCGAGCTGTGGTCACTCTGCTGATTTCAGTCTGCGGCGACTAGCAGCTGGGCACCGGCGGGCATGCCCGATTCATCAATGTACAGAATGCTCTGCTGCAAAAGCTGGATCGCGTAGTTGGCGTTGTGGACGCCGCTGGATCCATCGAATTCAACAAAGAACAGATTGTACGCCGCTTCACGCTGCTTGCGCGTGCTGATTGTGATGTTGCCAACCGCGCCTTCGAAGTCGTCGAGCAGCGCCTGCCGCGCCTCGGGGCTCGTGCTGGCATCGATGATTGCTTCTCGCAGGTTGTCGGCGAGACCACGAACTTCATCTTGAACGCCTTCGATCACACCGTCGCCATCAAAGTCCTGCTTCGCGCCAATGTCTTCGAATTCTTCGACGTTGCCGTGACAGTCCTGACAGGCTTCGACGTGAGGCCTGAAGGTGTGTCCTGTGAAGTGTTCGATGCCACCGACCGTGTCGACATCAAAAGCTGCGGTGTGGCAATTCACGCAACCGTCGCCGATCAGCAAGTGCTTGCTTGAAACGAAGCTGAAGCCAGGCGCGAGCTCCTCGTAGGCGTTAACCCCTTTGAGCATGTCGCCCTGCACCGAATGGTGCGGCCCGAAGTGGCCAGAGCCTTCGTCAATCTGTTCTAAGACGTCGAAGTCTTGGCGACGACCGTTGTGGCACGACATGCACAGGCGTCCGGCACCGGCTTCTTCGACGATAACCGAGTTTGGAAGAACGACATCGGTGACAGATGCGTTGCGAAGCTGACTAGGGTTGTCGTTGCCGTGCGGATCGTGGCAGGTCGCGCAAACCTGGCCGACGATTTCCGTCGGATTCGCGGATGGCGCCACATAGTTAAGCGGATCGTCGAGGTAGCGCACCGCTTCGATGCCGTTGTGACATTTAGCGCAAGTGTTGCGGCCTGCGGCGAATCCGATCGGAACTGCGTGGAGCGAATCGGACCATTCATCAAACGTAGGGTGATGCGTTCCGTTGTGACAATCGCCGCAGATCGACGGATCCATGCTGACCTGCACCGACGTGAAGTTGGTCGTGGGGTGCTCGCTACCCGGGCCGTGGCAGTTTTCACACTGCACATTCGCCAACCGCGGTACGGCGGTATCGTCGTAGCCGCCGTTGTCGAGATCCTCGTCGGCCAAAATCCCGTAGGTGCCGACCGTATGACACCCGACACAGAAACCATTCTCCCCTTGGCCGATGTCATCGAGGGTCGCGAGAGCGTCGCCATGGTCGCTTTGGCTCCAGGGGTTGAACTGATCACCGGCAATCTCGTCGCTGGCGTGGCAACCCGAGCAGACAACGGCGCCTACGTAATGAGGCTCAACCGTCGGTTCGTATTGATCGACCGTGATGTTAACCGAACCGATGCCCGCGCGTACACCGTCGCTGATCAAAACCGAGACAGTGAAAACTCCGGTTTCGTCGGGCGCAGTCCAGCCTGTTTCGGCGGCGTTCGCGTTCGTGAAGCGACCGCCAGCGGCAAACCATTCGTAGGATAGCGATCCGCTAATACCGGCATCGCCACCACCACCGGCGGTGGCGCTGACCTGAATCTGGTTGCCGGTTGTTATTGTCGCCGCGTCGGCGGCAACCGCTATCGGCAAGTCGGTCTCGTTGATAACCGTGGTGTTGTCGTCACCGTCGCAGCCGAGTGCGATAACCGACACAAGGCACGCGGCCAAGATCCCGCCAAAATTAAATTTGCTTCCTCTGGAATTTCGCATGCTGAAGCCCTGACCCCCCAAAGCTCTGAACGAACTTCGTCCGTTACTGATCGCCGTCGATACGACAGCATTCGCACTTGAATTAGTCTGCCAGCGGAAGACATGCAACGCCTGCGCCAACAAAACTGCTGCAGGCATCGCATGAGACTTGGGTCGAGTTCGGCTTGTTGTGCTTCGTGTCGACTACTTTTCCCAAGAGTGAAGAGGAATTCGCATCGGCGGGAATTCTGCGCGACGAAATGTCGCTCAAGTACTGTTGAATCTACCGTGCTCACCGTTAGGACGAGGCGGACCGAAGCCAAACGCCGGACTGGCACCAAGCTTGGATACGTACTTGTGGAATCGCGCTGAATTTATTTCCTCTTTTCCTCCGCGCGAACTTTAACAGGCCGTGAGTCTTGAACAGGGCGAACAGGATGAACTTGATGAGAGCGCTGTGTTACACTGATGGGTGTTCCGTTCTGGAGCGTGATGGGGGGAGATTTGAAAATGGGTCTGCGTAATCGACGGCAAGAACTCGGCTGGAGCCGGGCACTCGCATTCACACTTATATTCGCATGTTCGACGCTCGGTGGGGTCTCCGGCTGTACGAGCCCAACCACGGGTCCTCTTGTGACGCCGGTGGGCGAGCCTGGTGCCGAGTTTGTGGGCACCGAGACATGCGCTGTCTGTCACGAGGACATCGCTCGGGACTTCCATGACGCGACCCATGCTCTCTTAAGCGTCAAGGGCCCGGCGGCCGACACACTGGGATGCGAGTCCTGCCATGGCCCCGGTAGTTTACACGGCGAGTCCGGAGGCGAGGCGGCGCTGATCGTGAACCCCGAGGACAATCCGGAGACCTGCTACGGTTGTCACACCAATGTGCGTGGTCATTTCTCGCTTCCATATAGCCATCCGGTTTCGGTTGGTCCGCTGGGGATGCGCCCTGCACGAATGGCGTGCAACGACTGCCACGATCCGCATACCGGGTCATCGGTAGCGTTTCGTGTCGAGCCTGGCGACGAGATGAACCAGGGGTGCACCGAGTGCCATACCGCTCAACGAGGTCCGTTTGTATTCGTGCACGAGGCGATGCGTGAGGGTTGTACCACCTGCCACGCCGCCCACGGTGCTTTGAATGAGGCGATGCTGACCGAGAGCAACGCTACGGTGTGTTTGAAGTGTCACACCCAAGAACAACCACGGCCCGGTGTCGTGGAAATCGGCGGACAAGACCATAGCTTGTTCCTCAGTCAGGGGACTTGCTTCAGCGCTGGGTGTCACGAGGCCGTGCACGGCTCGCAAGTCAGCTCGTCGCTGCGCTTCTGAGGAGGGGATGAGAATGCGTGCGTTAACTATTTCTACGACGATCGCATTTGCGGCATTGGGTGCCGGGGCCGTCCTGTTTGGCGTTCCCACCACAGCTGCCGCCGATGATCAGCCGACTGGTCGCATCGTGCTTCAAGCTAACCATGCTTCCGTTGACCATGCTTCCGTTGATCATGCTTCCGTTAGCGATGACGACGCGGCGTTTCAACGACGAGTTGGAATTCCGAACGATGTCTCTGGTGGTATCCAGAGCGTCGAGATCGAACGTGCCTGGGGTGACGACGGCACGCTTTCTTTCGATGGCCGCGCGATCATCGATGCGGGCGACTACTTGGGTTCGTTCAAGCTGGAGCTTCCCGAGCGCGGGTTTCTTGAAGCTGGCTATAAGCAGTATCGAACTTGGCAAGATCGGACGGGTAACTTTTTCCCGGGTGACGGCGGGCTTTTCCTTCCCACCGAAGGTGGCGATGAGGCATACTTGGAAAGAGGAAATGCCTGGTTTCGAGCAGGTTTGCGTCGCCCAAACGTTCCCGAGTTGACGGTTGGCTATCGTTATCGTTACCGCGACGGATCGCGTGCTTCGCTCGTTCGGGGTGATGTCAACACTGCTGCGTTTGGCGGGAGTTCAGGTGTTAAAAATATCGGTCCGGCGGTTTCGGATATCGACGAGCGGGTCCACACGGTCGAGGCTGACATTCGTCACCGCTTCAACGATGTAACGATGGTCGGTGGCGGCGCGCGCTACGAAACCAGCGAAATCAACAACACTAGGGGTACACAACGTCGCCCCGGAGAGGCCGGTCGTATGCGTTGGGTCAGCCAGCGTGACGAAGTGCGAAACGACTCGCTCACCCTTCGTGGTTTCGGCGAACACCGGATGGCCGACGACGCGGTCATTGTTTCGGCGATGTACGCTTACTCGGATTTGGACAGCGACGGTGGTGGCAGCCGGATCTACGGAGCGAGCGTGAATCCAGTCTTCGATGCTGCATCGGCGAATCGCCAGTCGTTTGATCGCGGGTTCCTCGATTTGGATACGAACGTTGATGTAGAGCACCATTCGGCGGCGTTTAACGTTTCTGCGACCCCTGTCGAAGATCTCCGAATTCTTGTTCAGGCACGCCTGAAAGCAGAAGAGGCTGATGGAACTTCCGCTTTCACCGATACGTTAGTGTCGTCGGCTTTAGGTTTGCCCACTGAAACCGAGGGAGTTGGAATTTCGAGCAGCGCTGACGAAACGATTTTCACTCAGGTTCTAGAGCTTCGCTACACGGGAATCGAGACGCTGTCGTTGTCAGTTCGTGCTGAGTTTGAGGAAAGTGATCGTGACGTGACCGAAGAGGTCTTGGCTGGGGCTGCGCTTACGCCAGAGCTGGCTCACCGCACCGACACCGATGGTTTCGCGCAACAATACGGACTTCGCCTACGCTGGTACCCGAGCACGAGGGGGAATCTTTCGGCTGGCTACAGCTATCGTAAAAGCGACGAAGATTTTGATGATCGGGTGGATAGCACCAGCAACGATCCCGGCACGACGGTGACCAGTGGCAGTCTGAACCGATACCCCGCCTACATTAGTTCGCAGGATGTGAAGACCCATCGTTGGTACTTGAAGGGGAGTCTACGACCGACTTCTTTCTTGAGGTTGGGGGCGAACTACAACTTCCGCATCACCGAACGTGACACCGGCAAGGCCGAGCTCGCAGTGATCGAGACCGCCCGAATCGACACGCATCACGCCAGCGTCACGGCCACGCTGAGCCCGATCGCCAATGGTTGGATTCAGGGAGAAGTTGGTCGTGTGTGGAGTGAAACACAGACGCCGGTCTCCGATCTTACCGGTGCCGCGGGAGGCCTTGTCGCCGACTTCGACAACGATTTCTGGAATGCTCGACTGGCAGCAGGCAAGGCGCTAAGCGAGCACACCGATGTCGAGTTTCTCTACAACGGGCTGTTCTCTGACAACTACGATGACCTGTCTCCGGTTTCGTTGGGGTACGGTTCGAATCTTGAAGAGCATCGTGTGACCGTCGGTTTGGCACACCGCGTGCAAGAAAACATTCTGCTACGTGCCCGCTATGGATTTATTGACAGCCAGGACGAAACGTTTGGAGGGCGCAATGACTACCAAGCCAGTATCCTGCAAACCAGCCTTGAGTACGGATTCTAACATGAAACACCGAGCCCCTTTCCTAATCGCCTACTTCGCTGTCGGAGCCTTTCTTGTCTCTTCGTTGACGGCTACGCCTGCCAACGCCGAGATCGACACTGCTGCGCTTTGGACCAAGAACTGCGCCTCCTGTCATGGTGCCGATGGAAAGGCCGACACGAAGGTTGGCAAGCTCCTGAAGGTTTCCGATCTGACCGATCCAGAAATAGTGGCCAATTTTGATCGCGACCGCATGATCGAAGGCACGAAAGCCGGGATCGCCAACGCGAAAGGCAAGAAGGTGATGAAGCCGTTCGCGTCAAAACTTTCGGACGAAGAGATCGAGGCCCTGACTGATTTCGTCTTCGCGTTCTCCGGAACCGTTGCCGCTCCAGTAGAGGGCGCTGCAGACGACGCTGTGCCAGCAGTGCCAGCCGCCGAATAGCTTCGGCGGCTTCTGATTTCTAGGTAAGGGTGATTCGCCAGCATCTGTAAGGCCGCCGTGAGGCGATAAGGAAGAACCTCGATGGAGACTCTTGACGGGCTCGGACCACTGTTCGAACGACCACACTCGCCGGATCATTTTTGGATCCTGACGGTGTCCATCGCGCTGGTGGTGATGGCGACATCGATCGTTGTGATGGTGCGCGGGCGCCTTCCGGCGGTGTTCAGTTCGTATGTCTTTCTGCTGCTCCCGGCTGTCGGCTATCTGCTGGGTGACCTGCACGTGCTCGAAGAATCCAAGCGCGTATCCTTTTGCGGCTCCTGTCATGAGACAATGAGCCCCTTGGTTGACGCACTTAAGAACGACACCGAGTCACTGGCCGGACTCCACTGGAGTCGCGGCGCAATATCGCACGAAGAAGCGTGTTACGTCTGTCACAGCGGCTACGGGATATGGGGAGACGTTGACGCAAAAAAGGCCGGCGTGAATCACATGATTCACACGGTGACCGGGGACTACGAGTATCCGCTTGAGATCTCGCACACCTTCGACATCAAGGCCTGTCTTGACTGCCACGCTGAGGCGGCACCGTTTCGCAACGAAGAGTCACATCAAGATCCCGACATTCAGGAGGCTCTAATTTCGGGGGAGCTTAGTTGCGCTGGCGTCTGCCACCTTTCAGCCCACCCCGACGATGCGTTGATCGGTGCGGCTGCATGGGAGGCTTCCAAATGATTGCGCGCCTAGCAGCGTTGTTGATTTTCGTGGCGATGGCGATTCTCGCCTATACCAGCCTCGTTATGGACGGCGCGGCAGCCATCGTGTTCTCGTTTGTCGGGCATCCCCTGCTGGGGCTAGGTCTGTTGCTGGCTGTCATCGCGCTGTCGCGTCGGCTGCGCCATGAACGCGCTATCACAGCGCAGGCTAAGAAAGGCGTCTGAAACTGCGACTGCGTTTCCTACCCGGTCGATTCGGAAGCTGCGCGCTGAGCGCAGGCCAGTAGGCGTTCGAACTCTTCCTCGACCAAACCCACGAAGTCATGGAGGTCGGGCATCGCCTCCCAGTCGGCGTTGAATCCCCAACTCAGTCGATCGTTGTAGCTAAACAGCGCGACCAACGGATAGATTTCTTCCATCTGTGCGCCAAGAAAGTAGATCGGTACTGGTGGTCCGGGAACATTGGTCACAACCATGTTGTAGGCTCGTGCCTTCGCACCCAACTTGACGAATTCAACCAACAGTGTGGTAAGGCTGTGGTCGCTCAGTTCCTCCTTTAACTCTGCGCCCTGAGTCATACGTGAGCCCTTGAGCTCTCGTGTGATCTCGGTGGTGCGTTGGAGTCGCGAGACGGGGTCGGTTGCGTCAATAGGCAGGCGCGCCAGAAAGTTCACGACGCGATTTCCAGGCATGCCGTGCTCGTCGCCCGAGCGAACACTGACCGGAACCATGACACGGAACATTGTCTCGGCATTGGCGACTTCGCCTCGGCGACGAAGAAAATCACCGACTGCTCCGGCGACCGTGGCCAAAAAAACATCGTTTAAGCTGCCGCCGAACGCCTTATGAATGGTCCGAAAATCTTCGAGCGCGAGGTTTACCCAATCGAAGCGACGGTAAGGCCCGATCGCAACATTGATCGGGGTGTCGGTGGTCGACGTGAATCCGGCGCTGAGGGTTTCAACGAGGCTCATGACCTGGTCGGCGGTTTTGCTGATCGTGTCGATCGGATTCAGCAGTGAACTCGGCAACGCGCGGATTGCCGACAGTGGTCAGGACACCCGGTGCAGGATTTCTCCTGCGAGCAAGCTTGTTTCGCTCGGGCGTGGACGCGGCACCCATTTCCGCTCGTGATCAATGCTCGTATCGTCGCGTTCCAGCCGAAGAATTGCGGTCAGTAAATCCATGCCGGCGATGCCATCGACCATGCAGTGGTGAGCTTTGACGATCAGGGCGAAACGACCATCTTCGAGCCCCTCGACAACCCACACCGGCTGTCCCACCAACGGTACGCGGGCGATCCTTTTCTAAAATTGCGACCGCACCAACATGCATGTGGACGGACGGATCTTCAATGTCGAGGAATGTCGAATCCAACGCCGACAAGCGGTCGTAGTGCGTGTAAGCCATGGCTCTACTTCTCCTTCATTTGGGAGCCAAAAATAGAGGCGAAGCGACTGCCGACAATATGGGGCAGCATGCGCGCCAGGGTGGACAGCGCGCGGTTGCCGAGGCCGGGCACACACACGACCGTCCCGGTTTCTAGGGCGTTGAGCGACTCGATGACGACGTCTTCGGATTCCATCCAAAGAAACTCGGGCAGGCCCGACGTGTCGGTGCCGGCGGCCTCGAAGATCTCGGTGTGCGTCAGGCCCGGGCATAGCGCCTGCACGGCGACACCGCTGTCTGCCAATTCCTCGTGCAGTGCCTCGGTGAAACTATTGAGGAACGCTTTGGTGGCACCGTAGGTGGCGAAGTTAGGACAGGGGGCAAAGCCAGCAGTTGAGGATACGTTGATGATGCTGCCGCTCTTGCGACGTACCATTCCCGGCAGTGCTGCATGGGTGAGTCGGACCACCGCGATTGTGTTCAGGCGAATCTCACTCTCTTCGCGATCGCGGTCACTTTTGCTGAAAACTCCGAAATCTCCCATGCCCGCGTTGTTGACGAGCAGGCCGAGGCGGCGGCTAGCCGACAGTGCATCCTCAACTCGGCGCAGGGCAGCCGGGCGGGTGAGATCGGCCGCCAGTATGTCAACACGACATCCGTGGTCGGCTCGAAGTTCGGCCGCCAATTTTTCGAGTCGTTGCTTGCGACGGGCAACAAGAAGTAGATCCCAGCCGCGTTTTGCCAACTCGCGGGCAAAGGACTCGCCGATTCCAGCCGACGCGCCCGTGACGGCCGCCAGCATTCGTTGTTTTTTCCCGGGTTTACGACGGCTTTTGGTGGCCGTGGTCTGCGCTTTTGCCATGCCTTTGCCCTTGGCGAACGAAGGAAATCGGGGAGCCTTCGAGCCGCGAATACTGTGCGTCAAAGGGCGAGCGACAAGGTGGGCACCAGCTCGCGTGGTTCTTTGGAGAACCACCGCACGGCAACAGTATCGAGCATGGCACGGCTAACTCAAGGTTAGAGGCGCAGGAATTGTTTCGCGTTTGGCGGCACCCAGGGCGTGGAATACTAGGGCTGGTCCGTTCCCAAGCTTCGGACAGCGTTGGGAGGTTGGCCGATCAGACTGCCCGGCGTTTGGCGCTTTCCCGATAGTGCTTTGAGGGAAGGCTTTGTTGCGCCAAGTGCTGTCTTCGCGCTGGGGCTGTTTGGGGGAGGCGGCGCGATTGCCTTGGGAGGCGGCGCTTCGGTTGAACCGAGAATAGGTTCGTTGACAAGCGAACTCTCAGAACGTCCCGAACCTACGAACGACAGCGATTTTTTCAAGTTTTTGATTCGACTTGCGGGCAAGGGCGCTGTCTTCGCTGGAAACTCTCCCGGCGCGACACGGGTGAATCGACCTGCGGAACAATGGGCGCTGTTGCTCGCGAGGTCGCGGGTGCTGTGAACAACGACGGTCCCGCCCAGGCAAGAGACGTCGGTGGTTCCCGTGCTCTCGTCATAGCTGACCACAAAGTCGGTTCCGCGTACGCCGGTTACGGAGTTCGGTGTCTTGATCTGGAACAGGGCGAGCGGATCGCTGTAGTGCTCGGACACCAGTGCGCGCACGGTTCCCTTGAGAAGCTCGAAGACTGACTGGTGCGCGTCAGGATCGTACACGGTTTGGTCAACGACCAGCGTTGTTGCGTTTCCGAGGTTCAAAACGGTTTCGTCGAGGAACACGATCCCGATGCGTCCCCTTGGGCCGGTGCGCACAATATCCAAGGGTTGAATGCCGTCTTGAATTCGCGCGGGCCTCGATACTTCGCCTCGAGAAAGCTCGGCGCTGCCTTCGGTTCCGGTTACCGAACCCACGACTTGGTCGGCGTATGCGTCGGAAGTGATGAATATCGCGCCGATGAGTAAGGTAACGATCGCAAGTCGCTTCATTTACGAATCTCCAAGGCCAAAGTGGTAATGTGTCGGTCGTACTCGAACTGCGACTCGGTCGAATCGTTGAGTTCAGCGCGGTAAGCCGCAACCACCCAAATCGAGTTGCGAATCTGGCGCGTGACCGAGAGGTCGAATGCGTGCTCCGTATCTTCGCGATTCTGGCTGGGGTCGTCGTAGTTTTCGTCGCGATACTGAAGTCCGGCTTCGACGAGTGTTCGCGCATCAAGGAGGGCGCGCACGCGGAACTCGCCCTGATGTCCCTGGTAGGCGAAGGGTCGGTCCGATCCGTTTCCGACATCTTCACGATCCCAGCGATATCCAAGAATCACCGCGAGGCGCGGGCCGAACGGAAGGAACGACCATCCAATACCAAGCGCGTGGTTCGCGCCTTCGAGCTGTTCGAACTGGTCCTGCGCGTAGCCGCGAAGGCGCCCCTCGTAATAGACTTCAGTACGCCCCAGACCCGAGCGGGCGAATGCAGCCCAAGGGCGGATGCTGCCTTGGTGCAGCAGACTGTCGTTGTCGCGAAGATAGAAGTCATAGAACGACGCGAGTCCGTATTGCAGTTCTCCTTCGTCTACAGCTGCAATTAGCGAGATGCGATGGTTCTGGAGATCGTTTTCGTTGAGATCGAGGTGGATGGTTTGAAAAAAACCGTAGCCAGCGTCGACCGTAACGCGACCTTTTTCTAGCAACCGATAGTCGGTGCCCAGGTCGAGTACAGTTCGGAAATCACCACTGACAACCAGCTGCGGAGTTGACTGTGCCAACCCGGTGATCGCGATCAGGCCCGGGTTGCTATCGTACTCCAGGCCCAGTGCGCCGTGCATTGTCCAAGGCGATGGCGGTTCGGTCGTTAACGCGTCCACATACGATTCGGCCTGGCTAGCCAGCACCGTTCCCGGAGCCAGAGTTTGGACCGCGCGAAAATGCTCGATCGCGCTCGCGTGTTGCTGGTGAAGGTCGAGAATACCCAAGTAGAAATGCCCGCTCGCTACATGGTCTGGGCCGCTCGCCAGAACCCTTTCAAAGTCCTGGCGCGCGTCTTCATTGCGGCCTAACGCAAGTAGAACTCGTCCGCGCAACAGTTGGGCGCGAGTCCGAGTTTCGTCCTTGGTGGCCGCTCGCTGTAACGGCGCCAACGCTGCTTTGTATCGGGATACACGGTAATAGGCGTTGCCGATCTCAAGGTCGGCCTGGTTCATGGTTGGGTCGATCTGCGCGGCAGCGCTGAAGGCTGCGATGGCGTCTTCCCAGCGGTTCATTCGAGCTAGGGCAGATCCAACGAGGAATTGCGCCATGGCGTCTGCGCTATCGTCGGTTGCCGCCCGTTCAAAGCGAGCCAAGGCGTCGTGGTAGCGGGCTGCGTGAAAGTCAACGAGCCCGAGTGAAGCCTCTCGCTCCGATCTTTCGGAAGCCAGGGCGACGCATGGACCCAAAAGCGCTACCCAGGCCAATCCTATGATTGCAAAACAACCCGCGAACGAACGCGAAGTTCGAAGCTCGCGCGTATGGTGATGTTTGGGCACGTGCAGATGTCGCCTATTGTGACTCCAGTGACGCGAGTGCTGCAGCGATTTTCTGCGCGTTGCCCGCCAGACGATCCGGATCTCCCGGAGTCCGAGAATGAATCTGTAACGAATCACCTTTCATGCGCGGAAGAAGATGCATGTGGTAGTGAAAAACCGTTTGCCCGGCAGCTGCGCCGTTGAGCTGAAACACCCCGATTCCATCCGGAGTGAAAACGTCGCGCAGCGCGTGTGCGACGCGACGTGATTGCGCCATGACACACTCGAGATCTTCGACCGGGGTGTCGAGCAGATTGGAGCCATGGACTTTGGGGATCAGCAGAGTGTGCCCATCGGCGACTGGAAAGATATCCATGAAAACCAGGATCCGTTCATTCTCGTAGACTTTGTGGGCTGGCATTTCGCCGCGCACGATCTTGCAAAAAATGCAGTCGATGGGCGTTACGGACTCATTCAAGATGTTTTCCTTGTTCCACTTTGGTTCTCGCTGGCCGTTCCGGAGGCCGTTAGCGAGGCGCCTGGCGGGTTCTGTCTCCACTGTTGCGCGAAGCGAGAGCCAACGCCAAGTCTGCGCTTGCCCCCCTGGCGGCCGGCTGGGGGGCGATTCGTTGCTGCGGTTCTCAACGCTGCTACATTGAAGTGATGCCAATCATGAAATTGGGGCTTCGGCCGTCGGCACCTCGTTGCCCCTACAAAGCCTGGCCCGCCCTTCACGGCCTGTTGTTGGTCTTGATTTCGATTTCGTCGATTGGTTGCTGGCGTCCGCCACCGGCCGATAACATCCTGTTTGTCTCGTTCGATACGACCCGTGCCGACCATCTTTCCGCCTACGGATATGAGGCGCCCACCAGCCCTAATGTGGATTCTTTGGCGCGCGACGGGGTTTTGTACGAGCGGGCTTTTACGGCGATGCCGTCAACCCTGGGTGCCCACACGACAATGTTCACTGGCCTTTTGCCTCCGAGCCATGGAGTCCGTTGCAACGGGCGGTTTCGTGTACCCGAAGCACATACGACGCTGGCAGAAACGTTGTCGGCGAACGGTTTCGATACTGGTGCCATTTTGGCGGCACTGCCGCTGGATCGTCGCTTCGGTTTGGATCAGGGATTCGAGGTTTACGATGCCGATTTCAGTAAGTCTGCGCCGAATGCCACACGCTCTCCGGGGCGGATGGATGAGCCGGGAAAGTGGTTGTCACTGGACTATGACGATTTCGAGCGCGGCGCAGATGAAGTTACCCAATTGGCCATCGAGTGGCTCGACGCACGGGTAAATTCGAAAAACGATCGATGGTTTCTTTTTGCGCATTACTTCGACGCCCACTGGCCTTACCAACCAGAAGCTCCTTGGTCAGAGCGTTTTGATATCGCGTACGATGCAGAAATCTCGTTCATGGACGAACAATTCGGGCGCCTCATGGAGAAGGTACGGTCGATGCCGGGTCGGACTCTGGTGGTGTTCACAGCCGACCACGGAGAAGGTCTGAAGGAGCATGGCGAGTTTCTGCATACCCAGTACCTCTACAATTCGACTCTGCATGTGCCACTCATCATTTCGCTTGAGGAGACCACCGTGGCTGGCCTGCGAGTGCCTCAGAATGTCGGGCACATCGATCTGTTACCCACCATTCTTGAGCTTCTCAACATCACGTCACACCCGACCCAGCTTGCAGGACGCTCGCTGGTGCCGACTTTGAAGGGCGAGACCATCGAACCGGCGCAGCTGTACTCCGAGACCCTTGTCCACAAACTGGAAAACTTAGGCGGGACCGAGGTCCGTGCGCTCATCGATGGCGACCACAAGCTGATCACGACGAAGATCGATGAGGGCTTCCGGTCGGCCGGTCTGCACCGCGAACTCTACGACATGGCCAATGATCCCGGCGAGATCCATTTGCTTGGTGGTAAGCGGATGGGAGAAACCAGGCGTGGGCTTGCCGAGAACCTAGACCGGCTCCAGGCCGAGCTTGAGCGGACGGCCATTCCCCCCGAGGCCATTGATCTCGACGAAGACGCCGAGGCCAAACTCAAGGCCCTGGGCTACCTCTAGAGAGCCCGCAGGCCCGCCTGCCAGCTGGTTTTCTCCGGCGAAAACACAGGTCATCGACCGACCCTGTGGAATGCCTGTGTATAGATTCCGGCGATCCGTTTGGCACCGCGCTGGTTGGCGGACATGAAGATGACCGTGGGTGTCGATGGCCGCCAAGAACGGGTGGCTGGCTGCGAATTGAGCGCCGCCCCCCGCCAAGGAAATCGAACTAGATGACTGTCCTTTATTATGGCTTGGAGATTCTCGGAGCGCTGGGCGTCTTTCTCTACGGACTAAAGGTGATGAGCGAGGGCCTTCAGAAGGCTGCGGGCTCAAGCTTACGTTCGATCTTGGCGAAGGCGACTGACAATCGCGTGATGGGGACCATCTCGGGCTTCCTGGTCACTTGCGCGGTGCAGTCTTCGAGTGCGACGACCGTCATGGTAGTGGCGTTCTGCAGTTCCGGCTTGCTCAATCTAAGCCAGAGCCTCGGCGTGATCTTTGGTGCCAACATTGGAACAACGACGACTGCCTGGCTGGTCTCGTTGCTCGGCTTCAAAGTTAAGATTGCGGAGTTTGCGGTACCGTTAATCGGAATCGGTTTCTTCTCCCAGTTTATCAAGCGCTGGAGCACGCCGCACAAACTTGGCCAGGTTCTGGTTGGCTTCGGGTTGCTGTTTCTCGGTCTCGATCTGCTCAAGCATGCGATTCCTGATGTCGGAAACGCGCCTCAGGTCACGGCATGGCTCGCGCAGTTGGAGCCGGACACGGTGCTTGGTCTGGTCTCCGCGGTTCTTTTCGGGACCGTGATTACGGTGATTGTCCAGTCTTCCAGCGCATCCATGGCAATCACCCTGACGGCGGCGGCCAAGGGCTACATCGACTTCCCAACCGCCTGTGCGATTGCCCTCGGGCAGAACATCGGAACCACGGTGACCGCTGCGTTGGCTGCGATCGGTGCACCGCTGGTCGCGCGCCGTGCCGCTCTGGCTCACGTTTTGTTCAACCTGATCGGTTCTATCTGGCCGGTTTTTCTGCTCGCACCCTTTTTGGCGTTCGTGGATTCGATTGTTCCCGGTGATCCGTATGGCACGGGCCCTCAATCGTTACTGGTTGCGATACCGACGCACATCGCAGCGTTCCACACCACGTTCAATGTTCTTAACACCGTGGTGTTTTTGCCGCTGACCACGCCTTTCGAGAAGCTTATCGTTCGCCTCATGCCGCATACGCTTGAGGAGGAGGAGAACGAGCACGACCTGATCTACCTGACCACTGCCTTTGGTGATACGCCCGAGTTGGCCATCACCGCAGCGTCTCGAGAGGTCGATCGCATGGCTCGCGTGACGGTGAAAATGCTCGGCCGAATTCGGAGAGCGCTGGATGCGTCGCCCGAAGAGTTGCCGCCGCTGCTCGAAAAAATTCAAGCGGATGAAACCGCGACCGACGTTCTCGAACACAAGATCAACGAGTACTTGGCTCAGCTTGTACACGGTCAGCTTTCCACCGCTGCAACTCGCCAGGTGCTTTCGCTGATGAGCATGATCAACGACCTGGAGAGAATCGGGGATCATGGCGAGAAGGTCGCTATGTTGCTCGGAAAACTCACTCAGGCGCCCACCGGCTTCAGCGATGAAGCGATGGACGAGGTTCGCGAGATCGCGGAGACAGCCGAAGCCAATCTGGCTGCGATGAAGAAGACGATCCTGACTCCAGGGCGAGATCCAATGCCCGAAGGAAAGGAAAGGGAGAACCTTCTCAACGAAATGCGAGAACGTTTCCGGCAGGCTCACATGAAGCGAGTGTCGGAGGGACTTTGCGATCCGCTAAGCGGGATCATCTTTAGCGACATGCTGAGCAGTTTCGAGAAGATGGGAGACCATTCCTTCAACGTGGTCGAGGCCGCGGCCGGCATTAAGTAGCAGCCTGCTGAGTAGCCCGGCTGCCCAGCTAGCCTTCTAGGCGCACTTGTCGCCGAGCAACAGCTCCCTAAACCCGTCGAAGCTAGCAGTTGCCGCTTCGGTCGTGTCGACGAACTCCGTGAGTAAATCCGCAAACCACACTGGTTTTTCCACGTGAACAAAGTGCCCAGCGTTTTCGACGATCTCCAGTCTGCTTCCCGGCATTGCTTCGTGTGCAGCGTAGGCATGGGCCACGGGAATGATTCTGTCCTTGTCGCCCCACACGATCAGCACGGGAACCCCACCAGTTAGATAGAGACGATCGGTTGCACTGACGGCTTGGCCCCAGGGATCGACAACTGCCCGTAGGGTGCGCACGAAGGCGTGTCGATTTTCTGGCTCAGCCAACGATGTATAGGCGCGCCAAATTTCGGCGAGGTGAGGTGCCGACCATCCTTGATCCTTGAACCACTGGGCGAGTTTGTCGCCCTGCTCGCGAATGAAAGACGGGAAAATCAGCGGCATCAGATACTCGCTGCCCGGCAGGGAAAACAGGCGAATCATCCAGCTCACTTCCTGGCCCAGGCCGCCGGATCCTACCAAGACCAACCGCTCGGCTAGCTCTGGGTGTTGGTAGGCTAACTGCATCGCGACACCACCGCCCAGCGATTGCCCGACGATCGTCGCCCGCTCGATTCCGAGAATGGCGAGCATGTCGCGAAGACCGCTGGCGTGCGAGCCCAATGAATAGTCGCCCAGCGGCTTGGCCGATTCGCCGTGGCCGAGCAGGTCGGGGGCAATTACGGTGTGGTTGCGCGCGAGCAGGGGAATGACTTCTTCCCAAGTTCGCGAGCTTCCGGCCATCCCATGGATGAGCAAGATTGCCGGTCCTTGTCCCGCGCGACGGTAACCAACTTCATGACCATGAATCGTAACGGTCTTCAGTTCGTATGAGGTCATTGTCGGATCTCCTTTTTCTACGCGGACAGTTCCGTTATCCGGCGATTTGCGCAGCCAGCGTCGTCTCTTCAGTCGAACGTGCCGGTCTCGGTATCAAGCTGTCTCGCTGGATCTCTAGAACGCCGATCATTTCCAGCGTTAGGCAAACTGCGTAGCCGAGATCGACTTCCCATTTTTGATAAGAGAATCGCGCGGAGGCCGGATAGCGATGATGGTTGTTCTGGAACCCTTCTCCCAAAATCAGCCATGCGGCGAGGTGGTTGTTGCGTGAGTTGTCGTTGGTCTCAAAATTACGACCGCCAACAGCATGGCCAAGAGAGTTGACGATCCAGCCTTCTACTGGATGGCTCATCATGCCGCCAAAGTAGCATGCGCCCAGCAACCACCACCCACCTACAAGACCGAGGCTGAGAGCGACTGCGAAGTGGACCAGATAGGGGAGATACCAGATGCCGTTGCGGGTCACCCAACTAAGCGGAAAGTCGAGGTCTTCGACAACGTCGCTGTAGGTGGGGTTGCGCTTGGCAAGGCCTACGAGCGTGCGCTCGTAGGATCGAAGTTGGCCGAGCAACACACCAAACAGTCCATAGTGAACCGGGCTATGCGGGTCGTCGGCGGTGTCGGAAAAATCATGATGCTGGCGGTGCATGCAGACCCAACCTTTCGGATCCAGGCCGGTTAGCCAGACTCCCATAGTGGCGGTGAATTTGCGGGTTTTTGGGCTCAAGGCTACGGCGCCATGGGCGAGGCCGCGGTGATACAGGACCGTGATGGTGGTGGTGTTGATCAAGTAGGTGACGAGCAGGACGGTCAGACAGGCCAGAATATACATGTGATTTTCTCCCGGTCGGCGCGCGTGCCCACCTTGTGGGGGGCGGGGGCGCCGGATCTAAAGTTACGCAAGCGTTATGTTACGTTTCCGTAACTTACGGATCCGTAGTATGGTTGTCAACCATGGCAGGTACAAAAAAACTTCCCGCAGCCGCGCGCCGGGCCCAGCTCATCGATGTTGGCCGCAAAGCATTCGCCGAAAAAGGCTTCGAGGGGATCACTGTTGAGGAGATTGCCGAGCGGGCCAAGGTCTCAAAGCCAATCCTCTACCAGCACTTTGGTGGCAAAGAGGGGCTTTACGCCGTCGTGGTTGATCGTGAGATCGACTACGTCGTTACGATGATCTCTGACGCGATTTCTATTGGTGAGCCTCGCGAACGTGTCGAGGCCGCTGCTTTGGCATTTCTGGAGTACGTCAAGGACAACCCCGAAGGCTTCGCGGTTCTGTCACACGACAAACCGTCCGGTAGTGACGATGGAACGCTTTCCAGTGTCCTCAATGAAGTTGCCGAGAGGGTGAGCGATGTCTTCGCGAGCACATTCAAGGCCGCCGGATACAGCCCCAGGGTCGCTCCTATTTATGCGCATGCTCTGGTCGGCATGGTTTCGTTTGTCGGCCAATGGTGGGTGAACGTACGCAAGCCGTCGGTCGAAATCGTAGCGAGTCACATCGCGGCGCTTGCTTGGATGGGCTTACGTCAGCTGCCAAAAAAGCCCGAGAGCCCCGCCCGGAAACGACGAAAATAACGCGATCGCGCTGTGACGCGAGTTCGTTCACATGCAGTGAACAACGGTTCTACCTTTTTGAACGCCTACATCGTGAACGGTGCAGTGGTTGATTAAAGGGGGAGCAGCCCAAAAGGGGTGTCCCAAAACAGGAGAACCGAAATGACTACGAGAATAGGTACAAAGTTTTTTGGTGCGATCGTGGCAGGAATTTTAGGCTTGGCGCTATTGGTCGGACCGAGCACCGCCGAGGCGGCAAACTTTTGCATCCAACTATCGACTGCCAACGGCAACAGTCCGCGCGGACTGTTGCCGGGAGTGGTTTCCTGGGTGTTAGCCCCAGGTGCGAGGCTCCAGCTGTCAGGGTAGCTGCCAACAGTCTGCGCAGACTGTTGAAGTCGGTAAGTCCTGCCCGGTGCTGGCGAGCGATTGCCGGGTGCGCGATCAAACGAAGAATGGGCTTTAGGTTCTCTAGCCACCGAAAGAACTTCCACCATTTCGGCAAACTCCTCGTTAAGCCATTGATGTCATAGAATCGCGCGTGCCAGGTCCGTACCGCCGAATTTTCTTGACAGCCTTTTGGGCGTCGTCATTTTGCGTGTACCGGACGACCATCGGCGGTCGTGGAACTTTTGACCTGAATTTTCCAATAGACGACTAGCGGCGGCGTAGCGCGTTCTTCTAGCGTGTCTACGCTCGAGCGTAGACACGATGAAAAGCCCGCCTGAAAACCCATGTTACGATTGCTGTATGAACAACTCGCAGCAGCCTCTCTCCAATCTTTCCGAACTCTGTGAACAAAAACTACTCGATCACTTCGCACGTGTGATCGCGGAGGGGCGCCACAACACCGTTCAACTGTTGGTCGCGATGAGCGAGATCGATGAGCGCAAACTTTGGGCGAAGCATGCTTGTTCGTCGATGTTCACGTTTTGCATGCAGCGCTACCACATGTCCGAAGGGATGACTGCGAAACGAATTTGGGCGGCGCGCGTGGCTCGTCGATTTCCTGTCGTGTTGGAAATGATTGAGCGTGGGGAGCTGCATCTGACGGCGGTGCATTTACTTGCCAAGCATTTGACCGAGGCCAATCACCGCGAGGTTCTTTCCTGTGCGCGACACAAGAGTGCGCGGGAGATAGAATGTTTGATCGCCCGGATTGCGCCGCAGCCTGATGTCCCATCACGGGTTCGAGCGTTGCCTGTTGTGAACCGCGACGGCCCCAGGGCGTCGACGAACAGTGAGCCCCGAGTCGAGTCGCCAACGACAACTCGACTCGGAGAAGTGTCGCAAGCCGTGCCGGGGTCCAATTCGCGGAGTCTATCGTTGCCCGCTGCTGGCACACGCCCGACGGCGGCTCGTGGTCGGGTCACACCGTTGGCCCCGCGTCGCTACAAAGTTGAAATAACTGTCGATCAGCAGACCCACGACAAGCTTCGGGCCCTTGAAGATTTGTTGAGTCACACAGCTGCGGAGGACCCCGCAGCCATCATCAGTCGCGCCATCGATCTGCTGCTCGCGGAAACCTTGAAGAAGAAAGCGGCTCTCGTGGATCGGCCGCGAACGCAGCGACAGCCTAACACAGTCCGAAAGTCTGGAACTGTCACCACGAAAGAACTTCGAACCCGAGCCATCCCGGCAGCTCTACGCCGCGCGGTTTGGCTGCGGGATGTCGGGCGTTGCAGATTCGAAGATGACAACGGCCATCGGTGTCGCGCGACACGTAACCTGGAATTCCATCACAAAATGCCCTTCGGGCGTGGCGGGCAGCACGAACTCGGGAACATCGAACTGCGCTGCCACGGGCATAACCAATATCAGGCTGACCTCGATTTCGGCCGAAGCTTCATGCGAGCCAAGCGCGGGCGCGGTCGGCAACAGTCTGCGCAGACTGTTGCCGGTAGTTAGGCCGTCAGAATTGCCAATAGTCGGCGCAGACTGTTGATGGCGGCTAGGCCCCAGGTGTCAGGGTAGCTGCCGCCTCTCGTGTTTGACCTTGCGCCGTCGCCACGGTCGTACCCGGTTCTGGCATGCGCGTCCGCGTTTCTGAATCTCAATCTTCCGGGAGACGAGCAGCTGCTACCGCCGACGCGAAGTCATCCAAGTCCCCGAGGTCATGACGAACTGCCTCGTACACCTTCGCAAGATCTAACCCGCCGTACTCGTGAGCTATGCGGTTGCGCAGCCCGACCGCCGCGCCAAGTTTCCGTGCCAATTCTGCAGTGATCACATCGGCACGTGCAAGGGCTTCGAACGCGGCGAGGGGCTCCCCTGGAACACCGAGACCGAGATCGGCGATTAAGTGGAGCGCCAAATCGTTGCACTCCTGAAGCGCGAGAAACAGATTCAATAGTAGAGCCTCTGCCTCGGTGCGTCGGGAGAGAAACTCTTCCACGGTTCGCGGAAAAAGTTCGCGGACGCGCGTCGTGCGTGTCTGAATTGCGGCAACTTTGCGGGCGAGTATCTCGCCGCTCATGCCTTCGATCCTTTCGTGCGGTTGGAGAGTCGGGATTGGCGTCGGGCTTTCCGTGCCACGCCTGCCACGAGTTCTGGCACAAAGCGCTGAATGTCGGCGTAGTCGATGAGAGTTTTGGCGAGAAAATCGCTGAAAGATTTCGGCCCTTCTTCGAACAGCACCCGCGCGCACTTCGCGACTTCGAAGCGAAAAATAGCATCGGTGGTCGCAAGATCGCTCACGTCAACTTTCGTCGAAAGCAGTTCGGACAGATCTGCCGCAAGTCGGCCCATTCTCGAGTAAGACAGCGGCTCGCCTTGGGCGCCGAGCAAGCCCACGTCAAGATCGCTCGCCTCATGAGCACGGCCCTGCGCCTGCGATCCGTGCACTACGGCCAGCGAGATCCCCGCTGCAGTAAAGCATTTAGTAAGGCTCTCGCGGATCGGTTCGTACCTGGAAGGGAACGATCGCTCAATGATCTTGGGTATGTCGGCGCCGATCATCGGACGACGGTAGCATGTGAGCAGGGGGTGGGGGAGTGCGCCGACGTGTTGCTCCGTTTACGCCGCGACTCCTAGGCTCAGCGTCGCCAGCATTGCCAGGATCGCGCTTTCTTTCTGCGTCCGGAAGCCCCACTTGGGCGAGATTTCTCAACAGTCTGCGCAGACTGTTGGCGGCGGTTAGGAAATGAGCGCGTGGGTGACACCCACGCGCAATTCGGCAGGCCTAAGCACTCGGTAACCGAATTCTCTCCACCATATCCTGCACGTGCTGTGGTGGTGGAGGGGTGACGGCGCTGATTGCGATTGCGACGATGAAGTTCAGGAGCATGCCGACGGTGCCGATTCCTTCCGGTGAAATTCCGAACAGCCAGTCTTCCGGTGTGCCGCGGCCGAGGATTTTGAACCACATGATGTAGCTGGCGGTGAAGCCGATGCCGGTCACCATACCGGCGATGGCCCCTTCTTTGGTCACACGCTTGCTGAAAATTCCGAGAACAAGCACCGGGAAGAAGCTGGCAGCGGCAAGCCCGAAGGCGAACGCGACCACAGCAGCCACGTAGTCGGGAGGGTGGATTCCGAAATAGCCTGCGATGATTACGGCTCCGCCTGCGGAAATTCGGGCTACACGTAACTCGGCTTCGTCGGTCATGTGGGGCATGAAAATCGACTTCACAAGATCGTGCGAAATTGATGCTGAGATAACGAGCAATAGGCCCGCGGCGGTCGACAACGCAGCCGCCAACCCGCCGGCTGCAACCAGTGCGATGACCCAAGGCGGTAGTTGCGCGATCTCCGGGTTCGCGAGAACCATGATGTCGCGGTCGATCTCGAGCTCTCGTGTGGCGGGGTCCTCACTGTATTGGATCAACCCATCGCCGTTGCGGTCGGTGAAGCGGATCAGGCCGGTGGCTTCCCAGTTGCGGAACCAAGTGGGCGCTTCGTCATAGCTTTGCTGATGAAGCGTCTGGATCAGATTCACGCGGGCGAACGCTGCTACGGCGGGGGCTGCCGTATACAGCAGAGCGATGAAAATCAGGGCATAGAACGCGCTCCAACGCGCAGCCCGCGCACTCTTGACCGTGTAGAAGCGGATCAGGACGTGGGGCAGGCCGGCGGTGCCTACCATCAACGCGGCCGTAATCGCCAACATGTCGACCATCGATTTCTTGCCAGCCACAAAGGCCCCGGTGTATTCGGGTAGGCCCAAATCGGAGTGGATGCCGTCGATGGCTTCGAGCAGAAAACGCCCCGCGTTGGGGCCTTCTATGAGTTCGCTGCCGAACCCGATTTGAGGGATCGGGTTGCCTGTCATTTTCAGCGAAATGGCTACGGCTGGAATCAAATAGGCGACGATCAACACACAGTACTGTGCCACCTGAGTGTAAGTGATGCCGCGCATTCCGCCCAAAGTTGCGTACACGAGGACAATACTAACGCCGATGAAAACTCCGGTGTTGATGTCAACTTCCAAAAAACGCGAGAACACGACGCCAACGCCACGCATCTGTCCGGCGACATAGGTAAACGAGATGAATACGGCGCAGACTACAGCCACGACTCGCGCGGTCTGTGAGTAGTATCGATCGCCTACAAAGTCCGGGACGGTGAACTTTCCGAACTTTCGAAGGTAGGGAACGAGAAGCAGAGCTAGAAGCACATACCCGCCGGTCCAGCCCAACAAGTAGATCGAACCATCGTAGCCCATGAAACTGATCAGGCCGGCCATCGAAATGAACGAGGCCGCGCTCATCCAATCCGCACCCGTGGCCATGCCGTTAGCCAACGCTGGTACACCCTGACCCGCGACATAGAAGTCCGACGTCGTACGCACACGAGTCCAAAAGGCGATGCCGATGTACAGGGCGAACGTCACTGCGACGATGAGGTAGGTCCAGACTTGGATGCTCATCGTTGGCCGGCCTTTACGTCGGAGTTTACGTCGGAGTTTGAGCCTTCAGCAGCGCTATCAGCATTAGCACCATCAGCACGGGCGTCGGCCGCCATGCGGGATTCGATTGCATCCATCCAGCACGCATAGATCAGGATGAGAAAGACGAACACGACAATGGCGCCTTGTTGGGCGAACCAGAAACCAAGAGGGAATCCAGCCACGTGCATTGTGTTCAGTGGCTCGACCAGCATGATGCTCAGTACGAACCCGGCGAGAAACCAGGCCGATAGTAGAATGGCCAGAACTTTCAGATTTGCACGCCAGTAGGCGTGTGCTCGCTTTCGCGCTTGCGACACTGGTGCTCTCCTCTTGATGAACGCCGCTTTGCGCGGGTTCGTTCGCGAGACCTTCGCGGAAACTTCGCGAGATATTCCTGAGATATATCCTGAGATATATCCTGAGATATTAGACAGGATCCTTACTTGCGGTCAGAACACGCCCGGCGGGAACGCGCAGCTGCTCTAATAGATAGACCGCAAAGTCGGGCTCGAACGGTTGCAGCGCAATGGCCTGTTCCATACATGCGAGCCAAGCGTCGTGTTCCGGTTGTCCTATACGCAAGTGCGAATGGGCAGCGGGGATTCGAATCGGACCATACGTTTGCGAGAACAGCTTCGGACCACCGAGCCAGCCACATAGAAACCTGGTGAGTTTGTCGCGCGATTCGGTGAGATCGGCAGGATGCATTCTCAAGATGGTGTGAGCCTGCGGCAGCTCGCCCATGATGCGGTAGAAGTCATCAACGAGAACGCGAAGTCCGTCGACGCCGCCAGCAGCCTGGAAGGAAGCGTCATCGGTGCCGTACAGTGGTGGTGTCGTGGTCGTCGTGGTTGTTATGGTCATCATAGTGGTTATGGCCCTGCTTTGTTTCCGGCAACTCGTCGGCCGATGCGAGCCCGCGCTCGTGCGCTCGCCATCGTTGCGCAACCGGGGGAGTTTCCCCGCCGCCGGGCCTTCTGTTACAGCCGCCAGATGGAATCGCGGCCGAGCCCAGGCGCCGACGTTAGCACCGTCGCGCTGTCGATAGTCATTGTGAACTATCGGACGTGGGATCATTTGGAACTCGCCTTGAACGGCCTCGTCGAGGATTTGCCGGTTTCCTGGGAAATCGTGGTGGTCGACAACTGTTCCGGCGACGGCCGCCTAGACAGTTTTGCGCAGCGTTTCCCGCAGGCCCGATTCGTTGCCAGTCCGATCAATGGAGGCTTCGCTCAAGGCTGCAACACAGGAGTGCTTCATTCCCACGGAGAGCTCTTGCTCTTCATGAACCCCGATGTGATCGCCTCGGTTGTTGCCGTTCAAACCCTGCTCAATGAGAAGCGCGATCACCCTGAAGTCTCGATCCTAAGCGCGCGTCAGGTCGATCCTCGCGGGCGGCGCCAAAAGGCATTCGACGAATTTCCGACCCCGCTTACGCATTTCAAGATTTTCAAGGTGCTAGCGCGGTTCGTCACCCCGGGTGGTCACCCGGATCCCTATGCCAATCAGAAGAGTCTGGTCGCGTGTGATTGGGTGTCCGGTTCCTTTCTGCTCGTTTCTCGAAACGATCTTGCGCGATTCGGAGGGTGGTCAGAGGACTATTGGATGTACAGCGAGGATGTAGACCTTTGTCGATGCGCGCGCGAGTGCGGGGGGATCGTGGCGTTTACGCCGTCGGTCGAGGTTGTTCACGCCCACGGTGCCGCGAGCAGGCTCGACAACGACGTTGCAGCACGCACACGCTTGGAGACGTTCATCTCCAAACACATTTTCTTCGAGCGACACCTAAGCGGCATCAGTCTTTTTGCGGGTCAGTCGTTGCTGGCGATTCGTAGCTTGGCGACGTTGGCGACCGTATCCATGGTCTCGCTTCTCGCCTTGCGCCGTTCGGCCAATTTGAATCGAAGTGCGCGCGTGCTGCGGCTTCTCGTAGCGCACTACGTCGGCGTACTTCGCAGCGGCGAATGGCGCAGTCCCCGTTCTCCCGCCCGGGAGAACGGACTTGCGCTAGGCGCCTCTAGGGGCGCGCAGGCTCCGACCGCTACTAGCGCCGATTGATCTTGGCGCGACGGATGAAGATGTCAGGATCGCGTGAGTCGGGCATCCCAGCGCTGTCTTCGAATCGACGGGCGACGCGACCCGAAACTTCGAAACGGGCCGTATGTGTGTCGATGTCGATTGCTCCAATCATGCGGCTCGTGATGTCCCCACGTCGGCATAGCAATGCGACAAGCCGCTGAGGGGTAGCCCCGCCTCGGTGCCCCCAATTGACTTCAAATTCGGCGGGTCTTGAGTCTTCCGGGACCGTGCGTTCGCCGCGCGGATCACCACCACGGTTGTCGCGGTAACCGCCGCTGCTGCGGTCGTCGCGATAGCCGCCGCCACCACGGTTGTCTTGGCCGCGGTCGTCGCGATAGCCGCCACCACCACGGTTGTCTTGGCCGCGGTCGTCACGGTAGCCGCCGCCACGGGAGTCTTGCCCGCGATCGTCACGATAGCCGCCACCACTACGAGGGGCTTGCCCACGATCGTCACGGTCACGGTAGCCGCCGCCGCGGGAGTCTTGGCTGCGGTCGTTGCGGTATCCTCCGCCACTTCCGCCACTTGGCTCGTAGCCACGCCGTCCGGTTTCGTGACGGTCGCGGTAGGAGTTTCGTTTGTCACCACCACGACTGTTGTCGTTGTCCACCGGCATGGTTTCAACCTTGCGGGGAGCGGCTTTGGTTGCGCTTCGGCAAAGCTCGACAAGACGAGCGACCAAAACTTCCGGCTCCATATCTTCCAAAAGGCCTTTGGCGTGGTTGATCTGCGCTTCATCGGGCGCCGCGGCGGTCGTCAGGGATTCGTGCAGCCGCTGTCTTGCGCGTTTGGCGATAGTCTTCTCGACGCTGGCTGCGGTCGGCACATCGGCCCACGTCAATTTAACCTTGGCACGTGAGAGCAGGTACTCGACCTTCTTGCGACGTTGGGGGGAAACCAGCAAGACGCTGCGACCCTTGTTGCCGGCGCGACCCGTACGACCTGATCGATGCGTATAGCTTTCGTGGTCCATGGGCGCATCGGTGTGAATCACCACTGCGACGTCAGGAATGTCGAGTCCACGCGCGGCCACATCAGTTGCGACAAGCACAGTGGTTCTGCCGTTTCGGAACGAATCCAAAGTGCGCGTCCGTTGTGCCTGTTCCAGCTCTCCACTGATTGGAGCAGCGGGGAAACCGTCGGCCGCGAGTTTTTCGGCAAGCGATGACGCTTCCACGCGTGTGTTCACAAAAATCAGCGCGCGCTCGTCTCCAGCCAAAAGAAGGAGATTGACGATGGCATCATAGCGATCGGGAAAACGAGTCAGGTGCGCGACGTGCTCGATGTCCTGATTGGCTGCGCCCAGGCGGGTGCCCTGCACGGGAAGCGGGTCATTCTGATACTTCTTCGCGAGTTTCTGAATCAGCGTGGAGAATGTGGCGGATACTAGATGGGTGCTGCGCTCTGAAGGCGTTGCATCGAGAATGCCTTCAAGTTCTTCGCGAAAGCCCATGTCGAGCATACGGTCAGCTTCGTCGAGGACGACTTCATTGACCTTGCTACAATCGATGGCGCGCGTGCGAATGTGATCGAGCATGCGCCCAGGTGTTCCGACAACAAGGGTGGGGCGTCGTTCCAGTCGCCGCCGTTCCTGCCCAACGCTGCTTCCGCCAGTGACGCATTCAACGTTTAGACCCGGAATCTTGGCGTACAGCCATTTCAGTTCGCCACTGACCTGCACCGCCAACTCACGCGTTGGAACGATGACCAAGGCGGCGAGTGGACGGCCGCCTCCGCCATCCTTTGCCGCTTCAAGCAGCCTCGGGGCCAGGACAAGCCCCAGCGCGACGGTTTTGCCAGATCCCGTTTGAGAGGAAATCTGCAGATCACGCTGCTCCGCGCCGGCGGCAAGTACGGCGGTTTGCACCTCGGTGAGCGAGTCGAAGCCACGCTTTTCCAGGGCTTTGCGAAGCGGGTCCGCAACCCCTTCGAACGGAGAGGGGGCTGCTACGGCTTCTTTGGCTTCCGCCTCAGGTGCGGCGTCCGCCTCGGGCGTAGTGGGAGCGTCTTCCAACGCAAGCTCGTTCACGCGCTCATCGGCCGCGCTTGCGACCAGGGAAAGGTGTTTCATAGGGATTGTTGCCTCGGATGCTGCGCGACTCGCGTCTGTTAAAGACGGGTCGGAGATCTTAACTCGCTGATACTAGAGCAATGACACGGTGGACGCAACGCGTCATCGACGTTTTGAGCCGATGGCGGAAACTTTATGACGAAACGTCAGTCCGGGGGATGGGGAAGCCCCGGTTTCCCCGGTGTTTAACTCTTCTTTGTCAGGCTGTTGGCGAGCAGATCGCCAAAGGTTCCGAATCCTTGTTTGGACGGGGAGAACTCATCGATGGCGGCGCGCTCGTCGGCGGCGCGTTCAGCCCGGCCTGCGGCATCGATCGACAACGAAATGCGACGTTTTTCGGGATCAACGGACAACACCGAAATCCGCACTTCCTCGCCTTCGGTTACGACTTTGCGCGGACTGGATACCCGCGTGCCGCCCCCCATTTCGCTGATATGGACAAGCCCTTCGATTCCCTTCTTGAGTTCAACGAAAGCCCCGAAGGGTTCAATGCGCATTACGCGCCCGATGCCTGCATGGCCAACCGGAAACTCGGAGACGATAGTTTCCCAAGGGTCCTTGGTAAGGGCTTTCAGAGAGAGTGCGATTTTCTCCGGTTTTCGTGGGTCATCGGTGGTCTCGATCTTGATGACCTGTACTTCGACTTTCTGGTCGACGCTCAGAATCTCCGACGGATGCTCGACACGATGGTATCCAAGCTCACTGATGTGAAGCATGCCTTCGATACCGCCGATGTCTACGAATGCGCCGTACTCACGAATGGTACGCACGATGCCTGGGAATACGGCGCCGACTTCGAGTTTCGCGCGCGTGAACTGAGACTGGACTTCCATGTCCTCTTGGAGAAGTACGCGACGCGACAGGACGATGTTGGGCTCACCGCGGCCTTTGTCTTCGAAGCGTGTGATGCGGAACTCGAGGCGTTGATCAACGAATGTTTCGGGCTTCTCAACGTAGCGCAAGTCGATTTGGGAAACGGGGCAGAACGCGCGCAGCCCGGCGACTTGCACTTCGAAGCCGCCGTCGTTTACGGCCGAGACCAAACCTTCAACGGGAATTCCGTGTTCGGCAGCCAGTTGTAGCTCGTCGCGCGCTTCGGCTCCGCGTCCGAGCTTACAGCGAAGCTGGATGACTCCGGTGCGCTCGCCTGCGTCAACCACATGCGCGCGTACAGTGTCGCCGACCTTCACGGTCAATTGGCCGTCGGCGTCGGTGACCTGGGTAGTCTCGAGAACCCCTTCAGCTTTGCCGCCGAGGCTGACGAACACCGTTTCCGCGGAAATCGAAACGACCGTGCCACTAACGAGCTTTCCTTCAGTGATCGCGTCGTCGCCACCGCTTCGGCTTTGGGTCTCGGAAGCGGCGAACATTGCCGCGAAATCTTCATTTTCGTTGTTGTCGGAGCCTTCCATTTGGCCGTGACTCTAGCGTGCGCCGGAAGCGCGAGCGAAGGCTGGGCGCGTGGCTGCCGAGAAAAAGGTGGTCGACCGGTCGCTACCGCCGGCCATAGCCAGGGGTTACGCCGACGCCGCGTAAGGCGGTGCGGACGTGTCCACCGAGACCTCACGCGGCTCCACCTTCCAGCCGATTCGCGCGCCGCGCGCCTCGAGTTCAGGGCGAATGGCACGAAACACGGTGGGGTAGCGGAACCAGGGCACGGTCGTCCACAGGTGATGGATCAGGTGGTAGTTCTGGCCGAGCAACACCACGAACGCGGTGCGGCCCGGATACACTCGCGTGTCGAGATAGCGCTCGCGCGAGTCGTAGGGGTAGTGAGGCAGGTAGTCGAAGGTTATGGCGAGAAACATAACGGCGAACAACGCCGGAACCAGCCAGACTACGGCCAGTGTTGTAAAGTTCCCCGTGGCTACGGCCGCGACGATTGCCAAGCTAAAGACCGCCTCCATGGTCAATGCTTCCGTCAGCTCGGCACGGTTGCGCCAAAGCTTTCGGCCGTAGAAGTGACGGCGATATTCAACGGTCACGGCCAACGTCCAAATGGGCAATAACCACATCGGCGATTTGGCCAAAAACAGGTCAGGGTCGCGTCCCGGGTCGTTGGTATGGGAGTGGTGCTCGTAGTGCGCGCCTCGAAACATGGGAGCTGAAATCGACAGGAGCATGCCCATGGGGCGGCCAATCCACGCATTGACCCGGCGATTGCTGTGAGCAACGCCGTGCATCGACTCGTGCATGACGGTGAACCCGGCGTAGATTGCCACCGAGTTGATCGCGATCGTGGCGATCGCCGGCAGCGTCGAAGCTAGGTACGCCCACGTCGTGGCGCCGAATACGACGACCACACACACCGCGAGCCAGACTGTAGGGTTGGTCAAGGTGCCCGCCGGAGCCCCCACCCACTCGCGGCGTACGCGAATGCGATCGCTGCTGGCTGGGCCTGCCTTGCTGGGGGGTGTTTGGGTTTGGCTCATCGATGGGTCTCCTAAGTGGGCTGGCCGGATTCTAACTCAGAATCACTCGATTGAATTGTCATAACGCGCCAAGTTCTTGACATAACGCGCCATGAAGCAGCAGTGTCGGCGTTCATGTCGTCATCAGAGGCCAAATCAAAGGCCAAATCAGAAGCCAGATCAGCGACCAGGTCAGCGTCAGCTCCAAAGATACGTATCGGCGGAACCGCCACGTTGCCCGCTTATATAGACGCCCGCGGTGGCTCCGGCCTCCGTGTTCTGCATGCCGTCGGCATCGTGGAGGCCGAGCTTTCCCAACCCGAGGGCTGGCTGGCGTTGGATCGCATGGCCTGGCTCTACGAAGCCGCCGCCGAAGAACTCAACGACCCACAGTTTGGATTGAGCTTCGGTGCGATTGTGCCCCTGCAATCGTTTGGGTTGTTGTCTTACGTCGTTCTCAACGCTGCAGATGTTGAAACGGCGCTGAAGAATCTCGCGCGCTACTCGGGCAATCTTTCGGTGACGGGAATCAATGCTGAGCTGACCGTGGCCGACGACGTCGCGCGGATCGCGTTCACAGTGGGGTTGCCTGATCCGGACCGGCACCGACAGTTCTTCGAAAGTACGGCCTTAGTATTGTGCGTGATGATGAAAGCGCTGGCGGGCGACGACTGGAAGCCTCGCGAAATTTGGTTCGAGCACGCCCCCGTTGACTCCTTTGACTCCATTGAAGGAGTTGAGGCGCGCCTTCAGGCAACCGTTCGTTACCAGGCCGAACGAAACTCTATTTTTTTCGACGCGGCGTATCTCGCTCGCGCTGTTCCGAATGCCGATCGTAGTTTACTTCCAGTCATCGAGAAGTATGTCGGCGATGTCATCGGGCGTGGCGAATCGGATCCACTCGTGACGCGGCTGCGAGACGAACTCGCGCGAACGCTCTGCGATGGAAGTCCGGACATCGGCCATGTCGCGCGGCGGCTGGCCACGAGTCCGCGTACCCTGCAACGGCAGTTGCAGCTGCGGGGGCTGGGTTTCAAGTCGTTGCTCGGCGAAGTACGTACGGAACTCGCCAAACAGTACCTAGCGCAGCCCGGTCTGGCGGTCACCGAGATCGCATTCCTTTTGGGCTATGGAGATTTGAGTGCTTTCGATCGTGCATTCCGCCGACATGTCGGCCTATCGCCACGAGGGTGGCGTCGGGTGCAGCAGCACGGACAAGACTAGACCCGAACGCCGTAACCGAACTGTCCCGGCGCGGTGACCAGCGTCGTTCCCAAGGTTGGCATGAAAGCGGCATTACTGGTGCGATGAAGGGGAAAAACCGTTGTCGTTTATGACATCGCCTCCAAAATTGCTCCAGACGCCCTGCCGCTGGCCGGCGTCACTCCGCTTGAAGTAATCCCCGTCCCCATTTCAGAAATCGCGCGCAAGACCGCCAGTACTGACAAGGCAAAGAACACCGTCGTGCTTGGCCTCATCGCCGGTTGGTTCGGGATCGACCAACACGCGATTTTGAAAGGATTGACAGCCAGGTTCGCCAAGAAGGGAGAGAAGCTGGTCGAAGCCAACGAGCGCGCGTTCGCCGCTGGCCTAGAGTTCGCTCAAGCCAATCCTATGGCCCAGCCACGCACCATCGACCCAGTCGCTGAGGCTGGAAAGCGAATGCTCGTCGATGGAAACGAGATGTGCGCCGCCGCCGCCATTTTCGCCGGCTGTGATTTTTTTGGCGGATACCCGATTACGCCCTCAACCGAGATCATGCAGTTTCTCTCGCGCGAGATCTGGGGCTACGGCGGCGTGGTTCTGCAATGCGAAGACGAAATTGCGAGTATTGGGGCAGCGCTTGGCGCCTCGTTCGGTGGCAAGAAGGCGATGACCGCGACGTCGGGTCCCGACATGTCGCTGAAGACCGAAATCATGGGGCTGGCGACGATCGCGGAACTGCCGTTGGTGATTGTCAACGTGCAACGAGGTGGCCCTTCTACCGGAATGCCCACTAAGGCCGAGCAGAGTGATCTATTCCAAGCTGTGTTCTCCGCACACGGCAACCCTACGTCCAGCGGTCGTATGCATGCGCTGATGACTGAGAAGCGCATTCGCAAGTTCGAACCCCTGTGCAAGCGCGACGATCTCTTCGATATCGAGGGTGAATTGACAGCACCGCTGGCACTGATTGCGTGGGGATCTAACGCCGGTGTGTGTCGTGAGGCGCTTCGCCGTGCAACGCAACAAGGGTTGAATGTCAAGTTGCTTGTGCCGCGTTTTCTGTTCCCCATAAACGAAGGTCTCTACCGTCGGTTCTTCGCGACCGTTGAAGCAGGATTGGTCGTCGAAACTTCTTATATGGGGCAGCTATACAGGGTGCTTCGTATGTTCATTGATATGCCCGCTGGTGTTGGGTCGTTTGCCCGCCCGGGCGGGAACCCCGTCCGCGCCAGCGAAATAGTCGCTGCGCTTAAAGAACTCGCGATGCGTGTACGTCGTCAGCTGAATTGAGAAAAATTGTGGCGCTAAATAAGAGTCACTCCTTGCCGTGTCTATGCGGCTAGGCCGCGGTTTTTAAGTTCTCGCGACGGCGTTCGGCCATCGTTTCCCGTTTAAGCTTAATTCGACGCATCTGTATTTCGTTCTGGCGGCCGTCGTGCATGTCTGTTGGCGTGATGTTCCCTAAAGACTCGTGGTAGCGCCGTTCGTTGTAGTAGCTCACGAAGCGGCCAATGGCCTGCTCTAGATCGCCGGGTTCTATCCGGAGTGGTTCGAGATCGGTGGTGGTGTGCGCGACTACTTAGCAGTCCCGGATTTACCCACCGACTCGGCCTCGACAGAGTTCGATATTCCGGGTGGGACGATTTTCGACGGAGATCTTTCGACTGTACATGCGATCGCCAACTACCAAGCGGTGGTACCGACGACTTGGAATGCCAGCCCCCGCGACGAAGCATCGGTGCCCGGGCCCTACGAGGCGTCGCTGTTGGGAAATCCGGTTGCCGATGCCGAACGGCCATTGGAATTGTTGCGAACCGTCCACTCGTTTGACCCGTGTATGGCCTGCGCCTGTCACACGTTAGACGTTTAGGGTCGCGAGATCGCGACAGTGAAGGTGCTGTGACCACTGCGGTTTACGCGACGCAGGGCACCGAGCGTCCACCTGCGCAGACTATCGATGGACCGCGTGCTGCGCTTGTCGTTGTTGGGATCGGGAGCGTGCTGCTTGGCGACGACGGGTTCGGCCCAAGCGTTGTTGAGTTGGTAAGGGCGGGGTGGAAGATCCCCGACGATGTCGAACTGCTCGACGCGGGAACCCCGGGTCTTGATCTGGCCGGGCACCTCCACGAACGCGAGAAAGTTGTGCTAATCGACGCGGTGGCCGCCGAAGGCGACCCCGGTGATATCTGCTGTTACCAAGGCGAAGAACTTCGCAATCTTCCGATGAAGCCGCGGGTGAGTCCGCATGACCCGGCTCTCGCCGAAGCACTTTGGCTTGTTGAACTTGCGGGTACGGGGCCACGCGAAGTTCTCTTGATCGGGGCGATTCCGGCCACGAGCGAAATTGGAACAGGGCTTAGCCAACGGGTTCGCGCAGCGGCTGATCGCGTCGCTTCAATGGTCGCGGAAGAAATAGAACGGTTTACCGGTCGCCCTCTTGAACGACAGGACTGCGAAGCGTTGCTGGCTTGGTGGTTGCGCGACGAATAGTGCGCAGCCCTAGTCCTGTTTGGGCTCTTTTAAGTAAATCGACTTGCGCGGTTGGGCGAAGACGGCTTGTACGGCGGGGGTAAACGCTTCCAGTGGTAGCGTGTCGTACTCGGGGTCGAAGCTGTTCTGATCGTAGATCTCGCAGAACTCGGCACAGTCGCGCCACCATGGGTTGTCACGGAACTGATCGCGCATGTTCGGGTCGAGTCCGAGGTGTTCAAAGAAGTAGTACCCTTGGAAGATGGCGTGATGCTTCACGATCCAGTGGTTCTTCTCAGAAACGAAAGGTTCGAGAATGGTTGCTGCAAGGTCGGCGTGGTTCGACGTAGCCAGCGTGTCGCCGATGTCGTGGAGCAGCGAGCAGACAACATATTCGTCGTCACGGCCGTCTCTGCGCGCACGTGTTGCGGTTTGCAAGCTGTGGGTGAGTCGATCGACCGCATAACCACCCGTGTCGCCGGCCAAGAGATTTAAGTGGGCGAGCACACGGCCGGGTAGGCCCGTGAACAGCTCGAGGCTGTGCTGGCCGATGATCTGGAAATCTTCGCGTGTGCCATCTCGCATGGCGGTGAACGTTGTTTGCTTGGCTGCGCTGGCTTCACTCATTCCAAAACTCCTTCTTGCATGTGCTCTTGGCGGTGCCTGGGGGGCGACCGCTTGGTTCGTTTGAACCGTCAGCGCAAACGAATTCTCCACTGTGTGGTCCAGCGAAGTACGCTCATAATCGCGGCCATCGGCCAAGGCTTTGTTACGCGAAGCGGACGGGTTTGGATCGCTCGCATCACAACGTCAACCGCACGCGGCACGCTCATCATGAAGGGGCGCACAGGTGACTTGGCCATCTTCGTATCGACAAAACCATAGCGAACATTTGTGATCGCCACGCCCGAGCTTCGCGGCAGGGCCAAGCCGAGAGATTCGAAGTAGTAACTCATCGCCGCTTTCGACGCTGCGTACGATGGTGCCGAGGCCGACGGCGTCGCGTCGGCTAGAGACGAAAGTGTGATGAAGTGCCCGGAGTCACGTCGTAACATTGCGCCACCAATGATTTCCATCGCCGCCACAGCTCCGTTCAAATTGACGTCGAAGGTGGCCGCGTCGTTGGCGAGCTGGCCCGCCTTGAGTGCAACCAAGTCGAGTTCCTCTCCCACTCCAGCGCAGTAAACACACAGATCAACCGGATGGTTCTGGTCGAGTTCCTGAAGCCGCTGCCGGAAGTCTTCGGCCCGAACATCACAAGTTAGGTGTGTGTACGCGCTGTCGGCCAAGTCTGGCAATTCGAGTTCGCTGCGGGAAATTCCGCTTACGCTCCAGCCTTCCCCGATAAGGCGCCTGGTAAGCGCGAGCCCGATGCCGTCAGAATCCCCGATTACAAGCGCGTGTTTCATCCGTTGGCGCGACGAATCGCCTGAATCACAGTGTCCAAAGTGTTCAGAAAGCGTCCGCGGTCCTTCTTTTCCATGGGGGCGGGGCCGCGTGTCTCCATGCCCATCTCGCGCAGCTGTTGCGAGAGTTCGCGTCCGGCCAGCGCTCCGCCAATCGAGTCTTCGGTGAACTCGAGTCCTTTGGTTCCGATGACGCGAGCTCCGGCCTTTAGGCAGCGAGAGGCCAACAAAATATCGGCGGTGACCACGATATCGCCGGGGCCCGCCCGTTCGGCGATCCAGTCATCGGCCACGTCGTCGCCTGAACCCACGGTGATGAGTTCAACCCGTCCATCACGCGGAACGTTAATGAAGCTGTTGGCTACAACTCTCACCTGGAGCTCGCAGCGGGTGGCGACGCGGTAGACCTCGTCCTTGACGGGGCAGGCGTCAGCATCGACAAAAATAGTTAACATCGGGATTGGGGTCTCATTTCGGTTCTCAGGTGATTTTTGCGCAATCGGGAAGTCAGTGCGAAGTCGATGTGTGCTACTTGCCTCGGGGCGTCTTCCGACGAGGTGCTTCAGTTTTTCGCCAATGCCGGGATCCGAGGCGTTCCCTTCTTTCAGGCATCGGTGACCCAGTCAGAGCTTGCGAAGATCAGTGGCTTTCAGGATTTGGTCGGCGTCACGGTTCGAGCTGGGATCCCGGGTTCGTTTGAGCGGCCGGTGACCACCGAGCAGGATGGTAGTGGGCTTTGGTTCGCGGCGAATGAAGCTGAGGGGTTCGACTACGAGATTACCGACGGGCGTTTTCTGGTCAGCGACACTGAGAACGGTGACCGAGAAGTCGGCGCGGGTGAAATTCTTGAGTTTCCGGTTCCCGTCGATCAGTTCAGCGTAATTGCCATCGTTGCACCTGCCGTTGAAGGGGCGCGGGGCGAGAATCCTGCCCCCGATACGTTCATTGCAACAAGTTTTCTTCGTTTTGACAGTGCCATGGTTAGTTTTGAACTCACGCCGCTCGGCGAAATCCGGACCCGTGTACCGACGTTGTTTGTAACGACGGCGATCCCTGTATCGGCAGCGCGGAATGTCAGGACGCCTGCGACGAGATCGACGACGACTGTATAGTTAACGAGCCTACCGCTTGCACCGACGACGCCGACATTTGCACGGATGACTTCTGCGATGGCGCGGGTTCCTGCAGTCACCCGCCGACGCGAGCCCCGGTCTGCGGTGCTGATGCGGACAGGCAGTGCACGATTTGATTCGGCGCCGTCGATGTCGGACCGTTGGAAGCGTTGGAGTTTAGAGTTGGCTTCGATCGGGAGAAGGGAAGCTTTCCGGGTAAAGGTGGCGGCTGCGAGGCCATTGCCTCCGACGGCGAATGGTCCTTTGGAGCCGACCTGGCCGAAAAGCGTCTCAACGCGAACTTCGAAGCGACGACGATGTTGCAGACCCCAGCCAAATTGGCCGAATGTACCTACGTGACGATTTCCGACCCGGTCTTGCCCGAGGATTTCGCGATCACCATTGGCCCGTTCGATGCCATGTGCGGCGGGACAGTGCCGGTGGTCGAGGTGACTGAGATCGTTTGTCAGCAATGCGGTATTCCAAAGAGCGGACGCGCGACTCCAGCTGCCAGCGATGCTTTGATCTGTCTTCGAAACGCAGTGGGACAGGACGTGGATCTTCTGTGCCCACCCTGCGGCGGGCTTTCTGAGGAGTAGTTCGGCGAGGCAGCCGCGCTCGGTTATTCGCGTGGTTGTCGCGTTTCGCCGGTGCCTGAGTTGACGGCACGGGCGGAACAACCAAGGATCACCCTATGAGCTCACACTTGGCCCTTCGATCCGGAAATCCCGCCCTGTCCGCCAAAACCTTCAGCAACGCCACGTCGTTTGGTGACAACGACGTGATGACGGTGGCCGGCACCGTGAACAAGACCGCAGTGGCGCTGATCATTCTTTTCGCCACCGCAAGCTGGACCTGGAGCCTTGGCCCCGCCGATCCCCGCGCTGGCGCATTGATGATGGGTGGTTTCATTGGCGGCTTCGTGATGGCCATGGCCACCATTTTCAAGAAGACCTGGGCACCCTATACTACCCCGGCCTATGCGGCCCTGGAGGGGTTGGCGCTTGGCGGAATTTCTGTTTCGTTCGAGGCCCGCTATCCGGGCATCGCAAGTCAGGCGATTTTTCTTACGTTCGGAACGCTGGGCGCCCTGTTGATGGCTTACCGCTCAGGGCTCATCAAGGCGACTGAGAACTTCAAGCTCGGAGTTTTTGCCGCCACCGGTGGGATCATGATGATCTACGTGGTGTCCTTCGTGATGAGTTTCTTCGGATCGAGCATTCCGTTGATTCATTCGAGCGGAACCTTTGGAATTCTTTTCAGCGTGGGCGTCGTGATTATTGCGTCGCTCAACCTCGTGCTCGACTTCGATTTCATCGAGGAAGGGGCCGAAGCTGGCGCACCCGCGTACATGGAATGGTACGCTGCGTTTGGTCTGCTGGTGACGTTGGTGTGGCTGTACCTAGAAATCCTCCGCCTTCTCGCCAAGTTGCAAGACCGGCGATAGTTTTGGGGAGTCCTATAGTGAGATTATTTTTCGAGGCACGTGCAATTTCTATCGCCGCAGCGGGCGCACTCTCGCTAGTGCTTGGCCTGGCCGGGGTTGCGCAGACTGCCAACGCCAGTCAGCAACAGGCACAGGCCGAAGAGCTGCGTGTGGTCTTAGTCGGCAACAGCCTATCCGCAGGACTCAAGCGTGGCTTGTCTCGCATGTTCAAAGGGCTGGCCGTTGATGCGCGCCTCAAGGATGCGCGAAAGAACGGAGCGACCCTTGGCGAACATTCCACGAGAGCCCGAACCGCGCGCATTTTGTCACAGGGTTGGGACTTCGTAGTCCTTCAGGAAAACTCGCTTGGCGCCGCTGACTACAATCCGGGCGCTCCGGGTCCGGCCGAGTATCCCTGCGTTCCAGGCGGTCAAACAGATGTTACCGACCTTAATGACAACGACATTCAGAACGATGGATATCGTGGGTTTTGCCGATTAGCCCAACAGACTCCGACCTCAGAGCACATTCTGCTTATGACGTGGCAGGGTGGCGTTGGGAGCAAGAAAGAAGGGATTCCTGACTACGAGGTTTTGCGCAGTGGAGTGAAGAACTGTTCGAACGAGCTGTGGTGCTTTACGGCCGACGATAGTTGCGACACGCAAACCCAAACCTGCAGCGGCTATGTTCCGATAGCCAAAGACCCGTATCTCAACGCGAGGATTGCTCCGGTAGGCGAAGTTTTTAAGACCTTGGGCAACCCAGCGGTTTTTTATCGCCGCGACGGTAAGCATCTTGTCACCACCGGGCGCTGGGTTGCTGCTGTGACTCTCCTCTACACGATCACCCGCGAATTCGACGCCGACATTTGGCGCCCGCGACGGATATCCGAAGAGGATGCGGCGTTGTACACCACCACGATCTGGAACGTCATCACGGCCGATCAGGACGCGTGGAACAATCCCATTCCTTAAACGCGGTTTAGAAAATAATCAGTGCTTCGCGCACGATCATCGTTCCCAGCGCAATCCAGGAAAGTAAGAACAGACCGAAGCGAACATTGACGTTGTCCACCGTGGCTTGCACCACTGAATGGACGATGCGAATGGTGGCGAAGGCCCAGGCACACTGGACGTGAAGGGAGTCGACGTGACCAAGAACCGCAAGCGAAATCGCGACGGCGTAGAATAGCGTCGGCTGTTCGAACAGATGGTTGTAGTTGTTTGAGACGCGGGTGACCTCAGCCGGCAGCAGGTCGATGAGCGCCGAAGTGTTCTGAGCTTTCTGGGGGGAGATTTTTAGCTTTGTCATCGCCGGAATGCGCGTGGCGAGCATCCACACAAACATTGCGGTGCTAAGTAGCCCCATGACGATAACGGGTTGAAGAATCGCACTTGCTTCCATGGTCTGGTCCCTACCTTGGCCGGATTTCGGCGAAACCGGACTTAGCACCTGCGCCGCCCAATAGGGAAGGGCCACCATAAAGCTGGTTTGGCTGGCTGCCTGCCTGCCTGCCTAATTAGTTAGCTAGCTAGCTAGTCGCCCACGGTAGTGACTCGTGACGGCGTACGTAGTTGCCGGGTGCGTAGCGGCCGCCATCGACATCAACCGAAAAATCTGGACATCGAGCTAGGAGCTCTTCAAATACGACACGGCCCTGCAGTCGTGCTGCGGCGGCGCCGATACAGTAGTGAGTGCCGTAACTCAGACTCAAGATCTTTTTGATTTTTCGTTCGACCTCGCATTCCTCTGCCGCCGGCCCGAACTCACGATCATCGCGATTGGCGGCGGCATACGACAATAGAACCTTGCGGCCTTTGGGAATCTTGACTCCGTTGATCGTGACGTCGCGTGTCGCCGTGCGGGCCAGATTTTGCACCGGCGAGGTGAGTCGTAGCAGTTCCTCGACAGCGCCTGCGATCAGGTCAGGATCGCGCAGAAGCTTAGTTCGTTGTTCCGGTCGGTCGGTGAGCAGGCAGGAGCCTCCTGACAAAAGGCCGGTTACTGTGTCGTTTCCGCCTGTAACCATGGTGAAGGTGAAGCCGAGAATTCGCGCGATCGAAACGGTGTCTTCGCCGAGCGCGACCAGCTCCGAGACAATATCATCGGCCGGTTCCGTGCGTCGTCTTTCAATTAGGCCTGCGAAGTAACCGAGTAGATCTCCAAAAGCATCACCGGAGGTGGCAACGTCGCCAGTGGCTGCGGCTTGGACGATTGCTTCCGTCCACACGTCAAACAAGGCGCGTTCGTCTTCGGGGACGCCCAAATAGTGCGCGACGACGAAGCTGGGCAAGGGTTTGAACAACTCTGAGACAATGTCGGCCTGGCCCAGTTCACGGCAACGCTCGATTCGCGAAACGACAAATTCGCGAATCGCTGGCTCGATGTCGGCGACCTTTCTCGGCGTCAATCGTTTGGTGACCAGGTTTCGAAACTGCGTGTGCTCCGGCGGATCGAGAAACACCATTGGCGTGGCATCGCCCATACCGGCTGATTCGATCTCTCCGTAGTTGACCGTCAAGCCCGAGGCCGACGAGAACGTTTCGCTGTCGGCCGCTGCGGCGAAAACATCGTCGAAACGGGTCAGTACGTAGTAGTCGCCGTCACTCGCGTGATGGACAGGGTCGAAGTCGCGTAAGGCCTTGTACATCGAAAACGGGTCTCGCCAGCTTTCGCCGGAGCGTAGTTTGAAGGTGGCAGTGGCTTTCGGCGGCATGCAGCATTTTCTCCGTTGGTCAGGTCTCACTCGTGGCGGGGCTCGGAGCGATGACCATACCTGTGGTGGCGGCCTATGTCGCGGCCTGCGGGTCCGAGTTCTCTACGACTGGATTCGTCGTTTCTAACGTTGCCACCGGATGTTAGATTCGGTCGGCTAGGCCTTCGAGGAGAGTCACCAGATGAAGATCGCGGACGAACTATAACGCGAAACCGCACTGACGCTTCAGAGCCGCACCCGTATCGTGGCTTTGACGATATTGTTCGCTGTGTTGCGAACGGCTTGGGCTACTCCCAATGCCCGTTTGCTTGCGGTTGTGTCGGCGATTGGGGTCGCGCTGGCGTTGGCCGAACGAATCGTACGCGGTCACGGGGGTACAATCAGCGCTCAGGGTGCTCCCGGCGAAGGGGCTATCTTCCGGTTTTCGATGGGAGGGTGCGCGGCACGTGCGGCTCACCCTGTGGCTAGGTCTCCGTGTTGCTAGGTCACCTTGCGGCGATGTTGCCGTACCAACCCAAGCACGTCCTCTCCAAATCGCTCGATCTTCGCAGGCCCCAGTCCCACGATGTTTGACAGCGCTTCGAGTGAATCAGGCTCCTTGCGATCGATTTCCATGATTACCCGGCGTTGGAAAATCATGTACGCCTTCCATCCCAGCGTGCGAGCGGTTCGCTTGCGATAGTTTTCAAGCGCTCGAGCAATGTCTCCGCCATAGCGACTGGACGTAGCCTTTTTGCGCGCTACCGGCGCTTCGGTTCCGTCGCCGCGGGTTTTGTTTGCTGCGCGCAGCGGTTTCCCGGGCATCCAGACTGTCGGGTATTTTTTCCCCGTACGCTGCAGCAATCCGCTAGCCAACAAATCATCGATCGCTGCGATCACTGAATCTTCGTTGAATTCGGAAAGCGTTCCATACTCGGGCAGCGTCAACAGCCCTCCCCGTGAAAGAGTTTTGGCCTTTCCTCCTCGCAATGCTTGCGCGAGGTTTCGCCGCCCAACGGGTCGCTTGAGACGGTCTACAGCTGCCAAGATTACGTCGTTCGCGGCATCGGGAAGCACAACAAGAGGTACGCTTGCCCGTCGGCTTGATGCCGTGCTGTCGGTTTCCACGTTGCCGCCAAGAAACATGCCGCCAAGAAACATGTCGCCAAGACAGAAGTCGCAGCGGCCACACTCTGGCTCGTCGGGATTCCCGCTGAAATGGGAGACCAGGGTTTGGTGCCTACAATTGGATTGCGTGGCGTAGCGTTCGATCCCGGCTAGTGCGTCATCGCGGCGCTCGCCCAAGGCTGCGCTCGTCGTGGACTTTTCGGACAGTCGGCGCTGGGTCATCAGATCGGCGCGGCCAAAGAACAAAAGACAACGTGCCGGGTCGCCATCGCGTCCTGCGCGGCCTGCCTCTTGGTAGTACGCCTCAATACTGCCAGGAATTTGAAAGTGCACGATCAGCCGAACGTCTGGGAGGTCGATCCCCATACCGAAAGCGTTGGTGGCGACGAGAACGCGGACGCGCCCGGCGAGGAAAGCCTGTTGAGCTCGTTCGCGCGCAAGCTTGGTGCGACCGGCGTGATAGTACCCCACACTTACTCCGCAGGCTCGAAGCGCCTTTGCTACCCGTTCCGTAACCTTGCGTGTGCTGCAATATAGGATGGCGCGTCCACGGCCCGAACGGCCACGAATCCCTGCGCGATCGAGCTCTTCCACAAGGACGTCGTTGCGCTCGCGTTCAGTGCTAATTGCATTCACTGCGAACGAGAGATTGGGGCGATCGAAGTCAGTTCGTACGATTGCTGGGTCGCGCATCCCGAGGCGCGCTGCAATCTCCTTCATAACCACCGGCGTTGCGGTTGCGGTCAGCGCAATCATGGGCGCGTCGGCCACTTCGGGTAATTCGCGCAGTTCGCCCAGCAGCATGTAGTCCGGTCTAAAGTCGTGTCCCCATTGGCTTACGCAGTGGGCTTCGTCGATCGCGATGAGTGCGACAGCAGCGCGTTTCAGCAGGCGTCGAAAACTTGGGCTAGCGGCTCGTTCCGGCGAGACATAAAGTAGTTCGAGTTCCCCGTCGAGAAATTTGGCAGTGGCCTGCTTGCGCTCTTCGTCGCTGAGGTGGCTGTGCATTGCAGCCGCGGTGATTCCGCGGCTGCCTAGGCTGGCCACCTGATCCTGCATGAGTGCGATCAATGGTGAGATCACGATCGTCGTTCCGTTGCCCCGGTGTGCGGCAACAAGGGCTGGAATTTGGTAGCACAGCGACTTTCCTGCGCCGGTAGGAAGTAGCACCAATACGTCGCGTCCGGTTAGAGCGGCCACCACGGCGTCATCCTGACCCGCGCGGAAATCCGCATGCTTGAATACGTCGGTCAGCACCTGTCGTGCTTCTGCCAAAGACGCCCGTTTGGTCATCACGGCTAGATACCATGCGCGACGGCCATGTCTGTATTCCGAAGTGTTCAATCCTGCTTTCGTGCAGAGGCTGGTTGCGACCCTATCTGCGAACAGGTTTGGTTCTGATATTGAATTCCACTGGAGGACGGAGATGACTGGAGTTTGGGTGATTTTGTGCGGGGTGGCGGTGGCTGGCTTGCTGGTAGCGGAGTATTTCGACTCCCAGGCCGGGAAATGGGCAACGAAACCCGTTGCCGCTGCGGCCTTTATCGCGATCGCCGTTGCTGGTCGTGCTTGGGAAACGCCCTACGGACTGGCTGTACTTACCGGGCTGGTGCTGTCGATGGGTGGAGACATTCTGCTCATTTCGCGCGGTGCTTCACTGGCGTTTCAGGCTGGAGCAGCCAGCTTTCTCTTGGGGCACGTCGCCTACTGCGCAGCGTTCCTGTTACGCGGCGTTGATCCGCAAACCGTTCTTCTTGTTGGAATGGCCGTTGGCATCGTGGCTGTGGTGATCTTGAAGTGGTTGGGGCCGTTGGTTCCAAGCGAGATGCGACCACTGGTGGTAGCCTACATCGCCGTGATCTCGGTTATGTTGTCGTTGGCCGCTGGTACGTTCGCAGGGCTTGGAGATGTTCGGATTCTCGCAGGGGCGACCCTGTTCTATCTCTCGGATCTCGCGGTAGCGCGCGATCGTTTTTTGCGGCCTGAATTCAGCAATCGAATCTGGGGCCTGCCGCTATATTTCGCAGGGCAGGTGTTGATCGCTTTGAGCGTCTAGGTTTCGCGCGGGCGCGCTGCTTCGTACAGCAAGATGGCTGCGGCCGCGTTGACCGAATAGGAATCCACGGTTGTGGGCATGGGAATCGTGACCGTCGCATCGAGTTGGGCGACAACTTCGGGAGAAAGTCCGAACGCTTCACTTCCCATCACAATGGCGGTGGGAATATTGCCTGGGACAGCCCAAGGAGCCTGGCCGCCGCCGGAGAGGGCACCATAAGAACGGATGCCTGCTGCGCGCAGTTCCGCAATAGCGGCGGCAGCTGTGGGGATGTGTGGCGTGGGCAGCCGAAACACGCTGCCCATCGAGGTGCGTACCGCTTTGGGATGCCAGGGATCGCTCCTGCCCACGCAGACACAGGCGCAGGCCCCCGATGCCAAAGCAGTGCGAACCAGCGCGCCGACGTTGCCCGGTTCTTCAACGTCTACCAGCATCAGAAAGCGTGGAGCTAGTGACGTTACGTTCGAGGTGACGTTCATGAGTTCGGCTACTGTGCGGCGCGGCGGCAATCGCACCAACCCCAGCAACCGTCCTAAATCTCGCCCCCCACACAACTCGGCGACCAATTCGTCTGGTGCCGGTACGATGATCGTTCCGGCCTGCTTCAGTTCTTTTAGGAGCTGGCCGATGCGCTCGTTTGTGCCGTCAAGAAGGGACTGCGCGACCAGAGCTTCGGTGATCACAGCTTCGGCACGCAGCGCGCGTTCGAAAAGTCGCGACCCTTCGATCGCCGCGACACCGAGCTGTTCGCGGCTTGCTGGGGTGCTCGCGCGCCGAATATCCACGGCGAGCCCTCGCCAACGTTCACCGCCGTTCATGGGTCAACGATATAGGCCGGGGCTGCGCCGGACACGACTCGTCGGTTTGGTTGTCGACGAAAGCTTGGCCGCTCTAGTTGGGAGCCGCTCTAGTTGGTGGCGGTGCTCTCGCGCCGCACCAGGTACGCCAGCGGCGCCAGGGATCCGAGGAAAAGTGTGGCTACCACCCACGGCCATGCTGCAACACCTCGACGTTGAGCGTCCTGGACCATCCAGCCCATAAACAACGTCAGCGCGATCACCAAATCGACGCCCAACTGGATGGAGCCAGGCGAGGCCATGGCGGCCTCGAAGATTCCTAAGTAACCAACATGCCAGATAGCCCAGGCGGTTAGAGCCGAAAAATCGATGAGTACGAACCAAAGTAGTATCTTCTTGACGTTCATTGAGATTCTCCTGTTTCGACCGGGTTCATGATCGATGGCGCTAGTGTGGCTCAGGTTCCCAACTGTTCTCAATTACCTGGCAGGTAATCGCTTCGGCCGCGCCAATTCGCGAAACTCTAGCCTATGAGCACAGCGACCATCCCGATGGATTTGTCCACGACGTCTTGTCCTTTTGGAGATCTACTGCGTGGCTGGCGCCGGGTACGCAAGCTTTCGCAATTGGATCTGGCGCTGGAAGCAGACGTTTCCCAGCGTCATGTAAGCTTTCTGGAATCTGGCCGAGCCCAGCCCAGTCGCGAGATGGTGGTTCAGCTTGCGGGTGCGATGGACGTTCCGTTGCGAGAGCGGAATGTCCTGCTGCAGACCGCCGGGTTCGCACCGCTATATCGCGAGCGAGGCCTAGAAAACGCCGATATGGCGGCTGTGCGCCATGCGTTGCAGTTGATGCTCGACCATCACGAGCCACTTCCGGCTCTGGTGATCAACCGGGGCTGGGACCTGGTCATGGCAAACACCGCCGCGTCGGGCTTTCTCGGTGCCTTCTCGCTCGGTACTTCGCCGGGAGAGCCCGTCAATGTCATGCGCTTGACGTTCCATCCAGACGGGATGCAACCATTGGTGGCCAATTGGGACGACGTTGGTCCGCTGCTGTTGTCTCGGTTGCAGCGTGAGGTTACCGCTGACCCGGCCAACACGTCGTTGCGACGACTCTACGAAGAGATTCTCGAATACCCCGCAGTACTTCCTGCTTGGCGCACCGCTGTTTGGCCACCCACGACAGCGCCGCTTCTACATTTGGAGGTACAGGTCGGCGACGTCTCACTAAAACTATTTACGATGATTTCAACGTTTGGCACGGCTCAGGATGTTACGGCCGACGAACTACGGGTCGAGAGTTTCTTTGCGGCTGACGAGGCGACCACCGCGTTCTTTGCGGCGTTGGCGGTTGGCGGGTAGTTGCCCGAACGTCAGCGGTTCTTCGGTTTTGCTGTAGCCGCCGTGCGCACTTCACCGTCGGCAATACGACGAGCCAACGATGGAGCGTGGCGCATTAAAAAGGCCTGCATGGCGCTGGCACGACCCGCGTAGCCTACGAACCCTGTGCGTGGCAGCCAATCGATGAGAGCTTTGGCGACGTCTTCGGCACTGGCCTGAGTGTTGAATGCCGAGTCCATCTCAAGGGCCATCGTGATCGGGGGCTTGTCTTCGTTTTCTTTGGCCAGTCCCGGTGTGTCGGTTGTAGGCGGGAGGAAGAGTTTCACTGTGATTCCTTCCAACATCATTTCTTGGCGAAGTGCCTCGGCGAAACCGCGGATGGCCATTTTTGTTGCCGAGTAAGCGCCGTATCCCCAAACCGACATGTCGGCGATCACCGACGAGACGAGGACGATGTCGCCTCGTCCTCGTTCTCGAAAATGGGGCTGGAAAGCTTGCACGGTGTTCACATGGCCGAAGAAGTTCACATCCATCTGCGAGCGAAAATGTTCCTCGTCGGCATCGGCGATGGCTTTGGCTTTGGCGAAACCGCTATTGGCAATCAACAAATCGATTCCGCCGGCGCAGAGGATCGCTTCGTTGGCGGCCCGTATCATGGCTGCGCGGTTGGTGACGTCGGCTGATACTGCGGCGAACACAGCATCGGAGCGCCCGACGCGGGTCATCTCTTTGACGGTATCGTCGAGCGGTTGCTGCCTTCGTGCGCAGATAACCACGGCCGCTGCGCCTCGCCGGGCCAGCTCTAGAGCTGTGGCGCGCCCGATTCCTTCGGACCCGCCAGTGATAAACGCCCGCTTCCCGTGGATAAAGTCCATGCCGATGGCCTTTTCACGGCGGATCAATGTGCGCAAGAGGTGGGCTGAAATTCTGGCGAAATCCGAGGGGTTTCAATAGGATTCGTGTTGAACAAAGTATCGACGCACGCGTTGCGACCGCGGCGTGCGCCCCTTTCTACCAGGGCTTCCGGGGGAAAAGTATATGATCGAATTTTCGTACTATTTTGTAGCGGCCGTGATGGCAGCTGCGGTTGGTTTATCTGCTGGACCGGCGCAGGCCGTGATTTTCGGAGCATGTTGTGCTGCGGATGGCGGTTGTTAGGAGACGGCCTCCCTGGGGTGTGAAGGGGAATACCAAGGTGACGGATCGACATGTCCAGGGTCGGGCACGTTTACTACCGGCGATACGGCGACCTGCGCGCCGGAAGTTACGGGCGCCTGCTGTACAACCAGTGGCGGCTGACAGGTTGCCACGCAGCTTTCTTGTGAAAACGAGGTCGGCGGGTTCTTTTCGGGGCCTGGCAGTTTTTGCGAGAGTTCCGGTGTCCACGGCTTCACAGAGGGTGTGATTTGTCCAATTTACGGTGCGTGCTGCTTCGGCAGCGGTGAGTGCGGGGCTTTCCCCAAACGGTTGGTTTCGTTTTCATTCTCAGTGCGCTGACCGATGAGCACAGCGTCGTGATTGCTCGACCCCAGTCGTAACGGTGCGTTAGGTGTCGCGCAAGCAAAATTCGCTGGGCCAGAGCCTCGGAGGCACGGCTTCAGCTGTTCCAGTCGGAACTGGACCCCGATGACTCGCTCGCACCTACCGACGACGAGGCGATTCGGTAGGACGAGCGCTCAGAGGAAATCACCGAAGCTCGGGTCGAATTTTACGTATCAGCCAGGAATTCGAGATCCCCGGTTCTCACGTCGTACATTGCCCCGACAATCAGGACTTTGCCCTCGGTTTGGAGTTTGGACAGGGTCGAGCTGCTTTCGACGAGTATCTGCATTGTGCGCTGCACGTTTTTTCGGGCCGTCAAGTTAATGAACGCTTCTTTTTCTTCTGCGGTCGCGTTGTCCAGCGCTCGAACTCCCGCCATGTCGATGGATGGGGTCAGCCCGTCGATGATGTGCTGTACATGATCGCATCCAGTTGCTTCCTTGGCCGTTTGTCCGGAATGAGCAAGGTTAACGGCAGCGCTCACGGCGCCGCAGTATGTATGTCCCATCACCACGATCACTTTCGCACCGGCAACACCGCAGGCGTACTCAAGGCTTCCCAGAATCTTGCGGCTGGAAACATTCCCAGCAACGCGGACACTAAAGATGTCACCGACCCCAGCATCGAAAACGAGCTCTGTTGGCACGCGTGAATCAATGCAGGCGAGGATCGCACCGATCGGGTGTTGTGATGCAGCAGTTGCGTCGATTTGCCTTCCGAGGTTACGGCTCAGCAGGCGGTTGCCGCTGCGGAAGCGAGCGTGTCCTTCTTTGAGAACCTGCAACGCGTCTTGGGGCGACATGGCCGACTGCAGGTCGCGGCTGGAGTAGTCAACGAATTGGATTCGGTCTTCGAGGTTATAGCGCTTCTTGAAGCCCAGCAGGCTGACTTCGATGTTGCGGGCCGGTGCGGTGATCTCGGTGTAATCTTGCAACAAGTCGAGAATGTCTGGGTCGATGAAGTCGGTGTTCTGCGCGTCGAGCAGAATGTGTCCGCCTTCGGGTACTTCGTTGAGAACCTTCAGAAGCGCGGCTCGCTTGAGAAAGCTGACCTGATCGGAAAGCTGCACATGCACGACTTCGTCGCCCACATGCTTTTCAACGACGCGGCGAATCGGAACGCGGAAGTTGCTGTATAAAATGAAACTGACGCTGACCAACAATCCGATCATGATGCCGACCAGAAGATCGGTTAGGACAATCGCAACGACCGTAATGATGAAGGGGGAGAACTGATAGACCCCTTCGTTCCAAAGCTGGCGAATCAACTTTGGGCTGGCCAGCTTGAAGCCAGTAACCAGTAGAATCGCCGCCAGGCACGACAGCGGGATCCGGTTCAGCATTGTGGGCAGTAGCCCGACGCAGCCCAGTAGTAGTACACCGTGAAAAATGGCGGAGAGTTTGGTCTCGGCACCAGTCGAAACGTTGACGGAGCTGCGCACAATAACCGACGTGACCGGCAGGCCGCCCAGCATTCCGGAAGTGATGTTTCCGATGCCCTGAGCTACCAGCTCCCGGCTGGCTGGAGAGGAGCGCTGGCGGGGGTCGATTTTGTCTACAGCCTCAAGGTTGAGAAGCGTTTCGAGCGAAGCGACCAGTGCGATTGTAATCGCCGCTGAGTAGAGCACTGGATTCGACCAGACCGAGAAGTCAGGAGTAGTGAAGAAATTCAAGAAGCCCGCGAACGACTCCGCCGCCGGAACTTGAACCAAATGTTGCGCGCCGATTGCCCACTCTTCGCCGATGAAACTCAACAATCCCGCAAGCGCGCTACCCAACAGGACGACGACGAGCGGCGCAGGAACGCTCAATTTTTTCAGTGCAGGGCTGCGCTCCCAAAAAATGAGTAGTGCGAGGCAGGCAAGACCGATCAGACTTGCCCCTGGATGAAGGTTGTCGAAAACCGCTGCGAGTTCGGAGAAGGTTGTCTCGTGATCCGGCTGAAAGAATGACATCTCCCCTTCGGGATCTGCATCGTGACCGAAAAGGTGTGGGATCTGCTTCAGGATCAAGATGGTGCCGATCGCTGCGAGCAGGCCTTTGATGACACTGGAAGGAAAGTACGACGCGATGAACCCTGCCTGAGCCACGCCGAGGCAGACTTGGATCATGCCCGCGAGGACGACGGCAAATAGAAACGCTTCGAAGCTGCCGAGCGCTGAGATTTGGGCAGCAACAATCGCCGTGAGTCCCGCCGCCGGGCCACTAACGCTCGTCGAAGAGCCGCTCAGTGCTCCGACGATGATCCCACCGACGATGCCGGCGACAAGCCCCGAAAACAGTGGTGCGTTTGAGGCCAGCGCTATGCCCAAACAAAGCGGTAGCGCCACAAGGAATACGACAAGGCTGGCCGAAAGGTCGCGGATCAACGATTGAAGAGATCCTGGGGTCGTGGAGGTGGTGGCGGTCATGGTGGACGTTCCTTTCGGGTGTTCAGCGTGGCCCGCTGGGCGCGAGTCTGGCCTGAAGGCGTTCGCGGCTCAGGCACTACCTTCTAAACAGCCAGAAGGATAGAGGCGTAAAACACAGGAAGTCAAATTCATGTTTGATAAAGCATGACATAAATGTATCCTAATAGGATGGCCAAAGTCTCCCAGCCGCAAGACTCGACCGGTTCCGTTTCCGAGAATGCCCCAAGCGCCAAATCAGGGCGGACTCCGACGGCACCTTGGACCTTCCTGACCAACCACGCCCACGTGCTGTTGCACATTGCGGGCAACCCCGACGCTCGCATGCGGGACATGGCCGTCGAAGTCGGGATCACCGAGAGAGCGGTGCTACGAATCGTCGCAGAATTGGAAGCAGCCGGATACTTAGACCGGGAGCGTGACGGTAGACGCAATCGCTATCATGTACGCGGCGACCAACTCCTTCGCCATCCGATCGAACGCCACGTCAGCGTTGCGGACTTGATCGAACTCGTGCTTGCCGGCGGCTGACCTAGAAACTCATCACTGCCGCGGCGGAAGGTGCACATCCACCTGCGGAAACGGAATACCAATACCAGCTTCATCTAAGGCGATCTTCACGGCGCGAATCGTCGCTTGGCGAATCGCTAGATAGTCGCTGGTTAGACCCCAAACACGAACCTGCCAGTCCACTGACGAGCCGCCAAGGCCGACAAGCACCACTTGCACGTCGCGTGTTTGCAATCGTCCCGGTACGCCTTCGGCTGCGGCGACCAGAACTTCGCGGGTTTGATCAATATCGGCGCTGTAGTCGGCGCCCACATCCACATCTGCGCGCCGTTCGGTATTGAAGGTGACGTTCTCAATGACTTGACCGAAGATCGTAGAGTTAGGAAGAATCAACCGTCGATTATCGGGTGTATCCAGGGTCGTGGTGAACATTTCGATCCCGAACACGGTGCCGCTTTGTCCACCCATGTTGACGAAATCGCCGACGCCGAAGGGTCGGAAAAGCAACAGCATGATACCCGAGGCAAAGTTGGAAAGGGTCCCCTGAAACGCCAGCCCGACCGCGAGCCCAGCGGCACCGATGACAGCCGCGAACGTGGTGACATTGATGCCAAAAGCCCCAAGGCAACCGATTGCCGCCAAAAGCAAGATCAACCAGCGAACCAAGCGCGTAAGAAAACGCGAAAGGGTCAGATCGACGCTTGTTTTCGCAAGCCCCCGTTCTATGGCCCGCGAGGCCCAGCCGGCGAAAATCAGCGCAATGAACAGGATCCCGATTGCGCCAACGACTTTGAATCCCCAGGCCATCAAGAGCGGCAATGCACGGTCGAGAAGTTCTTTTGTCGGCAAATCGGAGAGGCTTGGAAGATCCATGAGTATCCTTAGGAGGGCGTTGGCAACGGGGGCGGGCGTAACGAAGGACGCAATGAATCTTGTCGCCACACCGGTTTCAAATGAGTGTGGCGTTTCAGGCGGCCCGACGCTGTTTTAGCGAGAGGGACAGCCTGCGCAATGCAACGCGATGGGTGCGACAAATGGTCGCTGGATTTCACCCGCCACGCCACAGTACACTGAAAGATTGAAGCTTGGGCCGCAGGGTTGCGCAACGCTGTCTTGCGCGACCGGCCTACCGTGTCAGAGGATTTCCGATGAAAAAGACCCAGTTCGTAGCGGTGCTAGTTGCAGCCCTTTTGATGGCCGGTGGGAATTACGCGGCCGCCGATCCAGCGGCAGATCGATGCGGGGGCACGAAGACCAAGGCAGCGGCGAAGTACGCCAAGGTTCTTTTCTCGTGTCATGCGAAGGCGCTTCGCAAGGACGAAGCGGTTGACGCCAGGTGCACCGATAGGGCTGCCGTCCGGCTCTTGTCCGCGTTCGACAAGGCCGAGGCTTTTGGCGGCTGCGTGACCATCGACGACGAGGTGGCGGTTGGAGCCGATGTCGAGGCTGCCGTTGTTGCAGTTGGGGCTCTGCTTGATCCCGACGCTACGAAAGAAGCACTCAAGTGCGCGAGTACGAAGCTGTTGAGTGCGGGCCGCTATATTAAAGGTCACCTGAATTGCTACGGCCGAACGGCGGTTCGCAGTTTTGGCCCGGATGACCAGTGTTTGGAACGCACCGACAAGAAGCTCGTCTCCGGTTTCTTCAAAGCCGAACGTCGAGACGGGTGCACGACGCTAGGTGACCGCGACGCTGTCGGCGATCTGGCCGATGATACTGTCGCTTCACTGGTGCGCAGTGTTTCGCCGGTTTGTGGCGACGATCTTCAAGGCCCCACCCAAGAGTGCGAGGCCGGAGGCGATGCAGCGTGCCCGGGGCTGTGTAACCAGAACTGCATTTGTGTCTTTCCACCAAACTGCGGCGACGGACTCGCCGAGCTGCCCGAAGAGTGTGACGACGCCAACTTGAACGACGGTGACGGCTGTTCCTCGGTATGCCAGCTCGAGGATGCAAGCGCGCTTTGTACGGGCGTCCCCGCGGTCGCCGGGACCGCGATCGATGCGATCTTTGTCAGCGATGACTTCATGGCCCCCTTGTTTCTCACCGCTCCGCGTCTGGACACGGGCCGCTTGTTCGTTGTGGAGAGGGGCGGGATCATTCGTATTCTGAATCTGGTGGACAACTCGGTAAACACGACGCCGTTTCTCGACATTGGCGACCTGACCACAACCGGCGGTGAACGCGGCTTGTTCAGCATGGCGTTCGATCCGGACTACGAAAACAACGGTCGCTTCTTCATCAGCTACACAAATACATCGGGTGCCCTGGTTCTGGCTCGTTACGAGGTTGACGCTGGCAACTCCGGTATTGCCAACGAACTAACGAGACAGGAACTTCTGGTCATTCCTCATCCCGGCGCATCAAACCACAACGGCGGTCAGGTTCAGTTTGGTGGCGACGGTTACCTTTACTGGAGCATGGGAGACGGAGGACGCGGGGTGAACTCGCAAGACGACGCTTCGATGTTGGGCAAACTGCTGCGTCTTGACGTGGTCCATGCGGTTGCGCCTTTCGTCAGTGTGCCGCCCACCAATCCGAGCTACGTCGACGGGTCGAGCGAGCTTGAGTACGTGTGGGCGAAGGGGCTACGCAACCCCTGGCGGTTCAGCTTCGATCGACTCACTGGCGACCTTTATATTGGTGATGTCGGCGGAGGACGCCGCGAAGAGGTTAGTTTTGCTCCGGCCACAAGCACGGGCGGCGAAAACTACGGTTGGAACATTTTCGAAGGAACCAATTGTAATCAGTCATCGTGCCCTGATCCGACAACCGGATTTACGATGCCGGTGCACGAGTATCCGCACCCTCAAGGTTGCTCGGTCATGGGTGGGTATGTGTATCGCGGCTGCGCGATGCCGGACCTCCAGAGCACATATTTCTTTTCCGACTACTGCGCGGCCTTCGTTCAAACCTTCGAGGTTGTCGGGGGGGTGGCGGCTGGGCTCACCGATCGTACTGACGACGCGCGCTCGGCAGGCGCCTCGTTTACCGGTGTCGTATCTTGGGGCGAAGACGCGCGCGGCGAAATCTACATCATCAACGGCAACAATCGCATTTACCGTATGGAGCCGCAGTAGGATGTGGTGGTGCTTACTCGCGCAACTCTCGTAACCGGTTGAAGGCGCCCTTCAGCACAAGCCAGAACACGACGTGTACGGCGAGCACTGCTGGCCAGCCGCTGAGGAAGATCAGGTTGTTGGCGAGGCCGCCGGCGAATGGTCCACCGTCGAAAGCCAACCCTCGCGTATCTGCGAGTGCATTGGCCCAGGCGGGTAGGGTGAACCCCCAGGCCGTGATGATGGCCGACAGGTAGAGCCAGCGCCCTTGCCTTTCGGTCAGCGTGAGCAGCGGTGCCAGGGCAGCCAAAGCCATCAACAATAAACCGTTCGTGATGCCTTCGAGGTGCGCCATGTTCCAGGCTCGCGCCTCGCCTGGGATCGCCAATTCAATCGAGGGGATGATCGGGAACAGCACCACTTCGCCGAGCAGCATGAACATGTACATCCAGCCGATGGCGATCGCAGATATCCAAAGACCGGCGCCGTGGATGACAAGCAACACCCGTGTTCGTTCGTTCATTCGTGTTGGCTCCGTATCCGTAGTTGCGGTCGCGGTCGTAGTAGTAGTCGCGGCAGGCCAGCCCGCGAAGTGTTCAGCTTGTTGTCGCATAGGGTTGGAGCATGTCGGCGCTTGCGGTGTCGATCAACGGGACGAAGGCTTTGTCGTCTTTCTCGGCGTAGCCGTCGATCCAATTGCGAACCCAGATCGGATCAGCCTCCTGTGCGGGGTCGTGCCCCGGAAGGGTTGAACGGAAAAGGAAAGGCAGCACGTACGACGCGAACTGGGCGGTGCGTCGCCACAGGCGCATACGAGAGGCAAGGTTGTTCCATTGCCCGTCCTTCTTCAGCATGGCGATGCAGGCTTTGCGGGAATACCACATCACATGAAGAGAACCGGTGAATACGCCGAGGGCGCGCATGAAGTACCCGGGGCACGCGGCCTGGTAGACATCATAGGCCACGCGCTTGTGCTCGGTTTCCTCGACCATGTGCCAGAGAATGAAAGAGCTGACCCGCGAATCGGCGTTGCGAAATAGATCGCGTCGCTGCTCAATCAGCCAGCTGGTCACACCCAGCGTCATGCTTTCGAAACCCGCCGTGAAACCCATGCGGAAGCGCAGTGAACGCTTTGCGCGCATCTTGTCGTAGGAAACCTGCATCTCGTCTTCGATCGCTGCGAGTTCCGGGTAGCCCTTCGCTTTGAGCAACTCGTTGTAGCGACGGTGCTGTCGGTAGTGCTGTCCTTCCTGCGCGATAAAGCCTTTCGCGGCTTCTCGAATGGCCGGGTCTTCAATGTGCTTTAGAGCATCGCGCATCGAGTCGATGAGGAACGGTTCGAGGTAGGGCATGGTCAGCGACGCGCCGTTGATCATGTGGCTCCACTCGGGGTCGTCCGACTTCCAGCGCGGCTCAATGTCATCAGGAAACTCAAAGGCGATGCGCCTTACGGTAATCTTGCCATCGTGCGGCGCTTTCGCTTCTTTCGCTGTTTGGGAAGTGCTCATGCTTCGTCCTCCGAAAAAGTCAGTCCTGCCATCAACGTTGCGATTAGGGTTGGAACGATTTGTTCAAGCGTTCGACCGACAACCAGCTGCTCGGCGAGTTGCAGAGAAACCGCGCCGTGCGCTGCGGCCCAAAAAAGGTGCGCGGCGGTGAGCGCGTCGGTTCGCAAGTGCAGTCCGTCTTCGGCTTCTGCCAAAGTGAACGCTTGACGACACACGTCGAGCGCAGCGCGCCTGGCTGCCACGAGTTGGGGCTGTTCATCGCTGTTCGTTGGAACGCGAAACACGAGCGAGTAGGCCTCGGGGCGATTCACCGCAAAACTGATGTAGCTGCGGGCGATGGCGCGAAGCTTGTCGGTGGCGCCCGTTTCGGCCGATGCAGCCGCGACCAGAATCTCGCCTAGCGCATTGTAAATCCGGATCTGCAGCCCAACGAGAACCTGGTCTTTGTTCGAGAAATAGCGGTAGGGAGTCGCGGGGCTGATTCCAGCCTGGGTGGCAATACGGCGCAGCGAAACGGCTTCCAACCCCTGGGTTTCAAACAGGTGCTGGGCGACATCGAGGATCTCGTCGCGTCGAGAATCCACCTCGCTAGATGTCAGGGCAGGGCGAGCCACGCGGGAAATGTATCGAATTAAATGAACACCGTCAATTTAATTCGTTGCCGGATACTCAAATTTGCGAAAATTATTGAGCGGCGCGGCGGATTTCCGGGACTAAACGTTCCAAAAGCGCCCCGCTCTTCACTCAACGGGAGCGCAGAGACACGATCCCCACTGATTCGGGCCGAGTTGCCGATCTGCTGTGAACTTTGGGGGCTCGCATGGCAACTCCACTAATCGTCCGTGTTTCTTCGAAATGTCTTTGGCTGCTCGGGCTCGTCTTCGTTTGCGCGTCAGTCGCTCCTGCTTCGGCTCAGCCCCAAACCCCGGCTCAGGCCGGTTGCATCTCGGCGCTCAACCGAAACCTCGACAAAGTGGCCAAGACGCAACGCAAGGAAGCGTTACGCTGTCTGAAGTTCGCTTCTAGAGGGAGACTTCCGGAAGGATTGACACTCGACCAATGCGTGGACGTGGATCTCAAGGGTAAGGTCAACAAGGCGTTGGCCCGCATGGCCGGAGACGACATCAAACGGTGCGAGATTGGTGACCCTCCGCGTTCGGATACACCGGCGCCGACGCCGCAGGTCCTATGGCCGCAGCTCAAGAGCGCGCTCTGTTTCGAGACATTTACGGCCTCGATCCCGACTCGGCGGTGATCTTCCCGTCGGACGACAAAGACGGATCGTTTTGTCAGGTCGACACCATCGAACGTTACGGAAGAATTTTGCGGGTCATGACGCGCGCGTTTCGTCTTTGCGCGTCGCAAGGACTCGGCAATGGAAGCATTGTTTCTTCCCAAACCCTCGAGACGTGTTTCGACGAGCTGACATTCGACCCTAGCGGCCTCATTGAGCGCGCCCGCGCAAAAATGGAAGTCCGCCTTCGCAAAAAATGCTTCGGAGTCGATTTAGCCTCTGCATTCCCCGGGGGTTGTTTTGATTCTGTCGATGCTGCCGCGTTCACAGCCTGGGTTGAACGCAAGGCTCTTTGCCGCACCTGCATCATGATCAACACCGCCGACGATATTCTGGGCTACTGCGACGTCTTTGATGATGGCGTTGCGAACGCGACCTGCGTGGATCCCAAACGATGCGGTGATGGTTTTGTTGACGCCGGTGAAGATTGCGACGATGGCAACAAAATCGACGGCGATTGCTGCGCTGCTGATTGCAGCGCGGAAAGCTTAGGCAACGCTTGCGACGACGGTCTGTTCTGTACGGTGGTCGATCAGTGCGCTGACGGGCTTTGTGTTGGCGTCGGCTCCCCCTGCGCCGCAGGGGGAGAGTGTGCCGACACGTGTGATGAAAACGGCGACACCTGTTTGGTACCGGCCGGCGTTGGTTGTAGCAGCGACTCCAATCCCTGCACGGACGACGAGTGCGCTGGCGCTTGTTCCCATCCGTTCAACAGTGCCCCCTGCGATGACGGCAATGCCTGTACCGATGGAGATGTTTGCTTCGCTGGCGCTTGTACGGCAGGCGGACCGCTAAATTGCGACGACTCAAATGTCTGTACGAACGACAGTTGTGACACCGGCGGCGATATCCTGACCCAATTCGACCACGCAGTCCGACGCTCCGTCTGCTGCGATGGGTGACACTGTAACGTCGTTCTCATTTGCCAGGACAATCGCGTTTTCGATGGCGTCGCGGTCGTCGCCGGGGTCGCGACAAGAATCGCCATTGTCAGGACCCTCGTCGCTAATCGGTACGATCACTCGCAAGGCCCCCGGGGTCCACGGGAACTCGTCCGCTAGGATTGAAGTGGCGTTGCCCCAGTCTTCGTTGTCGTTGTCGTTGTCGTCTGGCAGATCATCTCTACAGCGTTGCGTCGCTGTTGGGAACATCGTCACCGAACTCGTCGCGTACGTTTTCGGTGAGGCAAAGATAGTCGGCGGGGCTTTCTTCCAGGTCGTCGGTGATACTGAAAGTGCTCACGTTAAGGGCAGCGCCACGGTTTTAAAGGCGGGCAGTCAACAAAGATTGGATCTGTGCCCGAGCCATCGTCACAGGCTGAGACGGTGACCAGAACTCCCAAACACAACACAACACAACTAAAAGCGAATATCGGAACATCGGATATACCTCCTGTATTGGATTCGTACCAGGTAATTTTGACCGTCGGCCAAGCGCTCGGCAAGAGGGCGAACTTCTCCAGCCCGCCACCCCACCCCCGCTGCAGCACTTGCCCTAAACCACCCACGGTTTACGTTAGGCGATGGCGCTCAACCCACATGCTGGAAAACCCGCTCCCCGTGAGCTTCTGATCAACGTTCCGCGGCTGATCTCGAACTATTACACGCTGACCCCGAACCCTGACGACCCGGCCGAGCAGGTTGCCTTTGGGACCTCTGGGCATCGAGGCTCGGCCGACGATCGAAGTTTTAACGAGGCGCATGTCGTTGCGATCTGTACGGCGCTCTGCGAGCACCGGCGCGCTGCGGGCATTGATGGCCCCTTGTTCGTGGGCATGGATACGCATGCGCTATCCGAACCTGCGCAGGCGACTGCGGTCGAAGTTTTTGCGGCAAACGACGTTGCGATTCGCATTGCGGCCGACGGTGGCTACACGCCGACTCCCGTCATTTCGCACGCCATCCTGACGTACAATCGCGATCGTGTTCGCGACGGCGGGTTGGCCGATGGTGTCGTCATTACGCCCTCCCACAATCCACCACGCGATGGTGGCTTTAAGTACAACCCGCCTTCGGGTGGCCCGGCGGACACGACCACGACCAATGCCATTCAGGACCGTGCCAACGAAATCCTGCGCACTTCCCTCGCCGACGTTCGGCGCTTTTCGCTCAGCAAAGCGCTCGCTGCCGATACGACCCAAGAATACGACTACATAACGCCTTACGTTGCCGACCTGGCCAACGTGGTCGATATGGAAGCGATCGCTTCCGCCGGTTTGAAAATTGGAGTGGATCCCATGGGAGGGTCGGGCATCGCGTATTGGGAACCGATTGCTGAACGTTACGGACTCAACATGGAAGTGGTCAATCCGTTCGTTGATCCGACATTCTCGTTCATGACCGTCGATAAAGACGGCAAGATTAGAATGGACTGCTCGTCACCCTACGCGATGGCGGGATTGATCGGCCTGAAAGACAAGTTCGATATCGCCTTCGGTAACGACCCTGATTATGACCGTCACGGTATCGTTACGCGCAGTAGCGGGCTCCTGAATCCGAATCACTATCTCGCGGTTGCGATTCGATACCTTTTCGAGCATCGCCCGGGTTGGAGCGCTGATGCAGCGGTTGGAAAGACATTGGTGTCCAGCTCGATGATCGATCGCGTGGCCGCAGATATGGGCCGTCGCCTGTGTGAAGTCCCGGTCGGATTCAAATGGTTCGGAGACGGGTTGATCGACGGCTCCTATGGTTTTGGTGGTGAAGAAAGCGCGGGTGCGTCCTTCCTTCGAAAAGACGGAAGCGTTTGGACGACCGACAAAGACGGCATCATCATGGACCTGCTTGCCGCCGAGATCACCGCGGTCACAGGCCGTGACCCAGGCGAGCAATACGCGGATCTAGAAAGCCGATTCGGTAGTCCTGTTTACGAACGTATGGACGCACCGGCGACCCTCGAACAGAAGTCGGCATTGAGTAATCTTTCGCCCGAGATGGTGGAGGCCACCGAGCTGGCCTCGGATCCGATCACGGCCAAGCTTACGCATGCGTCGGGCAATGGCGCGTCGATCGGTGGGCTGAAGGTCACGACGGACGCGGGCTGGTTCGCCGCGCGTCCGTCGGGGACGGAGCAGATCTATAAGATCTACGCCGAGAGCTTCAAGGGTAAGGATCATCTGCGGATGATCCAGGAAGAAGCACAAGCAATCGTCAACGCCGCCTTCGCCGTTGCCGGGGTCTAGTCCGTCCGGGTCTAGTACCTAAAGATACTGGTCGAGGTCTTTCGCGATCTCTTCCGGTGTCACCGTAGGTTCGTAGCGCTTGATGGCCTTTCCGTTCTTATCAACCAAGAACTTCGTGAAGTTCCAGGGGATGTCTCCCGCACCGTCAGCGCCAGGTTGGGCAGACCGTAGGTAGGCATAGAGGCCGCAGGCGTTGTCGCCGTTGACTTCGATCTTCGAGAACATTGGAAAGCTGGCGTCGTATTTTGACTTGGCGAACTCTGCGATCTCGCTGTCCGAGCCCGGCTCCTGGGCGCCGAACTGATTGCAGGGAAAAGCCAGAACGCTAAAGCCGCGATTTTTGTTATCTTCGTGAAGGGTACGCAGACCTGCGTACTGATCAGTCAGTCCTCAATTACTGGCAACGTTTACGACCAAACAAACTTGGTCCGCAAAGGTGTCCAGCTTTACCTGATCACCGGTGATCGAACTCATGGTGAAGTCATGCATGCTACTCATCGTTTCTACTCCCGTGGTGTGAATTGGGGCGGCACTGCTTCCGCTCCGGGCGCGCCACCTTAGGGTGTGGCACGCGTTGGTGCCAGCCTTCTCCAATTACTTAGAAGAACCCGAGCGGACTGGTTCCGTAGCTTACCAGCAGGTTCTTGGTCTGCTGGTAGTGTTCCAGGGCCATTTTGTGGGTCTCGCGACCGACGCCAGACTTTTTGTATCCGCCGAACGCCGCGTGCGCCGGATATGCGTGGTAACAGTTGGTCCAAACCCGGCCCGCTTTAATATTGCGCCCCATACGGTACGCGCGATTCATGTCGCGTGTCCATACGCCGGCACCGAGACCGAAGATGGTGTCGTTGGCGATTGCCAGGGCTTCTGCCTCATCCTTGAACGTGGTGACGCTGATCACCGGTCCGAAAATTTCTTCTTGGAACACACGCATGTTGTTCTTGCCTTCGAAGATGGTCGGCTGGACGTAGAAGCCTTTCGAGAATTCCCCCGATAGCTTCTCTACTCCGCCGCCCGTCAACACCTTTGCGCCTTCGTCGCGGGCTACCTTCATGTAGCCCATGATCTTTTCGAACTGCTCTTCGGACGCTTGGGCACCGACCATGGTCTCGGTGTCCAGTGGGTTACCGCGCTTGATCTCCTTGGTACGAGCCAGAACCATTTCCATAAAGGGTTCGTAGATCGATTCGTGAACCAAGCCGCGCGACGGACAAGTGCAGACTTCTCCCTGATTCAAGAAGGCGAGCACCATGCCTTCGACACACTTACTGACGTAGTCGTCTTCGTGATCGAGGATGTCTTCGAAATAGATGTTGGGAGACTTGCCGCCCAACTCGACCGTTGACGGGATGATGCTTTCGGCAGCGTACTTAAGAATTAGCGAACCTACGGGCGTCGATCCCGTGAACGCGATCTTGGCGATCCGGCTGCTGCTCGCCAGCGCCTTACCAGCTTCTTCGCCGTAGCCGTTTACGATGTTGATGACTCCCGGAGGGAAGAGGTCGCCGATGAGTTCCATCAGCACAAGAATCGACGCCGGTGTTTGCTCGGCCGGTTTCAGTACCACGCAGTTGCCTGCTGCCAGTGCAGGGGCAAGCTTCCATACGGCCATCAGTATCGGGAAGTTCCAGGGAATGATCTGACCGACAACGCCGAGCGGTTCGTGGATGTGATATGAAACCGTCGTCGCGTCGATCTCTGCAAGCCCGCCTTCCTGCGCGCGGATGCAACCGGCGAAGTAACGGAAGTGGTCGATGGCCAAGGGGAGGTCGGCCGCAAGCGTTTCTCGTACACCCTTGCCGTTGTCCCAGGTCTCCGCAATCGCCAGCATCTCCAGGTTGGCTTCCATGCGATCAGCCACCCTTAGCAAGATCAGAGAGCGTTCGGCGACAGCGGTTTGTCCCCACTCATCTTTCGCCGCGTGCGCAGCGTCCAATGCCTTCTCGACGTCCGCTGCGCTGGAGCGCGGGATTTCGCAGAAAGCTTCGCCTGTTACCGGTGTGATGTTTTTGAAGTACACACCCTCTACCGGTGCCACCCACTCGCCGCCGATGTAGTTCCCGTAACGTGACTTAAACTTCACGGGTGAGTTCGCACTGCCTGGGTTGTCAAAAATCATACGCGTCTCCTTTGCTTTCTTCGCTTCTTTCGTTACGTGCCCAGTGTTGGGGGTCCCGCCGTCACAATTGGTCGCCGAGCCGGTGAATATATGCACGTTTGTCAGAGCTGATCCACGCGCTCCCGGCTGCGGCTCGCATGACGCGCTGGCCGCTGCTAGGTCTCCGCTTCGCTGAATGCCTGACGGAGACCTCGATTTGCCCGCTGTACCTCAAAGCACGCCGTTATCACTGCCCTTGAACGAAATTGCCGACCACGAGGTTGGTGGTAAGGCGGCGGGGCTTGCCGAGCTATTGGCCATGGGCCTGTCGGTGCCACCCGCGTTCGTTATTATCAACGCGCAAGCCGATCTCCTGCCCGAAGATGTGTTGCAACGCTATGCCGCTATCGGTGGCGGCAAAGTGGCGGTGCGCTCTTCCGCCATTGGCGAAGACGGGGAGGAGTCATCGTTTGCGGGCTTGTACGAAACGATTCTCAACGTAGAGGGCGAAACCGCCCTGAAACAGGCCATCGTAGACTGCATCGGCTCGCTTCACAGCGCGCGCGCTGATGCCTACAACGCCGACCAAGCCCATCTGCACGGGGCAACGATGTGCGTAGTGGTTCAGAAAATGGTGCCGGCCGCATGCGCCGGCGTTTTGTTCTCGGCCGATCCGGTATCGGGGCGCCATGATCGCCTCATCATTGATGCGGTACGGGGACTGGGAGAAGCGCTGGTCAGCGGTGAAGAGACTCCGGATCACTACGAGTTGGATCTCGACGATCAGGTGGTTCGCAGCGAACTCGTAGGCAGCGCTGCTATTCTCACGCCGGAAAATATCACTGCACTGGCCAACGGCGCACGACAGGCCGTGGAATCGCAAGGCGCCCATCTCGATATGGAATGGGCTTTCGATGAACAGGGACAACTGCACTGGCTGCAGGCGCGTCCGATTACGACTCTTGGCTGCGATCTCAATGATGGCTGCACGCCGATTCCTGCCGACCATGTGATTACCCGCTGCAACGTCGGCGAAATGTTACCGGGGCCGGTGTGCCCATTGACATTTTCCACGCAGGGCCGAGCAATCGAAAAAGGCATGCAGCATATGCATGTCTGCTATGCAGGCCGCCCGGCCATCAACGAAGAGTGGACTCAGATCAACCTGTTCTACGGCCACATGTTCATCAATCTCAGTGGTGGTCTGGCATCTTCTCGCTATGTCTCGCTGACCAACGCAGAGCTCTTGGCGCAAACCCTATGTGGCAGGGTGATCCCGGAGCTGTTGGATCCAACCGACAAGAAGCCCCTGCCCAGACGCTGGTGGGGCTCGCTTAGGTTTGTGCAGTACTGCTTACGCGCCACCCGCGTGATCGCCGAGTTCAATAGCCGTTTTCAAAACTATCACCTGCGTGTCACCAACGATTCCGCCAGCATGGCGATCGCGTTGGAAGCAACGTTCAACTGGTTGTTGGAGACCGACGAAGTGCATCTGCGTTCCTCGGCCTACTCGGGCCTGATGGAAGGCATCATCCAGGGCATTGTTTCCGGCCGTGACAAGGAGGCTACGCCCGAGCAGGCTGCACAACTGCAGGGCGAGGCCGCACGCTTACTGGCCGGCGCCGCAAATGTAGAAAGCGCGGTCATGGTCGAGCAACTTGACGCTGTCGTTGATCTCATCGCTCGCGACCAGCTTGAAGCAACCCAATTTCGCGCCTACACGCCGACGCAGGCGTTGCACTGGTTACAAAGTGATAAAGCTGGCGAAGCAGCACAGGCCTTCGCCGGTTTCCTCGAACGCCATGGCCATCGCGGCTACCGCGAATTGTGTGTGCGTGAAAAAGCGTGGCGTGAAAATCCCGAGCAAGTGGTGATGACCATGCAGGCGTCGATCGCCGCGCGGCTCCAGGGTAACTACCAGCCCCGATCGTCCCCCGCCGTTGACCTGTCCCTCTTGAGTTTGCCGCTGCGATGGTTGCTGCCGGCTGCGCACAACGCCATCCGGCAACGGGAGCAAACCAAATCGATACTGGTTCAGGCCACCTATAGCCTCAAACGCGGCTACCGCCACCTGGGGCAGCTCCTGGTGCGTGAAGGGAAGCTACCGGATGCCGATCTGCTGTACTTCATGTCTCGCGAAGAGCTTGCGGCGTTCTGCAAGCGGCCCGATCCGAAAATGGTCGAACTGTGTGGGAAACGGCGGCGCGCATTCGCGTTTCAACAGAAGCTCGAATTCGACGACGTCCACGTCGGCTTCGCGCATCCCGTTGAACATCAGCAAGTAATCGCCGGCGAGAACGAGCTAATTGGACGACCCGTTAGTCGTGGGGTGGTGGAAGGCAAGGCGCGTGTCGCTACCACCTTGGAACAGGCGGCGGACCTACAGCCTGGTGAAATACTGGTGTCGCATATTACCGATATCGGTTGGACGCCGTACTTCAGTTTGATCGCTGGGCTGGCTACCGACGTTGGCAGCGCAGTATCACACGGAGCCGTGATTGCGCGCGAGTATGGCTTGCCGGCCATCGTCAACTTGCGAGTGGCGACCAAGGTCATCAAAACCGGAGACACTATCCGTCTCGATGCCGATCGCGGCATTTTGACCCGGCTGTAGCACGCGGTTCGCTTGCCGGTACTTCTCTTTTGGTTTTTGACCGCTTCGAAACGAGTAAGTGAGTAACGAAATGACAGCAGACATCAAAGCCGTGCTCTTCGATTTTGGCGGTGTATTCACCAACTCGCCGTTCGAAGCGATTCTCGCCTACGCCAGGAAGGATGGCAGAGCGTTTCAGTCGCAAGTTCTCCTACGACCAGGATGTCCATAAATTCGATTCCCACGTTGTCGTCTGCTTCGACGAGTACCCTGAAGACACCTTCGACCGATGCGTCCTGTTCGGGGGCTACGGTGGTGACCTGCGGGCCGTCAATGTCTACCGGTTCGGAAGTGGCCGTTGCCGAAGCGGGCGAGTCGCCCGCCAATCCGACAGCAACAACACGGTAGTCGTAGGTGACACCCAAACTAACGTCGAGATCCCACAGTTGGATTCCATCCCACTGTGCCTCGATCACTGCCCATTGGGCGGCTCCTGATTCGCGACGTTCGATTCTGTAGCTTGTTGTAAGTTCATCGGCGGTAGTCCAGGTCAGGGCGATCGCGTTCCACGGTTGCTGCCAGGTGGGAACGTGAGGCTGCGCGTCGAGGTTTGCGGGAGCCGTGGGCACGGCGAGGTTTCCGTTGGGCACGAGTAGCATCGCGCCTGCTGAACCGCTTCCGGCGAGTGTTCCCGCATCGTTGATTCCGGCCACGTTAGTGAACGAGTGATGTCGATGGCCTGGTGCCAGTAAGCTTTAGGGGAAGTACAAACCGCCCGGTGTTTCCAGGTACACGACCGCGCTGACCGAGGACTGGATTCCGAATTGGCCAACAACATCGCCCTGATTGTTAATGTCTAGGCCGGCGTCGAAGGCGCTGTTGCTGACCAGGATCTCCCAGTCGTGGCGATAGCGCAGAATCGAGCTTACGAAACGCCCCGAACCATCGCTGAAGGATCTCGTTCCGGTTCCGGTCGACTCGCCGAGGTCATTGACCGCGTGCAGGGCCGCACGGGTGTGCTGGTCAACCGGAACACCTAAGGATTCCGCGTTCCCCAGCAGATCTCCTCTGAACGTCCCACCAACGAGCACTCCGGCGTCGCTCAGGTCGGCAGGTAAAGCAGGGAAATCGAGTTCGGTCAGATCCTGGGTCGCTGTGTCGAACAGCATAGGTAAGCTCGGTAGGGCGATGCTCACGCCGATGGTGTAGCCGACGACCAAGCCGTCGGCATTGATGGCGGTGGCCACACTGCGTTCGTAGCCCGGTAAGGTTCCGATGACGGAATCGCGCGTGACAGTGCCAGTCGTGGTGTCGAATCCCCACAAATGCGCAGAACCGGGCATGCCAGAGTTCGACGCAGTGGCCTGCCCGACGATGAGGATCTCGCCGAATGCGTCTCGATCGGTAAGATCCACAGCCTGACTTTCCGCATTCACGCCATCGGTCGGAAGTAGGATTGGGCCGTACTCTTGTGTGTAGAGAAACGCGTGAAGCGCTCCATCGACGATCGCCCAGCCTACTGCGTCGCCATTCTCATTGACCTCGACGGCGGTTGAAAACGTCGCGGTCGGCGCCGGATTCGTGGGGGATAGGTTTGCATGGTTTTCCTCATCTGCTGCGCGCGAAACTCCCCAACGGCGGGGGATCTGTCCCACTCTTGCCGTCGTGAAGGATCGGCGTATTATCAAGTGTGAAGTGGGCGATGGCGGATACCCCGAATGTGGGAACGGCCCCGCCGAACAACACCGACCATGCAGCTATCGCCCAACTGATCGCTGACGGGATGAGCAAACTTCCCCCTACTGCGCGTGGGGGAAATCGCCCATGCTGCGCTAGGGCGCCCGCGGCCAGCTTTCTAGAATCGTAGCAACGACAGAAGAACCGGCGTTGTTTCAACTACTTGGAAGCGCCGCCCATTGTGGCACGGCACGTGCTTACTTAGCGCAAAACCAAACCGCGCCGACGGGGTCATTTGCGACCCACTCGGTGCAAGGACCGCTAACCATGAGAACCAAACAAAGCCTACTAACCGCCACTCGACTAGTGACAGCTGCCGCTGCTGCCGCGCTACTTCTCGTTCCCCCAACATCGGCCGTTGCCAAAGAAAAGCTCCGGCTGAAGACCAGCTTAGAAAGCACAATCCCTGATGGCAGCGGCAAATTGATAGCGACGTTTCGTCCGGGCAAGGCCAAGATGATTGTCATCGGGAAGGGGCTTCAGGGCGACACCGACTACGACGTGCTGGTCGGAGATACTGTCGAAGTCACTGTTAATTCGAAATCGAACGGAAAGGTGAAAGTGAAGTTTCGCACGGGGGGAAGCCCGGCTCTAGACTTCGACCCGAACGGCGCAACGATCGCCGTCTGGGATGGAACGACTTCGGTGCTTTCGGCTGTGTTTTCCGGCGCCGGTGAAGCTGAGGGAACGAAAATAGATGAGCGAAGCTCGTTGGCCCCTACGGGTCTGATCCCTGGCGCTTCGGGGGATACGCGATTTCGCATCAAAAAAGGGCGAACCAAGTTTAGTGTGGAAATCGAAGATGTCCCCACAGGTTTGTACTCATTGTTTGTTGGCGGCGTAGAGCGCGGAGTAATTTCTGTAGATGCGCTCGGAGAGGGAGAAATCGAATTCGATTCCGGCGATGACGACGGAGACGAACTTGCCCTTGATTTCGACCCACGTGGCGAAGTGATCGATATCACCAATGGGGACGGGGTGGTGCTAAGCGGAGACAGCACAGCCGATGTGCAGGGAGTTACCACTTGCTTCGCAACGGAAACCGAAGTGGCGATTGCGTCGACTGGTGCGGATGCCGACGGTAGTTCCGACGCGCGACTGCGAACCAAACCCGATTGCGATCTAGATTTCGAGGTCGAAATCGAAGATGTGCCAGTTGGCATCTATGACGTGGTCATTGATGGAATCGTCCGAGGTTCGATCACCGTTGTCGATGACGGTGTGAAGGTTGAGGGTGAACTCGAGTTCGATACCGACCCAGACGATCCCGGCGAGCTGCTTCTCGACTTCGAGCCTGAAGGGCTACTCATCGAAGTGATCCAGGGTGCCACGACCTTTTTCTCAGGCATCTTCGAAGCGGGCAACGGAATCATTGATCCCGGCAGTTGTTCGCTTGCCGATATCGAGCTGCCCCTGATCAACGCTGGCGTGCATGCGTCGGCCAAAGGCAAAGCGCGCTTTCGTCAGGAGAGCGACTGTGATGCCGACCTAAGAGTCGAAATCGAAGATGTGCCATTGGCCGACTACACGCTGTTTACCGACGGCATTGAGCGCGGGACGTTTGCTGTCGTCCTGATTGACGGCGAGCCCGAGGGTCAGATCGAGTTCGACAACGATCCCGACGCGGCGGGCGAGCTTCCTCTCACGTTCGACCCCAACGGAAGCCTCGTCGAGGTCAAAGACGGTGCTGGAACGGTAGTGTTGTCGCGTCAGCTACCCGCATCCTGAGCCAACCCGGCGTCGGGCGTCCGTGGGGAAACCGCGAACGCTCGACGCCTCGCCGGTGTCGATTCTAGTCTAGTCGCCGCGAGAGAAGTGCTGCCGCGAGGCAAAGGCCTGCGGCCAGTCCGAACCACGCGGGCCGCGCCCGAGGGCGATCCCGCGGCTTGAGAGGAACGTCGTAAACTCGCGCTTCACCCCCGTGGTCTGAGTTAAGTTCACTGACTGCATGCGCACGACCGGCACTGTCGAACCAACCGCCGGGCCCAGCATTAGCGACGCGAATTAGAGGAATGCCCTGCTCAAGAGCGCGGAAACCAGTCATTAGAAAATGCTGACTCGGGCCCGCACCCATACCGAACCAAGAGTCGTTCGACAGGTTGAGAATAAACGCAGCATCGATTCCTGGCATGGTTGGGCTGGTGTCCGCGTAAAGCGCTTCGAAACACAAAAGGGCCAAGACATCGTGGCCAGCAATGTTCAAAAAAGTGGAGTCCACACCAGGGTGATAGCCGACCGCGCGTTGCGAAGAACGTTGGCTTAGAAACATGTCCCTTTCAAGAAAAGGCAAGAGTCGGCGCTTGTCGTAATGAACAGGCGGCGACCCATCCGGCCGAAAGACGTAAACGGAATTGTGCAAAACCAATTGGCCATCGCGATCGACCGTCCGAGGCGCACCGACCAAAACCGTCGCGTCGAGTTCACGGGCCAAATCTTTAAGTATTGCCGACCGATCGAGATCGGCATCGATCAAAATCGGCAGCGCGTTTTCTGGCCACACCACGATATCGACCCGCGCGTCGCGAAGCTCGCGTGACAACTCGATATAGCGGTTGAAATTTGCGTCGATGCGTTTGCGATCCCACAACTCGGCGGGACTTAGGGCGGCTTGCACGGCACCGATGCGAATCGATTCAATAAGCCCTTCGGTACCATCTGTGTGCGACTGTGTGATTACGCTTCCACAGACAGCCTGGAGCACGATCAAGGAGGCAGCGAAGATTAGAGGAGGTCGCGCAATGGCTCGCGAGCCGGTGGAAAACCCCAGCGAGATCGCAGCTGCGACAGCGCCGGCTAGGCTAGATAGGAAAGGTACGCCGCCAACGGCCGCCAGACCTGCAAGAGCCGGCGTCTGCCAGAACCCGTGGCCGAGTTGCAGCCAGGGGTTCCCGACTCCTACCGACTCACGGACTAGGTCGATAAGTCCCCAACACGCTGCGAAACCAACGATTCGCCACGACAGCGACTTTCGAGCCAGGATTGCGCAGGGCGCGAACCCCAACATGAACCAAGCGGGGACAGCGGCGGCCAGCCATGGAGCAGTCAGTGTAAATCCGAAGGCCCACCACGCGGGCTTGTCGAAGAACTCGCACGCTGCGAGAAAGGTCCAGTGAGCGATCAATCCGAGCGAAGCTGCCCAAGCGAAGACCAGACCTGCAAGCGCGGCAGTCAACAGGCGCGGCGGGCGCACAGGATCCAGCAATACGCGCGCCAACGGAATTGGCGCGATCCACACCAGTGGCCATATGCCGAACGGTGGAAAGATGAGCACGTAGAGAACCGCCGAACACAAAGCGGCAACGAGACAGCGGTTCATGCCATCGCGGCTAGCAGGAGTTTCGGCTGATGGCAACGCCCGACACCGAAACCGGAGTTTTAGCCCGCCTGCGGGCCGCCGGTCCGCTCGGTTTCGCGGTGGCGACGCTTACCGTGTTGGTTGTCGTTGTTTGCGCAATTACATCACTCGGGCGCTTGGGAGCCCCATTCCCAGGGTTCTTCGTCTGGGAAAATCTTTTCGTTCCTGCGGTGGGGGGGCCGACTTGGACGGGCGTCGCTTCTGGCCTTGAGTATCACTCGTGGCTCGTTGAAGCCGATGGAACGACGCTAGCGAACATTGAAGATCTGCAGTCAGTATTGAACGATCGTGGCGCTGGCGAAAAGGTTCTGTATCGCGCCGAACGCAAAGGGCACAGCTATGAAATAGCGGTGCCGCTGATGCGCCTGGATCTGCCCGCTTATGCCGTATCCCTTGGCATCTACCTGTTTGACGCGATCATCTTGACGGCGTTGGGCCTAGTTCTTTTGTATACACGGCCGCGTGACCCCGGGGTACGAGGCGTTTTCTACTTCTGTTGCGCCCAAGCGCTATATCTCTCGACGTCGGTTGATCTATTTGGCCCTTACCATTTTCGTGCGGCCTACTTTTTCTTCGCTGGCCTGACTCCGACCTGCACGTTCTACATGATCTCTCACTTCCCGGTTGCTAGAACTCGTGCACGTTGGGAAGACCCGGCTTTGGTCATCGCCGCATTCGGTTCGTTGGCCTTTGGCGTTGCCTCTTACGTATCGTTCTTTAACCACCATCACCTTCTGCTCACGCTCGACACGATGGTCCATGTCACGATGGCGGCTGGGGCGTTGGCGGCGTTCGCTTTCTTCGCTCGCCATTTTGCTTGGGCTCACAACGACCTTGATCGCGAGCGCGCGAAGATTGTACTTGTCGCTAGCTTGGGTGCGTTCCTCCCGACAATGGTGTTTCTGTTGGCGTTTTACTTTGGCAACCTTCGTGTGCCGTTCAACTTCCTCGCCCTGCCGTTCGTGCTTTTCCCGATCGGTATCGGCTATGCCGTGGCACGTCACGATCTGTTTGGCGTAGACCGGGTAATCAAGCGCGCTATCGCCTATGCGGCCACGACGGCAGTTCTCCTGACAGCTTACTTGATGATCATTGGCGGGTTTGACGTATTGTTCGAAAACGCTACGCAGGCAGCTTCGCGTGTTGCCGAAGGTGGGTTGATCGCCGTGTTGATTGTCGCTTCCGGCCCATCGCACCGTAGATTGCAGCGTGTGGTTGACCGACTCTACGATCGTCGCCGTTACAACTACCGAGAAGTCGTCAGCCAAGCATCCCAAGCTTTCGCAACCGAGTTGGAGTTTTCTCGGCTTGTTCCCTCTGCGCTTACTCTGATCGATGAAGCTCTTACTCCAGTTTCGATTTCACTCGTATCTATCGATGAGAACGGTGCGGCGCTGGAACGCGGGTTGTTACTCCACGAAATTGGAGGCCGTCGCCAAATTGAATTTTCGCAGGACTCCCAACCCGATCCAGTCTTGAAACGAGTAGCTCGCGGCGTTGCCAACCATACCGTGTTGCGCGCCTCGGACTTGGAGGCGTCGAACGCATTGACATCTGATTCCGCTGCCGCGCTTCAAGCTATTGAAGGCTCGGTGGCAGTCGGGTTTAGCGTGGAGGATCGAGAGGTTGGACTGCTAATCGTCGGACCGCGACGAGCCGGCGGGTTGCATACGTCTGATGACATCGCCCTGTTGCGAACAATCGCCGACCAACTCGCTGTGGCTCTGACCAATGCGCGATCCTACGACACAATTGACGTACTCAATCGTGATCTCGCTAGTAAGAACGTCGACCTAGAAACAGCGAACACTGAATTGCGTGCAGCGCAGCGGGAACTCGTCCTCAAGGAACGCCTAGCCGCGGTGGGCGAGCTCGCGGGCGCCGTGGCGCACACGATACGCAACCCGCTGGCGGGAATGCGCGCCGCGGCGCAACAGGCAAAGATCGAACTGGGGGAACATCCTACGACCGAAATCGTTGACGACTTCATTTTCGAAACCGACCGTCTCAATCATCGCATCGGCGCGTTGTTGGACTTCTCGCGGCCATTCGAACCCTCCCCACGTAGAACCAAACTCGCCGAACTCTCGCAGATGGCCGTACAGGCCGTTAGCGGGAAAGCGAAACTCGCGTCAGTGACAATACAAGCCGTCGGTCCGCAGGCGCTCACCGTCAATGTTGACTTCGATCTTTTCGAACAGCTATGGATCGAATTGCTTTCGAACGCGGTCGAAGCGGCGACTCCCGACGGTCGGGTTGTCACCGCCTGGGGAGACGACGGCCACGGTGCGTGGATCGAAGTACGTGATAGCGGCGCAGGAATTCCGCCCGAGAAGAAGGACGAGCTGTTCCGGCTGTTTTTCACGACCAAACCCGAGGGGACCGGTATCGGCCTGGCTACGGTCAAAAAGGTTGCCGATCGACACCGCGCCACGCTTGAGGTGTTCGACGCCGAGGAGGGTGGCGCGGGATTTCGCGTGCGGTTGCCAAGCGACGCCGTGGCCTTCTAGCAGATCGTCACCAGCGGTCGTTCGTCGCTCGTGACGCTATCCGTCGCGCTTGCCAGTCTCAGCTTCGTATTTCGCGAACCGGTACCGGAACGTATCCCGAGAGATGCCGAGCAAACGTGCAGCCTCAGTCTTACTGCCGCCCGAGGACTCGATGGCCGCGCGCAAGAGGGCTTCTTCAACCGCATCCAACGACAACGGGCCGTTTGAAAAATCGACGTTGATGCGGCCCGGCGTCGCGCCAATCGTTGCGGCCTCGCCAGCCTTACGGTTGGTTCCGAGCGCCAACGATGCCGCATCAATCGGACCGTTGACACCAAGGACGATCGCCCGCTCCACCGCATGGGCGAGTTCTCGAATATTCCCGCGCCAGGAATGTTGACGCAGCGTGGTCAAAGCATCGGCAGTGAAGTCAGGCACGTCGACCCCGTAATCAAGTGCATGTCGCACGGCGAAGTGACGAGCCAAAGTGAGAATATCCTCGCCACGCTCGCGCAAAGGCGGAATCTCTATGCGCACGACGTTAATGCGGTGATAGAGATCTTCGCGAAACGTTCTCTCCTCAACCATTCGATCAAGGTCCATGTGTGTGGCGGTGATGAGTGAGCAGTGTGTTGGTCGATCCCGCGTCGATCCCAGTCGCCGAACGACCCGCTCTTCGATCACTTTCAAAAGCTTGGCCTGAAGGCCGAAGCTCATGTGCCCGATTTCATCGAAAAAGATCGTCCCGCGTCCGGCAGCTTCAAGAAGCCCGGGCTTGGCAGCGGCGGCATCGGTGAACGCTCCCTTTTCGTAGCCCATGATCTCAGCTTCAAGTAGATGCTCAGGGATGGCGGTACAGTTGACCTCGATCATGGGTTGATCGCCGTGTGAAGATGCTTGGTGAATCGCACGGGCAACCAGGCCCTTGCCCGTCCCGGTCTCCCCCTGCAACAAAACCGTTGGGCCCGCGCCGTCGCGCTTCTCGAGTGAGGCTACGCGCTCGACCGTCCGTCGCAGATGATCCATCGCGGGTGATCCACCGATAATGGGTACGGTGGCGCCCGAAACGGAGTCGCGTTCTCGGTAATAGTCGAGCTCGCGGGTCAGGTGCTGACGTTCCAAGCAGCGTTCGACGACGACATGCAGCTCATCGAGATCCACCGGTTTTCGAAGATAGTCGGCAGCGCCGTTCTTCATCGCCGAGACTGCATCTTCAACGGTTCCGTGCGCAGTGATCACGATCACGATTGTAGCCGGATGATCACCCTTCACGTCATGGAGCAGATCTAAGCCACTGCGGCCGGGAAGGCGCTGGTCGGTGATGAGAATGTCTGGAGCACCCTGGCCCAGGATCTGTGTCGCTTCCTCTGCGCTCGCTGCGGCCCGTACCGCATGGCCGCGTCCCGCGAGGTTCCGCTCCAACATCCGACGCAACACGCGCTCGTCTTCAACAATGAGAATATAGGCCATCAGTTTCCCGTCTTCGCCAAGCCGTCGAACCTAGACTAGGCGCATCCTCTGTTCCTTGCCCTATCGTCTGGGGTGGGGCAAATCCCCCAAGCTGAGCCAATTCCCCCGCCTACGAGCAGCGTAGCTAGCCTGCTCAGTATGGGTGGTTGGCGCGTGGAGGTTGAGTTTTCTACCGCAGCTACGGTCGGTTATTCTTTTCGGAGCGATGACGGCACAGAAGATGCTAGCAATCATCGTGCAAATCGGGACTGAAGCAATGAATCAACACAATTTTGCAGCTCGCATGGTGCAAGCCTTGCTCGGAAGCCTCGGCTGTTTGACCGCGAGGTTGGCGCTGGTTGTCGCAGTTCTCCTTGGCGGTCATCTCGCCGAGGCTGGCTCGACAGACCCAGTCCTGGCCTTGGGCTCAGCGCGCATCGAAGCGCACGCGGGTAGCGGGGCGCTCCTGGACCTGACCGGAATTTGGCACTTCGACGACATCCTCCAAGTGGACTTCCCGCTGACAGTCGTTGCGTACCAAGGATCCAAGTTTGTTGTCGTGCCGGTGCTCGGGGGTGCGACGACCGGAACGTTCGCCGGACTCAGCGACGGGCTCGCGCCAAGTGAGATTGCAGCGCTGGAAAGCGCAGGGTCGCCAACGGCTGCCAACTTACTTCGCATAGACGCGGGGGCCATGGCCGTGGCACTGCCGAGCGTGTTTTCGCCTGGCTTTGTGGAGGTCGTCGTCTATGTTGAATTGCCGAGCGAGGGCGGGTTTGTCAGTAACCGCGCTCGGGCCGTATTGACAGGAGCGGGATCATGAAGCGCTACATGTCACGACTTCTCTGCTCGATCGGTTCGGTGGCGTTCCTGATTTTGAGCGCCGGGGTGTCGCATTCCCAAGACGTGTTCAACGGTGATCCCACTGACGCTAGCGCCGTTCCGTACACCATCATGCCGGCCTTGCCGCTTGTGCTTCCCGGGCCTGACGAAGACTTCGGGACCGGCGACGACATTGTGAACACCGGGCTCGTGGGTGACGTGGACCTCGTGGTGCGCGCGGCCAACGTAACCGCGAATACTGTGCCGCCGCCTGCCGGTTCTGCGGGTGGTCCGCCCGTTCCAACGATCGTCGCTGGCGGGACAAGCGCTGGCCAAGGTGCGAAGCAACCGTTTACGCTGCTGATCAGCGACGGAACCGGGGCTCCACCCTACGGACAAGTGCTGGCCAATGCCGATCTCGACGCGCGCCCTGCAGTTGTCTATGCTTTCGCCGATCTTGATGGCGACGGTACGTTGGGCCCTACCGACGCAGACGGCAGTCTGGATAACGCTTTGGAACGGCAAGAAGTGTCGGCCTATTCGGGTCGCCAGGTCGGCTCAATGATTGCGGGTCGCGTGATCGGCTCGATAGGATTCCAAGTCGGCGCGCCGGTCAGTATCGGCGGGCTTCGCTCGGTTCTTGTCGCCGGGGTGTACGCGGGGCAAGATCCGGGGCAACTGTTCGCCGAGGGCCCACTTCTGCTTACCGCTTGGCCGTTCTTTCCGCCGTTGGATCCGGCACGCGTGATCGGCAACGGCAACGTGCCACCGCCCGACCCACAGGTGCCTTCCGAGCTAAAGTTCGACCTCGAACGCAATTGGTTGCCAGCGCCCGGCCATCCCGTGTTAGGGACTCCCTTTGCAATCGCGCTAAATGGCGACTCGCCGACCGTCGATGTGGTTGATGTGATTTCAGGACCAGCGATTGGTGCAGGCTTCTTCGAAGCGCTTACTTCGGGGTCTACGGCAACAAGCACACGGTTGTTGTGGCGCGTCGCGCCAACCAGCGCGGGCACGGGCCGAGAAACGGTCTTTCCTGTTCATCATCCTGTTTTGGATGCCGGTGGACGCACGCTGCGGCTGCTTCCCATCGACCGACTTGGAAACGTTGCCGACCCAAGCGTGGCTGTCGAGGTGGTTCTTCAAGTTGGTAGTGGAGCGATGATCGTCAGCCCTGATCTCGACGTGGACCCAACTACGGAAGTCATTTCGCTGACAAGTGCTACTGGGGCCGAAGTGGAATTGAGCTGTGTGAGCGCTCAATGCGGGACTTTAAGTGTCATTGTTGATGGCACCCTGCACGAACGATTGCCTCTAAGCGGTCCGGGTCTGAGCGATGCAGATGGTGATGGAATCTTCGACGACGGCGACGGCAGTGGGATTGCTGGCGACGCACCGTGCGTGAGCGTCGTGGCGGGGTGTGACGACAACTGTCCGAGTATCGCCAACCCGAGCCAGATCGACGACGACGTCAATGGACTCGGCGATTGCTGCGACGGTGTTTGCGCGGAAGACCCGACTGAACTTGGTTGCGGCGAATGTTTGGAGGCAGCGGTCAACCCTCCTGGAGGTTTCATCTCCAAAGCCGTCGTCGTCGCCAAGACAAGAAAGAACGGTGAACAACGCTTAACCGTCAAGACGCTCATGGATCTCGAAGACGGCGCGTCGCTCGCACTCGCTTCCCAAACCGTATCGCTGTTAGTCACGTGGGCCGGGGCCGGAACTTACAGCGCAGAGCTTGTAAGCGTGTTCGAAGATCGTTCGCGTTCCAAGGCACGCTTCCGATACCGCGATCCGGATGCGACGATCGACGGGGTCACAAAAAGCGTTGTCACAGAACGGCGTGCGCCGTCGTATAAAGCCATATTCAAAGCACGTGGAGTGGGCCTGACTACGCCCTCGGCTGGAACGGCGACTCTTGGTTTGAATCTCGGCGACCAAGCCGTGGCTTCTACGGTGACGTGTACTCAGCCGTCCTCGTCGACGACGCGCTGCCGGACTCCTTAGCCCTCCTAGGCGAACGCCGCTACGGGTCTACGTCGGTCGGTCGAGACGATCTACCTGTAACAGGTGGGCGGAATTCGACGACCGGCCTAAAGAAGTATCGATGCGAACTTTTCATATTGGGACACAAACTCGGTTGGCAATTCTGACCCCGTTTGGTGCCAAGACTCGGCCGACCCAAAACCTGAACAACAGTGCCGTCGCCGGGTTCCCTGGGCCACTGCAAGAGGTTAAACCCGGGGGCTATGTGGCCGATTCGGCAAGTGCTGAAGGTGCAAGGTCCGAGCGTCGGACGAAAAGGAAAGTGGCGTCGTGAAAGAGCAAAGTACGAAAGTTCTCGAGATTCCGCTGGAGCGGCTCGCGGACGGTCAGGTCGTACGTCATCGCAGCGGGGCGCAAGAGATTCTGCTTTTGCGTCATGAGGGGGTCGTGCGCGCCTACAACGGAATCTGTCCTCATCTGGCGGGCCCCCTGCTCGAAGCCACGATAGAGGCGGGAAAGATCACGTGCCCCTGGCATCGCTATCGCTACGATCTTGGCAGCGGTCGTTGCGAAACCGTTCAGGGCCTTTCGTGGGAGAATTGCGACCGTGTCGAGTTGGCGGTCGAAGCCATGCCGCTGGCACTGGGAGAGTTCCGAGTCGATGTGGGGGAAACAACGGTGTCCGTTTTCGACGAGTCACCGCGTTGATACATCGATTCGAGTTCATTCGCCGGGTGAAAGCCTCGGCCGGCAACGTAGTAGCCAACTACCTAGATTTCGAGCACACAGTGTTTCACTCGGCATTCCAACGCGTGCGCATTCTGAGCTAGACCGAGTGTGCGGCGTGCATTGAAACGACGCTTGCCGTTGGTCCGTTCCGTTTCGTTAACATCGCCTACGGCGAGTTTCGTCCACCCAATCAGATCTTCTCGGTTCAGAAATCCGTCCTCGGGCCGATCCACAACTTGACCTCGGTGACCGAGCACGAATCAGGAACCCCTGCTGTCTGGTCGGAGCTTCGTTCGGAGGTGACCCTGGATCTGTCCGCGCTGTTGTGGGTCTTCAGGAAACCGTTGGAAGTGGCGATTCGCCGCATCGCCGACCGTACTTTTGAAGAAGACCGGCTCATCCTCGAACGCCGCGATCGCCTACTTGGCAGCTACATCGAAGACTATCTGAGGCCAGGACAGTGCTTGATGGCCAAGGACGCCTTTGCGAGTTCGTACTCCAGGAAGCGGCCGCCGGAAAATTCCGATTCGTCCGCGCGGCTTGGCGCGGAGACCTGACGGCAGCGGTGTTTTTCCCGAGAGCCTCGGGTTTTCGGGGGTAGCGCAGGTTGGACACAGCGCGGGCCCGTGTGCCATAGGCGCGAGCCTTTCTGCGGGCGAAAAGGGAGAATCTTTGTTGCGCGTTGCACTCGTTATACCTGGAAATCTCGATCTCAAGCGATCGCAAATCTATTCGAGCATGCTTGGACCGCCACCTCCTTTGGGTGTGGCCTGTATTGCCGCCGAGGTCCGCGAGGCCGGGCACCAGGTATTGGTCATCGACCAGTTCTCGGAGCAGTCGGGAGTCGATGACGTCGCTTTCCGCATCGCCGGTTTCGAGCCCGACGCGTTCGGTGACAGCGGCCGCAGCGGCAAGAGGGATCCAGGGCGGTCCGAGAACCTGCGGCGCAAACAATCCGTGGATCCCAGCCTCTTCCATCATTCGCGCGGACTGTTGGAGGGCTTCGCAGCGGGAACCTTTGTGTCCTCGCAAGAGGAAAGCAGAAGACAAGCCACAAACAGAAACCACGCGGACTTTTGCAATCTGTAAGAGTTGTTCACTAACCCCGTCCTCGCAGCCCATCTAGGCGCCGTACACGTTCGTCATCCAGCTCAAGGTATTCGGTTAGAACACCGAGCACGCGACCCACGTCCAGGGTTCCTGCGTCCTGCATCTCTTCCAGGTCAGCCCAGTCTTTGGTGCGGTTGAAGAACGCTTTGAAGACGGCGATATCCTGGCAGGCTAAGAAGGGTAGGTCGTTGTCGCCTAAGCGTTCCCAGCGAAAACGTTGCATCACAGCGGTATGAAAAGGTGTCGTGTTTAGAAATATATCTACCGGTGTCTCGTCCCACCGAAGCCGCACTTGCCCGTCGCGCGCCAAGGCTGTGCGTTGGCGCGCATTGTGGTCGACGTCGGTGGATAACGCGGCAAGCACAACATCGCATTGCTCGGTATCGACAAACACATTGACGTCGATGTCGATCGTGCCGCGCGCTCTCTTAGTGCACCACGCCAACGCCAGTGCACCGCCGAAGGCATGAGGCAGTTCGGCTGCGGCCAAGGCTCGATGCACCGCCACGATTTTCTGAACAAGCGTCATCGTTTCGAGCCGAAGATCGGGTAAGCGAGCGTGCGTTCGTGGCGGGCCGGAAACTGCTCGGCCAACTCCAAAACGGCTAGGAGTTCGTCGGAGCGCGAGTAGCCGTCGACCTCGCGAATACGCGGAGCCAACTCGATGTCGGCCGCGTAGCCATAGGCGGCCACGAGCCGGATGTAGGTGGTGACGGTGGGGGCCTTGCGCCCCTGCTCATACGCAGCGACCGCGGCGTGGGAGGTCTCGGCCTTCTTTGCGGCCGCGCGCAGCGAGAGCCCAGCGGCTAAGCGGGCTGCACGGAGCGTCCCGGCCGTAATGGTTGCGGTGTCCGGCATGACGAAAAGGATGGTATCCGATCGGGTACCAAGGGGCAAGCGTGGGTAGCGGGTTGGCGTGCGGTTGAGCTGTTTTGCGTGCCTAGCCCTGCACGGCGGTCGGACATCCGACTGCTCAGCCGTCGAAGAGTTAAGGTGACAACACTCTACGCGGCGCCGATTCGGCGCCGCGTGTTGTGAAATTGCAGTTGAAGTCTGGCTCCGCGCCGACCGCGATCCTTAGAATCACTAGCGCATCGCTGGCGCGGAGAGCGGTATCCCCGTTGACATCGCACAGCCGCAAATCACACTCCCCAAGTCCGACTGCGGCACGAAGAGCACGTAGGGCGTCACTCGCATTGACAGACCCACTGCGGTCGCTGTCTCCACAGAGCACACCGTTGAGTTGATGAGAACAATGCGCCTCGACGTCGTCGAAGCTATCGAGCGTTTGATGATCGTTGTCGCTACATTCGATGAGCGTCAGAGTCTGGCCAGCTGCCACGTCTTCAGCCACGGTTGTCAGCCCGGTTCGAGGCCAAGTGATCTCAACCCGATAAACGCGCTCAACATCACTCCCCAAACCAAAATGTGCGACGCGTTCACTTTGACCCAGAAAATGGCTGGCCGCGCCAATATGGCGTATTTGCGGGTCGGCCTCGTTCGTTAGCCACATTCGCACTACAGCACCGAGCCCATCGGCATTCGTTCCCCCAACGACGCCTTGCACGCGTACCCGCAACCACGAATTCTCGTTCCCCGAATCGTTGCGGTACAGGACAGGCTCTGCGGCGACATTGGTGATGAACAAATCTAGGTCGCCATCATTGTCGAAATCGAACGTGACCAAAGCGCGTCCCTCGTCACGATCGGTGATCCCGACTTCTGAGCCGACTTCCTCGAACACTCCCGAGTTGTTTCGCCAAAACTTGGTCGCGATGTCGAGGTAGATCTGGTCACCCGGGGACTGCCAAAACACGTCGAACCCTTCTGTTTGTGCGAGATCTAAATCACCATCGTTGTCAAAGTCTGCGAAGACTGCTCCCCAACCCCA
>JBLFWR010000001.1:90000-134858 GCA_047611725.1 Binatia bacterium | reverse complement strand
AGCGGGTTTGGCCGATTTCCCCGTACGCGACCAGTAAGTTGGCCGCAGAAAATTACACCCGTGTGTTTTCTGAGGTCTATCCGATCGAAACGGTCTGCCTTCGGTATTTCAATGTCTTTGGCCCCTTGCAGCGCCCGGATGCGGCCTATGCCGCCGTGATTCCGAAGTTTATGGAATGGGCGATCGCGGGCGAACCGCTTCAGATCCACGGTGATGGGCTCCAGGCTAGGGATTTCACGTTCATCGAGAATGTGGTGCACGCCAATCTACAGGCGTCGCAGGCGCCGGGCGCTTCCGGCCAGGTCTTCAATGTGGCGTGTGGCGAGAGCTATTCGTTATTGGACATCGCGGATGCTCTTGAGCAGGCGGTTGGGCGACCGGTCGTTCGCCAGCATGCCGCCGGCCGGCCGGGAGATATTCGCAACAGCCAGGCCGACATCTCGCGGGCTGCTGATGTCCTTGGCTATCGGGTACGGGTTTCGTTCGCTGAAGGGCTCAAACGCACTTGGGAGATTTTTTGCGAGCGCTTCGGCGCGGCTTGAAATCCAATTCGGTTCAACGTCTTAGGGCCGAATTCTCACTTGTGACCAGAAGAGTTGTGCGCTGACGTGCCGCATTGACTTCGCTTTTTCCGGTCCGTAGCCTGTTCTGATTGCAGTTTGTTGTGGCCGCGGGTGACCGCTGGCCACCTCTGGACGCCCCTAACCCGGGTGTAGGAGATTTGAAGCGTGTTTAACTGGATCCTTCTGTCTGCCACAGCGAGCCATCAGCTTTCAGCCTGGGAAAGCTTTGTGGCCATTATCAGCAAGGCCGACAATATGCCGGTTGCCGGCGCCCTCGGGTTGGTTATTTTCGTTACTTGGGTCGCTCTGAAGCAGGCTTTTCACAACGACCGCTTGATCGAAGAAGGCCGAAAGGACGAGATTCTTGCCGACATGCAGAAGCGCTGAGCCAACGGCTCGCCGAGGAGATTGACGTGCCCTTCAAGATCATCGCCGAGAATTGTACGGGCTGCACTGCGTGTGAGCAGCGCTGCCCGACCCAAGCGATCAGCGGCCTAAAGAACGAAGCCTTCATAATTGAGGCTACCTATTGCATCGATTGCGGTGCGTGTGGGGTGATCTGCCCAGACGACGCGATTTTGGATACATGGGGGAACCTGACTGCGGTTCTAAAGAAGGCCAAGCGCCCGATCGCCGTGGTTCATCCCGACAATTGTAACGGTTGCGGCGTCTGTGTTGACGTTTGTCCTTTCGATGCGCTCTATCCTTCACCGACGAACAGCGGTCCTGAGTTTCTTGGGCTGGTCGAGGTCGACGAGAAGAAATGCGTGGGTTGTAAGCTGTGCGAAGAAGTTTGTGGTTGGGAAGGTGTGTACATCATGACCGGTGCAGAGAAACCGCGATTCCTCGAAGCGTTTGGTCACGGAGAATCCGAAGAGGCCGAGGCCGCCAACGGCTAAGCCGATCTTGAGATTTGTTTAAGAAACCCCGCATTCCTTTTTGAGGATGCGGGGTTTTTTTATGGGAGACATGACAGCGTTTTGCGTCCCGGTGACCCATAGTCTCCGTTCTCCAGCTCGGAGTCGGCTGCACACCAAGAGGCTGGTTGGTCGGCGTCGTTAATCTCGTTCACACGCTCCAGCGACCGTCCGGGCAGCAGCGGGAAGCCGGGCCCGTAACGAACCGTGTCGAGGTGTTGACCGTTGAGCTGCAGAACTATCTCGTCGCTACTGTTGGCTAGGGTCATGGACGAGCCATAGGCAACATCGACCACACCGTCGGCTGCGCTGTGGGTGCGGCCAAATACCGCAAACGCGCCCGGTCCGAGAAGCAGTGTCCCGGTTACGACAAAAGAATCATTGCCCTCGTCACTGACAACCAGACCATCCAGGTCTAGCCCGGCACTTCCGCGATTGTGAATCTCGAAATACTCGCCGGTGCTGTCTGCGATTGCCGCCGGGTTTTGCATGACTTCCGTGATCACGATCGACGGGACCGGCAAGCTCGTGGTGGTCGTGGTCGGCTCCAGTGTGGTGCTCGTGGTTGCACGAACAGTGGTGCTCGGTGCCGCAGGCATGGAGGTCGTGGTTGTTGGAGTAGTTGTCGAGGTTATCAGGGTTGTCGTTGTGGGTAGTGTTGTCGAGACGGGTGTCTCGAAGCAGGCCGCAAACGGAGCCGGGAGAAGGTTTACGCCGGGCATCGCTTCCAGTGAGCCTGCATGTTCTTCGAACAGCACCAGGGCCGCACAGTGTCCGGCCGTCAACGGGCACTGCGCTTGATCGCTATTGCATAGGTCTGGGCAGGCGCGCTCAAGGGCCCGCATTGCCTGTCGGTCTATTCGCGCGATTCCGTGGTCTTGATCGAACAGGCCACGGCAGGCGCGCAGAGAGTCGGCACTCACGGGCTTCGGCAAACATCGCGTCAGGACTCGCAGGTCGGCTCGCACGACGCGCCCAAGCGTTGCTAGTAGACGTCGGGGACAGCGGGTGGAATTCCCCTCGGCCGAGGTCGAGCTTGGACCAATCGCCAAGGCGAACGCGATCGCCAGCAAAACAGTGAAACGCATAGCGGGACCTCCGGTCTGGAACATGAGACCTTAGGATTGCAGGCGCTTGAATGTTGCGGCAACGACACCGACGTTATGTTTTACGCCGGTGTCGTTGTTGCTGTGTTTGCAATTGGAGTGTTTGCAGTCGGGGTGGCTGCTAGAGAGCCTTGTTTACTGGAGGACTTTGTTTAGTGGGTACTCGATGATTCCCTCGGCGCCGGCTTCCACCAGCTTCGGAATCAAATCGCGAACCACCGCTTCAGAAATTACGCTTTCGACACTTGCCCACGCGCTGTCGTGAAGGTTCGACACGGTCGGAGTGTTCAAACTCGGTAGCAACGCGACGACTTTCTCGAGTCCTTCTCGGCGCACGTTCATCTTCAGGCCAACTTGGGCTTCGGCTCGCAGGGCTGCTTCAAGTAGTAGGGCGATCTGTTCGATTTTCCGTTTCTTGAATGGATCTTTGAGAGCTTCGCGGTTGGCGATGAGCTGAGGATTCGACTCCATCAAATCGTCAATGATCTTCAGCCCGTTGGCTCGCAGTGTGCTCCCGGTTTCGGTGACTTCGACGATTGCGTCGCAAAGTCCGGCAGCGACCTTGGCTTCGGTTGCGCCCCACGAAAACGCGACTTCAACTTTGACGTTGTGTTCGGCGAAATAGCGCTCGGTGAATCCGACCAGCTCGGTCGCGACTCGCTTGCCGTCGAGGTCTTCGGGCTTGGAGTACTTGGAGTCGTCGGGTACGGCCAGCACCCAGCGGGTCGGACGAAACGAAGCCTTTGAGTAGACAAGGTCGCAAATGACCTCGACCTCGGACTTATTCTCGGCGGTCCAATCCTTTCCGGTGATGCCGCAGTCAAGGGAGCCGAGTTCGACATAGCGCGACATTTCTTGGGCTCTGACCAGAGAGCAGGTGATCTCGGAGTCATCAATGTTGGGGAAGTAGCTGCGCGAGCCGGTCGTGACGCGCCAGCCGGACTTACGCATCAGCTCGATAGTCGTCTTCTCGAGGCTTCCTTTTGGGAGGCCGAGGTTAAGTACGCTCAAGGATTTTCGCTCCTGGGTGCGCGAGATTATAGACGCGCGGGAATCGCGCGCGATGCGCCCGGGCATGCTTCCGGCTGCGGGCTTCAAAGGCAAAACCTCGGCTCTGCCGTTGTCCTCGATCGGGCGGCGCGCTAAAGCCGTGTCATGCGACTCGCAGAACTCGCCGAAATACTCGGCGCACGGCTGGAAGGGGACCCCGAGGTCCAGATTCAAGGGTTGGCTCCGATTGACGAAGCTGGCGACGGCGATCTCAGTTTCGTCGCCAGCCCAAAGTATCGCCGCCTCATAGAGACAACCGGGGCTTCAGCCGTGATTGTCTCTGAGAATGAAAAAGGCCAGCCGCGCAACGCTCTGCGCGTGCCGGAGCCCTATGCGGCGTTTGTCCAGGCGTTGCGAATCTTCGACAGGCGACCGGTTCCTGCGCCAGGCGTGCACCCGACAGCGGTGATGGCTGACACGGCAAGTGTCGGGGCAGGGGCCTATATCGGGCCCTACGCGGTCATCGGGGAGCGCGTCCGCATAGGGGATGGGGCCTGTATCCATCCCCATGTCGTCATTTATCCCGATGTGACGATCGGGCAGCGGTTTGTCGCCCACGCGGGGGCGGTTGTGCGTGAATGCGTCGAGCTAGGGGACGATGTGGTCTTACAGCCGGGAGCGATCGTTGGGGCCGACGGGTTTGGCTTTTTGCCAACCGGCGACCGACCGACAGCTATCCCGCAGATCGGCGGCGTTCTGTTTGGGGACGGGGTCGAGATTGGGGCGAATACCACGATCGACAGAGCTGCCATTGGCCAGACGCGTCTGGCCAATGGCGTGAAGCTGGACAATCTAGTCATGGTCGCGCATGGCAGTCGTATTGGCGCCGGTACGATGATCGCGGCCCAAGCGGGAGTCGCGGGTAGCACGACATTGGGCGCTCGGGTGATGGTGGGCGGTCAGGCAGGGTTTGCCGGGCACATTACGGTGGGTGACGGCACTCAGGTCGCTGGCGGCTCAGGGGTGATGGGTGATCAGGAAGCCGGCCAAGTGATAGGCGGGACTCCAGCCGTAGATATCCGAATCTGGCGTCGCTACGCGGTCGCGTTGGCCCGCTTGCCGGAGATCATCCGGCGCTTGGCGAGTGTGGAGCGTCGGCTTGGCGCCAGTGACAGCGACGACAGCGATGACAGCGACGACCGCGAAAAGCCGGAATCCTGATGGATTGTCGCGTTGCGTTGCGGCGCGGTTTTCGCTAGCTTCACCGATTCGGGCGTTCTCGGACGCCCTGTTATCGACTGGATATTGAAGTGAAGTTACGAATCCCGGAGCTGGCCGGGGAGGCCCGAAGCCTGTCGTTTGCCGTATTGGCTGAAGCGCTCAACGAGCGCTTGCAAGCCCACCGTGGATGGTGCGAACAGCGTTTTGACGGGCCCGTTACGATCGATGCTGAGGTTTACCGCAGCGGAGACGATGTCCACTTCTCGGGATCGCTGTCTGGCCATTTGTTGGCCGGTTGTCCGCGTTGCCTTGAGGAGTTCGATACCGAGCTCGATCAAGATTTCCGGTTCGTTCTGGCAAGGGGCGGTCCGGGGTTTGAGGATCGCGACGATAAGGGAGTCGATCATTACGTGGGTGATGAGGTTGACCTCTCTCCACTTGTCGCGGAACAGGCGTTGCTGGCAATTGATGGCTCGCTACCCTGTAGTTCCGAGTGTTTAGGTCTTTGCCAGCGGTGCGGAGTTAATCTTAACCGTGAGGCATGCCGCTGTCCCTCAAAGTGACAGTCGCCAAGGAGTTTTGAAATGCCGGTTCCAAAGAGACGAACCTCAAGCCGAAAGCGCGACATGCGTCGCTCGCACGACCACTTGACGGTTACGAACGTCAACTCGTGCGCTAACTGTGGAGCGAATACTCGTCCGCATCACGCGTGTCCTTCATGTGGCCACTACAAAGGCCGCCAGGTCGTCGACACCGTCGGGGACTGAACCCTGTCCGAGCGTTTCGCAGGCCGCGTCGCGCTGGTAACGGGTGCTTCTGGCGGCATTGGTACGTCGGTGGTCGAAGGGCTGTTGGCTGGCGGCGCCCACGTTTTCGCTGGATACCACCGCAACGCCGCGGGACTCGCTGCTATTCGCGACAGTTCTGCGGCTGATCGGCTGGATACGGTCCAGTTCGATGTCGCGGATCCGACCGCGGTGGACTCCGCGGTGCGCGATATTGTTAAGAGCGCCGGCAAACTGGACCTTTTGGTTCACAGCGCCGGGGTTGCGTTCGACGGGCTCTTGCTCCGATCCAAGCCCGAACAGGTCGATGCGTGCCTCTCTGTGAATTTGGCCTCGGCCGTCAGCTGTGCCCGTTCGGTGCTTCCGTCTATGCTCAAGGCCCGCTACGGGCGTATCGTTTTCGTCAGCTCGGTTGTGGCCTCGATGGGCAATGCTGGGCAAGGCCTTTATGCTGCAGCCAAGGCTGGAGTCGAGGGGTTAAGTCGGTCGCTGGCGCGTGAGGTTGGGTCGCGAGGCATTACCGTCAATACGGTGAGTCCGGGCTTTATCGACACCGAAATGACTTCCGGAATGAGCGAAGACGACCGGCGCCGTGTGATCGAATCGACCGCTGTTGGTCGGCTTGGCCAACCCGCGGATGTCGCGCACAGTGCGCTGTTTTTTTGTGATGAAAGTGCAGGTTACGTCACCGGAACGACCCTACAGGTCGGTGGCGGACTCTACATGTGACGCCAGACTGGCGTACGTAAGGAGAGGTGAATCATGGCTGCTGTTACTGATCGCGTGATCGAAATTATTTGTGATCAACTGACCTTGGATAAATCCCAGGTTACTGCGGATGCTTCGTTCCTCGAGGACCTCGGCGCCGACTCGCTCGATATCGTGCAGCTGATCATGGCGCTCGAAGAAGAGTACGGCCTCGAGATCTCGGACGAGGAAGCGGAAAGTATTCGCACCGTTCAAGACATCATCAGCTTCATCGCGAAGGGCGAGCAGTAGTCCTTCCGGGAAGTCCGATCACTATTTCTCCCCGCAGAATAGTCGTTGGCTGTGATCACGCAGCGGTTGCTGGCAAGCAACTTGTGATCAACGTGTTAACGGCGCTAGGCGCCACGGTTGAAGACGTAGGTGCCCACGGCGATGCGTCAGTGGACTACCCCGACTACGCCCTCGCAGTTGGTCGGCGGGTTGCCGACGGACGTGCTGATGCAGGTGTGCTGCTGTGCGGCAGCGGTATTGGTATGTCGATCGCCGCGAACAAGGTGAGGGGCGTACGCGCAGCGTTGGTTCACGATGTAACCGGCGCCGCCTTGTCTCGGGAGCACAACGACGCGAACGTCCTGTGTCTAGGTGCGGGTATGTTGGGCGAACGCCTCCTGACCCAAATCGTCGAAGTCTGGATGTCTACTGATTTTGCTGGCGGGCGTCACGAGCGCCGCGTTGACAAGGTCCGCGCCATGGAAACGGGTGATCAGTCACCCGAGGAGAGCATTGAGCCGTGAGCCACCTTGCCACCACCGATCCTGAGGTTTACGCATCGATCGTCGCTGAAGGGCGCCGCCAAGAACTCAACCTTGAGTTGATCGCGTCGGAGAACGTCGTCAGCGAAGCCGTGCTGGAAGCGGCTGGGTCCGTTCTGACGAACAAGTACGCTGAAGGGTACCCTGGGCGTCGCTATTACGGTGGCTGCGAGCATGTCGATGTTATCGAGCAACTCGCCATCGATCGTGTGAAGGCGCTGTTCGGTGCTGAGCACGCGAACGTCCAACCCCATTCTGGCTCTCAGGCCAACATGGCCGTGTACTTTTCGCAGCTGAATCCCGGCGACAAAATCCTGGCGATGAATCTCTCGCACGGTGGTCACCTGACGCATGGCAGCCCCGTGAATTTCTCGGGTCGTTTCTTCGATGTGGTTCCGTATGGCGTCACCGAAGATGATCATCTTCTCGACTACGAGGAGGTTGAGCGTCTCGCACGCGAACATCGACCTCGAATGATCGTGTGTGGTCACAGTGCGTACCCACGGGTTATTGATTTCGAACGCTTCGGTGCAATCGCGAAGGGAGTCGGCGCGTTGCTAATGGCGGACATCGCCCACGTTGCGGGGTTGGTCGTAGCGGGCGAACATCCTTCGCCAGTGCCTCACTGTGACTTCGTGACCACGACCACTCACAAAACTCTTCGCGGCCCTCGCGGTGGCCTTATTCTTTGCAAGTCTGAATTTGCAAAGAAGATCGACTCCTCAATCTTCCCTGGCAATCAGGGGGGGCCCTTGATGCACGTGATCGCCGCTAAGGCAGTGGCGTTCAAGGAAGCGCAAGGTGCAGACTTCAATCAATACCAGCGCCGCGTTATCGAGAACGCGGCTGCGCTGGCGTCAAGCCTAATCGCGGAAGGGCAAAAACTGATTTCTGGTGGAACCGATAACCACCTCATGTTGGTTGACTTGCGCAGCAGCGAGACGACCGGCCGACTTGCTCAACAAGCCTGTGACGCCGCCAACATCACGACCAATTGCAACTCTGTCCCCTTTGATCATCGCTCGCCGTTTGTGACGTCTGGATTGCGCTTAGGCACGCCTGCCGTCACGACTCGTGGGATGGGCGTGGACGAGATGAAGCTGGTCGGACAGTACATTGCGCGCATTCTGCGCGATCCGGAAAACCTCGCTGAGCGTGAGGCCGTTGGCGCCGAAGTGCGTGCGCTATGCCGCCGGTTCCCCATCTATCCCGAACGCAATTACGCGGCGGCTTAAGGCTCACGCCTTACTAGGCAGGCGTCCGGAGACTTCCGGCTAAATCTCGTGAGATGCCCTTTTTGCCAGCATGGTGATGACAAAGTCGTTGATTCGCGCGAAGCCGCGGACGGCGATTCTGTGCGCCGTCGTCGCGAGTGTCTTGCCTGCGGCCGTCGTTTCACAACCTACGAACGCATTGACGTGGTCATGCCCATGCTCGTCAAGAAGGACGGATGTCGGGAGCCGTGGAACCGCGAGAAGCTGTCGTCGGGCATTCGGCGTGCTTGTGAGAAACGGCCTGTTTCTGCAGACGCGATCGAGGAAGCCGTCGTGTGGGTTGAACGGCGAGCGCAGGAAGCCGGCTCGCGCGAAGTAGACAGCTCCACTGTCGGTGAAGCGGTGATGGATTGCCTGAAGAACTTGGACGACGTCGCCTATGTTCGCTTCTCTTCCGTGTACAAGTCTTTCCGCGATATCGATGAGTTCGTTGCCGCCGTGGAAAAGATCGCGAGTGAACGCCGCGGCGGAAAGGTTGGATCGTGACCCGCGCTGCTAAGTTCTCATCTACCGACGAGCGTTGGATGTCCGAAGCGATCAAGGTCGGAGCCCTTGGGCTTGGGCATACCGCACCGAACCCGGCCGTGGGCTGTGTTTTGGTTCGTCGCGGGCGAGAGCTTTGCCGTGGCTGGCATCGCCGCGCGGGCCAACCCCATGCGGAAGCGGCTGCGTTGGCCGCCGGGACGACTGTGCGGGGAGCCACCGCCTACGTCACCCTTGAACCTTGTAGCCACTTCGGTCGCACGCCGCCGTGTGCGAACGCTCTCATTGACGCGGGTGTGGCCCGTGTGGTGGTGGGTTGCACAGATCCCAATCCGTTGGTTCGTGGTCGTGGCCTGCGCCGATTGCGACGGGCGGGAATTCGCGTCGAAACCGGGTGCTTGAAAGGGGCTTGCGCTGAGCTTGTGCGTGGGTACGCCCACCGAACACGAACGAACCGGCCCTGGGTGCATCTAAAACTTGCCGCGTCGCTGGATGGCCGCATCGCTACCAGTACGGGCTCGTCCCAGTGGATCTCCTCGGCTCGCTCGCGACGTATCGTTCACGGGTTCCGCGCGCGCAGCGAAGGGATTCTGGTCGGGATCGGTACCGTATTGGCCGACAATCCGAGGCTTACCGCGCGTGTGCGGGGGGCGGCGAATCCTTTGCGGATTGTGCTTGATCGTTCGTTGCGAACTCCCCCCGACTCCCACGTCGTGGCGGGTCCGGGTTCTTCCTTGATCGTAGGGACACCGACTGCGCCGCGGACTCGAGAGCTACGCTTGCAGCGTGCGGGCGCACAGGTGTTGCGTATGGATGTGAGCGGTGCTCGGGGTTGGGGACGCCTGCTTGAAGACCTAGCTCGCAGAGACATCGATGAGCTGCTCATCGAAGGTGGGGCGGGTGTCGCGGCCTCTGCGGTTCAGGCCGCAGCCGTAGACCGATTAACGGTGTTCTACAATCCTCGACTCATTGGCGGCGACGGGGTGCCCATGCTCGAATCCTTCGGCATCGTCGACCCGAGCGATGGGCCTCGTCTACAAACCGTCTCGGTGACGGACAGCGACGGTGACGTCGTCTGGAGCGGAGATTTTTTGTGAACCAGCGACAACAAAACACAATAGTACAAGAGGGCAGTCCGTTAGCGGCTGCGATGGGCGCCTTGCGCGCCGGCCGCATGATTCTGGTGGTCGATGAGGACAGCGGCGCCGGCGGCAGCTATCTATGCATGAGTGCCCGCCGAACGACGTCCGACGACGTTAACTTCATGGCTTCCCATGGCCGCGGGCTGGTTTCGATCGCGCTAACCGAGGCCCAGATGCGCCGCTTGGAAATCCCAATGATGGCGCCTGACAGCCCTTTGGCCCGACGGCTGGCGTTTGGAGCTTCCATCGAAGCGGCTCGTGGCGTGACCACCGGAATTTCCGCAGCGGATCGGGCCGTGACTATCCAGGTTGCAGCCAACCCAACCGCGGTACCAGCCGATATCGTAATGCCCGGGCATGTTTTCCCGATTCAAGTTCGTCGCGGTGGGGTGCTGCTAACACCCGGAATTCCTGAGGCCGCGCTGGATCTGTGCCGGATGGCAAACGAGGAACCTGCAGCAACACTTTGCGCGGTTCTGGATGACGATGGTGAAGTTGCGCGAGAACCTTTGGTCCGCGAGATGAGTGATCGTCTCGGGCTTCCGTTGGTGACTGTCGGAGAGCTGGTCGCTCATCGTCTTCGAAGCGAAATCGTAGTGGAGCGCGTTGCTGAGCGTAATATTGAGAGCGCTTACGGTGGTCAGTTCAGAGCGGTCGTGTACCGCAATGATTTCGACCGCGACGAACACATCGCGTTGGTCGCTGGAGACTTGGGCGGAGACGAACCCGTCATGGTCCGGGTTCATTCCCAATGTTTGACGGGAGACGTTTTCGGCTCCACCCGCTGCGATTGTGGAGAGCAACTTGTTCGTGCAATCGACCTCATTTCACGAGAGGGGCGTGGCGTTGTCGTCTATATGAACCAGGAAGGTCGCGGTATCGGATTGGCGAACAAGATTAGGGCGTACGCGCTTCAAGACCAGGGGCGAGATACAGTTGAGGCGAATCTGGAACTGGGCTTCAAGGACGACTTGCGCGACTACGGAATTACGGCGCAGATCATCAAAGACCTTGGCGGTCCCAAAGTCCGGCTCTTAACTAACAATCCGCAAAAAATTGCCGGCCTGGAACGCTATGGAATCGACGTTGTGGAGCGGCGCAGCCTGCAAATTCCCTCTCACAGCGAAAACATTGCGTATTTGCGCACCAAGAAAAGCAAGCTGGGTCATCTGCTGGATGAAGCTCAGTTGGAGCCGGTTGAAGAATAATGACCACCGCCATTCGAATTGCCATTGTCGTGAGTCGGTTTAACGCCGCCGTGACCGACAGCCTCTTAGAGGGGGCTCGAGAAGCCGTACGCGACCACTCGCTCGTTTGCGAGGAAGCTGACGTTTACGAAGTACCCGGCGCGTTCGAGCTGCCGATCGTCGCGATGGCTGCCGCCAAATCGGGGCGCTACCAAGCGGTGGCCTGTTTGGGGGCTGTGGTTCGAGGCGAAACCCCTCATTTCGATTTTGTTTGCCACCAAGCTGCGGCGGGGGTTCAGCGTGTATCACTGGACACTGGCTTACCGGTCGCGTTCGGGGTTTTGACAACCGACACAATGGAGCAAGCGCTCGCGCGTGCTGGTGGTGACGTAGGCAACAAAGGCTACGAAGCAGTCGATGCGGTGCTCGGAACGTTGCAAGCACTTCGTCGCACCCGCGAGGCCTGATTTAGCTATGTCGGCTGGAGTCAGACGTCGCGGGCGTGAGGCGGCCTTGCAGTTGTTGTACTTGTTCGACGTTGGCGGCGATGACTCGTCGGCTGCGCGCGAACTGTTCTGGTCGAGCCATCCCGGTGGTGACGCCGAGGTTGAAGTTCGCGAGTTCGCCGAGGCGCTCGTGGAGACGACGCGCCAGCGCTGTGAGTCGCTTGATTCACTCATCGATGCTGCGGCGACCAATTGGGATATTAACCGTTTCTCTCGAGTCGACTTGGCGATCATGCGCTTGGCCTGCGCGGAGCTAGTTGCAAGTCCGGAAGTGCCTGGAGAAGTGATCGTGAATGAAGCTGTCGACATCGCCAGAAGATTTTCGGATGACCGCGCGGCTAGGTTTATCAATGGTGTGCTCGATCGAATAGCGGGCGAGCAAGGCCGTTTGACAAGGGCTGCCCGCAAATGAGCGATCAACTGAAATACGAACCGGGTGCGGTTGAGGCCCGTTGGCAACAGCGGTGGGATGACGCACCGTGGTCGGGTGGGGACGGTGAGCCGTTCTATTTGCTCGAAATGTTTCCGTACCCTTCGGGGCGTATCCATATGGGCCATGTCCGCAACTATACGATCGGTGACGTGTTGGCACGTTTTCATCGATCGCGCGGACGTTCGGTACTTCACCCGATGGGCTGGGATGCGTTCGGGTTGCCCGCCGAGATGGCGGCGATTCAGCGAGGAATCGCCCCGGCCCGCTGGACTCACGACAACATAGAAACGATGCGAGGCCAGCTTCGGCGTATGGGCTTTAGCTACGACTGGGATGCGGAGATCGCCACTTGTGTCCCCGAGTACTACCGCTGGGAGCAACTATTTTTCCTGCAGATGCTCGAAAGAGGCCTGGCCTATCGCAAGACAGCGCGGGTGAATTGGTGCGAAAGCTGCGGAACCGTGTTGGCCAACGAACAGGTCACCGACGGCGAATGCTGGCGCGGGCATCCTGGAGTCGGCCTTCGTGAACTCGACCAGTGGTTCTTGCGGATCACCGCGTATGCAGATGAACTTCTCGCCGGTCTAGATTCCCTGCCGGGGTGGCCAGAGAAAGTTAAAACCATGCAACGCAACTGGATCGGGCGTAGCACGGGTGTCGAAGTCGAATTCGAGATCGTCGAAGCAGGCGAGCGTGTCACGGTATTTACGACACGTGCGGATACGCTGTTTGGCTGTACCTTTGTCAGTCTCGCTCCGGAGCATCCTTTAGCCAGTCGTCTTGGCGAACTTGGTGGCCGTACGCAGGAAGTTGAAGCGTTTGTCTCGAAGGTTGCCGCGCAGGACGGCACCGCTCGTTCTGCTGGCAAGGAAGGTGCTTTCACTGGATGCCATGCGATTAACCCGATAAACGGGCGCAAAGTGCCTGTGTATTTGGCGAACTTCGTATTGATGGACTACGGTACCGGAGCGGTGATGGCCGTTCCTGCCCACGATCAGCGAGATTTTGAATTTGCCGCTACCCACTCGATTCCAGTGGAGCGCGTGCTCGTACCGGAAGGAAGTGCAGAGCTCCCGGTTTTGGACCGCGCCTGCGAGGACGAGGGGGTGCTCGTCGATAGCGGGGAGTTTACGTCTTTGACCAGCGCAGAGGCGCGCGCCGCGATGGCCGCGGCGTTAGAGACAAAGGGTGCGGGCCGCGAGGTTGTGCACTACAGGTTGCGGGACTGGGGAATTTCTCGCCAGCGCTATTGGGGAACGCCCATACCGGTCGTTCACTGTCCGAAGTGCGGCGTCGTCGGTGTCGATCCTTCAGAGTTGCCTGTGGTTTTGCCGACTGAGGTGGAGCTGGAGCCTGGCGGAGGTTCACCGCTGCCGAAACTCGAAGACTGGCTCGCCGCGACCTGCGCCCGTTGTGGTGGCCCGGCTAAGCGTGACACGGACACGATGGATACGTTCGTAGAATCCTCCTGGTACTTCCTGCGTTATACATCGGCGCGCAATCACGAGGCTCCTTTCGACCCTGAGGCGATCAAGCGCTGGTTGCCGGTGGATCAGTACGTAGGCGGCGTCGAGCACGCTGTGATGCACTTGCTGTACTCGAGATTTTTCACTCGCGTACTGCGGGATCTCGGCTACGTCGATTTGGACGAGCCTTTCGAGAATTTGCTCACGCAAGGGATGGTGATCAAGGACGGCTCGAAGATGAGCAAGTCCAAAGGGAATGTTGTCGATCCCGATGAGATCGTGAGCCGTTACGGCGCTGACACGGCCAGAGTTTTTTCGATGTTCGCCGCCCCGCCCGAGAAGGATCTCGATTGGAGTGACCGTGGGGTTGATGGTGCGTTTCGGTTCCTCTCCCGTGTTTGGCGTACCGTCGTCTCCTTGGGCGACCATCGTTTGGAAGTTGCCGATCCCGGAGAGCAGGGCCTGAACGAATCCGGCCGGGAATTGCGCTCTTCTGTTCATGCGACGATTGAGCGAGTTACCCGAGACATCGGCGAGCGCATGCATTTCAATACCGCGGTGGCGGCCATCATGGAGCTCAATAACTCGGTTCAGGAGCGACGGAGCGTGAGTGCCGAAACGCTGGGGGACCCGCTAGACGCGTATGCCTCGGGAATCTTGCTGCGCCTGCTTTATCCGTTCGCCCCGCATGTGACCTCCGAACTCTGGTCGCATTTCGCCGGGGGTTCAGAACTCGCCCGCGTTTTGTGGCCGGAGCACGATGCGGCCGCGATGGTGCGTGACACGATTGAAATCGTTGTGCAGATCAACGGAAAACTTCGCGGTCGTCTACAGGTGCCAGCGGACACCGATCGAGACCGTCTCCAAGAATTGGCTCTTGCCGAGCCGCGCGTGCTGGAAGCTTTGGCGGGCCGCGAACCGAGAAAGTTGATCGTCGTCCCCGGGCGATTGGTTAACGTAGTGGTGTGAAGATGCGCCGAAGAATTTTTCTGGCTTCGCTGGCACTGTTTGTTGCCGGCTGCGGCTATTCAATGGTTGGTGCTGGGCACCTTCCCAAAGAGATCAAAGTGGTCGAGGTGGCCCGCATAGAGTCACGTGATCTCGACCCGGTTTTCGCCGATTCGCTCACTCGAGAGCTCCGTCGCGTGCTGCGTGCTGGCGGGAGGGTTCGTCCAGCCAAGGCTGGCGAGCGATCGGACGCGGTACTAGCGGTGCGGATGACTGATGAAAGAGTGCGCGCAGTGGCCATTGACGCCTTTGACGACGTGTTGGACTACACGTCGACCGTAGCGGTCGACGCTAGCTTGCTCAGTGCCGATGGCACCATTGTGTGGGCGGGAGAGCGAATCGCAGTGTCGCGCGGACACGCAGCCGTGCCCGGCGCGGTCGTTAAGACCAGCGCCGCGTTTCAGGTGGAGGAACGGTTAGAAATCGACGCCCTCGAGTCATTCAACAACGTGCAGCTCGGGGAGGAGCGTCTCGCGGTCGCTCGAGAGCGGATGGCGTCAGATTTGGCCGAGGCGATCTATTCCTCGATGACGGAGGGGTTCTGAACCCGGCTCAGCTGTTGCTGAGCGCGGCAACCTTGCGCGCAAGGCGGCTGGTTCGCCGAGAGGCGCTGCGGCGATGAATGGTCCCTTTGCTCGCAGCTTTGGCCAGAGCGCGCGACGCACGACCGAGCTCTTCGCGGGCCTTGTCTGGCTCGCCTGCAACGACGGCTTCGTTTACACCACGAACGATGGTGCGCAACGTAGACTTAATGATGCGGTTAGCGTCGCGGCGACGCAGTGATTGACGATGACGTTTAAGAGCTGACGGATGATTGGCCACGGGTCCTCCTGGGAACCTTGAAAGAAGTGTTGGTTAACAACGTCGACGCGGCGGGTCAAGCTGCGGCCTCCGAGCAACGGTCAGTTACGGCCGCCGCCAAGCTCTTGGCGGCGCTGACATTGGCCAGTCGGGTAGCCGGTTTGGCGCGGGATATCGTGATCAGCTCGGTGTTTGGGTCGTCCATGGGGGCTGACGCATTCTTCGTGGCTTTCCGGATTCCGAACCTATTCCGACGAATTGTCGGCGAAGGTGCGACCTCGGCCGCTTTCGTACCAGTGTTTACCCACCACCTGGTCCGAGAGGGGCCCGCTGGCGCGATTCGGGCGGCTGGCGGGGTCGGTGGCGCCGCGTTCCTAGTCTTGGCGATCCTGACCGCAGTGGGGATGCTCGCAGCGGATCCAATCGTAACGCTATTCGCACCGGGCTTCAGCGCTGATCCGGAAAAGGCTCGACTCGCCATCGAGCTGACTCGCTGGACATTCCCGTATCTGTTTGTGGTCGGGGCCGCGGCCTGGGCGATGGGGGTCTTGAACACGTTCCGGAACTTCTCGGTTCCGGCGTACGGCCCGATCTTGCTCAATCTCACCATTATTGGTTGTGCCTTGACGCTTAGCTCTCGGTTCACGACACCAGTGTATGCACTTGTTGTCGGTGTGCTGATTGGAGGAACATTCCAGTTTCTCGTGCAGGTGCCGTCGCTTTGGAAGCTCGGAATGCGTCCTGTCGCGCTCCTGCGGGTGCGACACGCCGCCGTGAAGCGAGTGGGCGGGCTGGTTGGTGCAGCGATCCTGGGCGGTGCTGTCTACCAACTGAACATTTTGGTAGCGACGGTTTTCGCTTCGCTGTTGCCGGCAGGGAGCGTTTCCTGGTTGTGGTACGGAGACCGGATTTTCGAGTTTCCGCTTGGCATAGTTGCGGTGGCCTTGGGTACGGCTGCGCTCCCCAGCTTGTCTGCGTTGGCTGGGCAGCGCCGGTTCCAGGACATGTCGGCGGGGGTGGCGCATGCCCTGCGTTTGGCTATTGCGCTTTGCACTCCCGCGGCCGTTGCTCTCTGGGTTCTGGCGCCAGCGATTGTTGCCGTGCTGTTTGAGCGCGGGCAGTTTGGTGCCCACGACACCGCGATGACCTCGATGGCACTACGCGCCTATATCCCAGGCATTTTTGGGGTTGCTGCGGTCCGAGTTTTGACCAGCGCGTTCTATGCGCTCGAACGTCCTCGAATTCCGGTATTGGCAGCGCTGATAGCGCTCGTCGTCAACGCTGTTGGTGATCTGGCGTTGATGGGCCCCATCGACCCTGACGGTTCATGGGTCGGTGCTCAAACGGTTGCCGCGCTCGGTGATGCGCTCCGCGTTGCCGATCTGCGCCACGCGGGCTTGGCCCTGTCTACCGGTATTGCAGCCACAGCGAATGCGGCTGTGTTGTTAATGCTTTTGCGACGGTTGTTGCCGCCCTTGGGGGCGCGGCGCTTGATCGCTTGTGGGGTGTTGCATGGGGTGGCGTCGGGCGTAATGGCGGTGGTGCTACTTGCTCTGGCGGCGGTTGTGCCGGTGGCTGAGGTTTCCGGATTAGCGATCGCCGTTGTGGTCGGTGGCCTTTCGTATGTCGGAGTTTGTCTACTGTTCGGCAGCGCTGAATTTGGAGAGCTTACGGAGTCGTTGACTCGTCGGCTCGGGTCGTCCGTGACGAAGAAGGAATAGGATCGACGGCGGCGAGTGAACGCCCTTCCAGCCAGCTATTCGGACGTAGGGGGCGAGTCGATACCAGTTCGCCGTTTTGCTCGGGTCCAAGCCTCGTCGAGTTCTGAACGAGTCTGCTCAGACAGGGGACGATCCGATGTCGCGGCTTCGCTTTCCATCGACCGGAATCGCGCATCGAAACGATCGATTGCACCATGCAGTGACGTCTCCGGGTCATGCCCGTTGAGTCGGCAGTAGCTGGCGACGGCCAACAGGAGGTCTCCCAACTCGCGCCCGCGCTCTTCGTGGGTGCGAGCCTCGGTTACTTCGGCGAGTTCTTCGTGGATTTTTGCCGGGACGTCAGCCGCGCTTCTCCAGTCGACGCCGACCTTGCCGGCTTTTTCACCGATTCGGTGAGCGCGTAACAGGGCTGGCATCGCACGTGGGATACCATCAATGGCCGACGGGGCGCCGAGCCCTTTCTTTTCGGCTTTCGCTATCCGTTCTGCAGATTTGATTTGGGACCAATTGCGGGCGACGGCTTCAACATCGTTCGCCTCAACGTCTGCAAATACGTGAGGGTGGCGACGGACTAGTTTCTCGGTGAGGCCGCGTGCGACGGCATTGTAATCGAATGCGCCGCGCTCTTGGGCCAACTCAGCATGGAAGACGACTTGAAGCAGGAGGTCGCCGAGTTCCTCGCACAGTTCGGAGTCATCGCCTTGTTCAATCGCCTCGAGAACCTCGTAGGCCTCTTCGATCAGATAGGGGCGTAATGTTTGGTGGGTTTGTTCGCGATCCCAAGGGCAGCCACCTGGAGCGCGTAGTTGGTGCATGACTTCGAGGAGTCGAGCGAATGGATCGTCGCCGACGTTGCTGACGTTGGTCGTCAAGGGGAGGGGCTCACTGGTCAAGATCGTCGAGCAAAGTGGTTGCCTGCGCCAGCACCTGCGCGCGGCGGGTTACGCACGCGTAGTGCGCGGCGCGCAGCAGATTCTCTCTCGCATGGGTTTCTTGGCCGTTACGCAACAGGGCCTTGGCATAGGTCACTCTCGTTCCGGGGCCGGTCGGGTTGAGGCGAACCGCGTGGGCGAGATAACGCTCGGCTTCATGGGCGTCGCCACCGAGATAAAAGGGCAAATCGAGGAGAATCCCGCCTTTCGCCGCTAGGGCGTGGGCGTAGTTGGGGTCTAGCTCGAGGGCGCGATCCAGATGCCGATTCAGGGATGCCATTTTGAGAGTTGCGGCAAGCCCGCCTTCGCTGATCAATCGTCGGCCACGCGCGGCGAAGTAGATAAAGTGTCCGGTAGCGCAATTCTCATCCAGCGCGATTGCCTTCTCTGCCAAGCCTTCAGCTTTGACATACAGGCGAAGCTGCTCGGGGGAGTCCGCTTTTGGGTGACGTTCGGCGGCGCGTAAGTAGCGGTCAGCCTCCGTGGCCATCATTGTTGCCTCAACGTCGGCGCTTGAGGCCCGGGCGTCAGACAGGAACCCGGAGGCTCCAAGTACCAGCGTTGACAGGGCCAATGCGGCTCCAAGCAGTCGAAGTTTCTGAATCATAGGTTGTTTCCAGTTGCGGGAAGTCGAGACGCGCCAGCATCTGAACACCCCCCTTGAATTAGCACGCTGGACGGCAAGGCTCAACGTAGAGGTCGTCTCCCTATCTGACAATCTAGATTTGAAGCGCGGCTCAATCGAGTGAGGCTAATTGAAGCATTAGTATGTTCTCTCCGAAGTTCGATGGTTCGGTCCGCTATACCGATCGGGGTTACTATTTCCTTAGGGCGGTGCGGTGAGAAAAATCAGCAATTCAGAGGGTTTAGCCCGGCTATTGGCTGAACGGGGAAAAAGTGATTTTCGGGGGTGTCCCTTATTGACGTGTCAGGAAATGGCGGGCTTGATGGTTAGTGAGAGGCATCTTGATGCGCCCACGTCGGGAGTTTGGCGTCGGTGAGGAGGAAAGAAACATGTCAGCGATTCAGGCTTTCAAACTAACGGGTCACGGCGGCGACACATCGGAGCTCACGCGCGAACCAGCGAACCGGCTGATGCTCGCGGTACTCGAGGAGGCGCTGGTGACGTTCCAACGCGGCATCAACTCTCCTGTTCCGGAACAACGACGGAACTTCTGTGAAGTCGACGCCTGGGTGGCAAGCCAAGATACAGACTGGCCGTTCTCATTTGAGAATATTTGCTCCTCCCTTCGCTTGGATCCTGACTACATTCGCGGTGGCCTGCGTCGGCTCAAAAAGGATGGCCTTGTTGCCAAAGACCGTCCGAAAGGCCGGAAGCTACGCCGTGAACGTATTTATGACCGGCGGGCGTGGCGAGGCCAGATCAAGTAATAGCACTGCCGGCGTTCTGGCTTGCAGACGAAAGAAGGGCCGATCCCAACACTGGGATCGGCCCTTCTTTCGTCTGCAAACTGGTTTGTTCGCATGCCGAACCCCGGTAAGGGTCTGGGAATGCCCAGTGGCTTTGACAGCGTCTCCGCTGCCAGCTCAGCGCAAATGCCACGATTACGCGCTGCGCTAGGTGTTTTTGTCCGCCGTGTGATCCCAGGCAACATCCAGATCGAGTTTGAGCGCGACCTCGTCGAGGGCACGGGCAAGCGTTTCTTCATCGCACTGCGGCGAAATCAAGGTCCGGATCGACAGTGTGTACAACGGCGTCCCACTTTCGGCGCCATTTGTGACTTCCCCGCGAAGGTCACTGATCAGGACACCCTGATCGGCCAGGCAACGAGCTACGCCAGCGACGATGCCTGCTTGGTCGACCCCAGTGACACGCAAGGTTCGATGGCGTGTCCCGGTTTGGGCGTCGGTGGCGGAGGGGCCGTCCAGCGGGCGAAGGAACACGGTCAGGTGGCGTTCCCATTCCAGTCGTTTCGTCGCGGCAGACAACTGATCGTACAGCTCCGGAGCGGTTCCGCTGACGAGCATCAAGGTGGCGAACTCGTTTCCGAGCATCGTCATGCTGGCATCTTCGAGATTACACCCACACTCGTAAACACATTCCGAAAGATCGGCCACGATCCCCGGGCGATCCCGGCCAATCGCTGCAATTGCGAACCATTGAGAAACACTCACCCGCCGATGCTATCAGGCTGGCTGGCGGCAGCCAAGAATAAGCAGGAAATGCGGTGCGGTTAACGGTCATTGTCCCGACGTTGAACGAAGGCGCGTCCATCCACGAACATCTTGCCGGCGTCCTTGGTGGCCTCGTGAAGGGGGACGAACTGTTCGTTGTGGATGGCGGGAGCGCGGATGGGACACTGGCAAAAGCGGCGAAGGCTGGTGCCCGAGTTTTGCTTGCTCCAACAGGTAGGGGCGTTCAGCTCAATGCCGGCGCTAAAGCTGCGAGCGGAGATGTCTTGTTGTTCCTGCATGCCGATACACGTTTGCCGGACGGGTTTCGGGGACTATTGGTTGAGTGTTTGAGCGACCCAAATGTGGGTTGGGGGCGTTTCGATCTTCGTTTCGATGAGGGGGGGGCGCTTCTGCTATTTATCGCGTGGCTAATCTCACGGCGATCGCGCTTAACGAAGGGGGCGACCGGCGACCAAGCAATGTTTGTCCGGTACGAACTTTTCGAGCGGGTGAAGGGCTTCCACGAGCCACTGCTTTTCGAAGACGTCGATTTGTCGCGTCGTCTTCGTGGGCTGTCTCAAATGGGGATTCCGAAGGGGCACGTGGTTACCTCATCACGGCGTTGGCGACAAGGTGGAACTTGGCGAACCACGTTCTTGATGTGGGGAATGAAGACGGCCTACTTGTGCGGCGTACCCGCCGACCGTTTGATTAGGTTCTATCGGAACGTTCGTTAAGCGTCGGGAGGCGAGGGGTTTAAGAGCGCCCCGCCAGTGTTGTCCGCGTCGAGCACTCGGACCTTGCGTCCTTCGATCCGAAGCTGGCCGTTGGCGAACAGCTGGATCGCAAGCGGGTACAGGCGGTGTTCTTGCTCGAGGATTCGTTTCGCACTTACGTCGGTTGCCTCGAATGGATCGATGGCAACCGCAGCCTGCGCGATGATCGGGCCGTGGTCTACGGCTTCGTCGACGAAATGTACCGTGGCTCCGCTAATCCGAACACCGTAGTCGACGGCCTGGCTCTGCCCGTGTGTGCCCTTGAATGACGGTAAAAGGGCGGGATGGATGTTCATGACTCGCTCGCGGTAAGCGTCGAGAAGCACCGGAGTGACTAGACGGTCGAACCCCGCCATGACGACGAGGCCAACGTCTGCTTGGCGGAGTGCGCTGACCATTTCTGTGTCGAACGCGTCGCGAGAAGGGTAGTCGCCGTGCTGGATGAGGCGCGTCGGGATCCCGGCGCTGTCGGCTAGTGCCAGCGCTCGCGCGCCAGGGCGATTGCAAATCAAGAGTGCCAACTCGACGTTCAGATTCCCGGCATCCACGGCGCCGATAATGGCTTCGAAATTGCTGCCGGTCCCCGAAGCGAGAACACCAACTCTGAGGCGATCAGTCTGCGGCGCCACGTCTGTATGTGACCTTTCGGCGACCGGCGGTGGTATGACCGATCACGCTCGCACCAATCCGGCGTCGCTTTAGGAAGCTGCATAAGGCCGCTGCCTCACGTGGACGAACAATCATCACGTAACCGACTCCGCAGTTGAAGGTCTTATCCATTTCGGTCTGGGAGATCCCGCCGCGCTCTTGAATCAGATCGAAAATTGGCAGCTTGGCAAAACGATTCCGATCTACCACGGCGCCGACCCCGGCTGGTAACGCACGAACTAGGTTCCCGGGAATGCCCCCGCCGGTGATGTGGGCCATTCCCTTGATTGAAAACTTGGCGAGCGCGGCCAAAACCGGGCGGACGTAGATGCTAGTTGGCCGTAACAGCTCCTCACCGAGCGAACATCCAAGAGTCGGTTCGACGCGATCTAGTCGACGTTTACTGCCAGCGCCCAAGGCCTTTCGGGCGAGACTGAATCCATTGCTATGGAGACCGGTCGACGGCAAGCCGACAATCGCATCTCCGGGGCGGACTTTGGAACAATCAATGATCGCGCGGCGCTCGGCGACACCGACACAAAAACCAGCCAGATCGTACTCTCCGGGGGCGTAGAAGCCGGGCATTTCCGCAGTTTCTCCGCCGACAAGGCTCATTGCCGATTGACGACAGCCTTCTGCGATACCTTCGATTACAGCGGCGGCATCAACCGATGCCAGCGACCCGACCGCTAGGTAGTCGAGGAAGAACAGTGGTTCGGCACCGCCCGTGATGAGGTCGTTGGCGTTCATTGCCACGAGATCGATTCCGACGGTGTCGTGACGATTCATGACTCTTGCGACGGCCAGCTTCGTTCCGACTCCGTCTGCGGAAGAAAGGAGCACCGGCTGCTTCATTCCTTTGGGAAGGCGAACCGCCGATGCGAAAGGGCCGACCCCCGACAGTACTTCAGGGCGATGAGTCGAAGCGGCGAGGCGTCCGATGCGCGCGACCAACTTATCGGCTCGCGCGATGTCTACTCCGGCTTCTCGATAGGTTAATTTTTGCGTACGGGTCACCTCACGGCGAATAGGGGAGCAGGTGGCGGTTGTCAAAGCTGAGCCGGCCGAATGTCGGGGCATTGGGCGATCAATGTCCCTCTAGCGGTCGGGCCATCGACTTCGGAACACAGCAGGATGTGCCAATCGCCAGCCCATGACTGAAGCTCGCCCGGACGCAGTTGGTACTCGGGGTTTTTGGGACCTTCGCGGTTGGGATGGCCGGTGTACAGGAAGGTGTCCACCAAAATGTACCCACCTGGTTTAACGGTCGCGAAGGCGTGCTCAACGAGCGACCGCGAGAGGAAATCTACCTGAACGACGAGTTCGCAGCTGGATGGCGCGAGGGGCCAGTCGTCCAAATCGGCTTGGACTCGATCGAGACAGGGGTGTTGTCCGGTGTGGGGAGCCCCTCGATGCAAAGCCGATAACGCGATGTCTAACCCGACCACGTGATATCCGAGTGCGGTCAATGGGGCCCAATGCCGCCCGCCTCCGCTCGCCAGATCGAGGCACACGGCTCCGGGGAAGGGGGCGGAAGGCGCTAGTTTGAGCACGTCTCGCGGCGCGCCTACTGCACCGGCGGCCAAGTGGCGGGCTTCCCAACGCTGGCGATCTGCCTCGCTCATCGGCGTGGCTTTTGGGCGTAAAGCAGCACGGCCGCAGCGATGCGCTCTATTCCTTGCTCATGCAAGGCCGCCGCGCAGGCGTTCAAAGTGGCCCCGGTGGTCATAACGTCGTCGACTAACAGAACCTTGGACGAGCTGCTCGGAAGCCGCGGCTGCGAGGGGCTTGAAAATGCGCCCGCCAGGTTCTTACTCCGGGCCAGGGCGTTGAGCCCGTGCTGGGCGGTGGAAGTGGGCAGACGACGCAGCAGTTGGGCGTTCATTCGAGACCCGGTTTTGCAGGATAGGCCGGCGGCCAGCCACCCGGCTTGATCGAACCCGCGGGCCTTGAGTCGCGATGGGTCCGCCGGCACTGGGACGACGATCGTGCCCGCTTCACAGCACTGGGAGCAGGCGCCAGCGAAGATTGCGGCCAGAATGCGACCGGCGCGGCGGTCGCCGCCGTATTTGAACCGGTGTAACAGCGTGGTTAACGCGGAAGCATCGCCGTTGGGAGTAACATGCGGAGCGCAGAACCAAACAGAGATTAATCCGGCTGGCGTTTGTGGGCTGCGATGTGCACGTCCATTGAAACCTGATTGGGCTAGGCAATCAGGACACGGGTCGCTGGCCGGTGACCCGCAAAGGGAACAGTGTACGCCGAATACCCTGAATAACAGGCGGAACAGGGCTTCGCGTCCGTCAGTTCTGGGTGAGCTGCGCACAGGCACAGAGATGGGTTGGCGCGCAGCTCATGGCAATACCAATTTTGTAAGAACTTTCGGGGAGTTGACTGTCCGCAGGGGACCTTGACCGTCTAGGGCTTTTGTAATACCAACCCTGCGGTTACGGGCCTTCACTATGTCCAACGAACAAAACGGAAATGAGGACGACGAAGGCCTGAGTGTGGAAGACGGCGCACAAGAGCGCGATGCGCTCGAATTGTCGGAACAACGTCTTGAAGACTTGGCCGACGAAATTGCAGCAACAATCGGGGAATGCCCGCCCGAAGAGCGGGAGGCATTGCACGACTACGCTGTGAGTCTGGTTCGCGAGCGGTTGCCGGTTCTCGCCGACGATGAGCGTTACTCGGGGGCCTACGGAACACACGGTTCGGCTGCAGGTACTGCCGAGGGGACCAGAGTTTCGGCGGGATATGGCTTCTTACTTATCCCGGTGGGGTTCGTGATTCTGCCAGTGCTGCCGCCCGTCGGGGTGACCATAATGATCATGGGATTCGTGCTTGTTGTTGTCGGAGTCGTGGCCGCGCTTTTTGCCCGCGTGGGTGGGGTCGAGCAAAAATGATCGCATTGTTCGCTTAGGCGACGAAGCGTTTCACCTGGAGTCGAGATGGCCAAGGTCAAGGGAGAGCTTACAGAAGAACAGGCGGCCGAGCTGCACCGCGAGCGGATCGTGGAGCAACGCGATGAGGCTGCTCGCCGTCGGCGGCAGAAGGACCAGCTGCCTGGCATCTGGTCGCGCCGCGACTTCTTCGGACGTGTTGGCTGGGCAGGGTTTGGCCTGGTCAGTCTAACTGCCGTCATGGCTGGCATGCGATCGGCTTTTCCGCGCGTGTTGTTCAAGCCAGACACGACCTTCAAGGCAGGAGCGATCGATGACTACCCCATCGGGGAAGTCAGCGAGAAATATAAGAAGGACTTTAGGGTGTGGATCGTTCGCGAGGACAAAGGTGTCTACGCTCTGTATGCCAAGTGCACGCATTTGGGTTGTACGCCGCGATGGCTGAAGTCTGAGGCCAAGTTCAAGTGCCCCTGTCACGGCAGTGGCTTCTACAAATCGGGAATTAACTTCGAAGGACCGGCTCCGCGTCCTCTCGAACGGGTACGTGTTGCGGTGGCGGATGACGGGCAATTGCTTGTCGATGTCGGCGTATTCTACCGTTTCGAGAATGGCGATTGGGATAAGCCGGGCGCCTATCTACGCGCCTAATTGGCTGCGGACCTGGACGGAGAGACTGTGATGAGCAGGTGGGAACAGTTTAAAGCTTCGATCGTCGAGAGCCAGGTGTGGCAGGCGATCTTCCGGCACGGTTACGACGACACGCCACGCAATCGTGTGCTGATGGTGTCGGGTAACATTTGGTTGCACTTGCATCCATCGAAGGTGCGGCGCCACGGGGTTCGCCTGAAGTTCACCTGGTGCATGGGCGGCATCACGTTTTTGATGTTCCTGATCACCGTGGTGACGGGCATCTACCTCATGTTCTACTATCGGCCAGTAGCCGAGTACGCGTATGCGGACATGAAGTACCTCGAGTTCGACATGCCGTTTGGCATGCTGATGCGCAACATGCATCGATGGGCGGCTCACGCGATGGTAATCGCTGTGTGGTTGCACATGTTCCGAGTCTTTATGACCGGTTCCTACAAGCCACCTCGCGAGTTCAACTGGGTTGTCGGGGTTATCTTGCTGGTTCTGACCCTGCTGTTGAGCTTCACCGGCTACCTGCTGCCTTGGGATCAGCTTTCGATCTGGGCCGTTACGGTAGGCTCCAATATGGCGCGCGCAACTCCATTGATCGGGCATGAAGGGCCGTTCCGTGAGTTCACCGGTGTAAACGCGGTTTACGACGCGCGTGCGTTTCTGTTTGGTGGCGGGGAGATTGGGCCACACACGCTACTGCGCTTCTACATCTTGCACTGTGTGTTTATTCCACTGGTCACAACCCTGTTTCTGATCGTTCACTTTTGGCGGATTCGACGCGACGGCCTTTCTGGTCCGTCCCTGTAGTAGTGGGGTAGGGGGACGTTATGGCTGAGCCGAAGATTTTAAGTGAAGTGGGTGTTGCCCCTCGTCAGGTCGATACTGCGAAACGTGTCGAGCAGACGATTCGGCGTGCGAAGGGCCCGGGTGACGACAAAATTCACACCTGGCCCCACCTTGTCCGGGCAGAGTTTCTCTGCACCCTTCTAGTGGTTGCCGGCATGCTGATTTGGGCATTGCTAGTAGACGCGCCACTCGAAGAGCCAGCCGCGCCGACACGTACTCCGAACCCTTCGAAGGCGCCTTGGTATTTTCTCGGCCTGCAAGAAATCCTCGTGTACTTCGACCCGTGGCATGCAGGCGTTGTCTTGCCGTCATTTATCGTTGTGGGCCTGATGGTGTTGCCGTTCATCGACATCAACCCGAAGGGGAACGGCTACTACACCTACATTGAGCGCAAGTACGAGCTGTGGACGTTCTTCATCGGGTTCCACGTTCTGTGGATTCTTCTGATCGTCATCGGGACATTCATTCGGGGCCCGGGTTGGAATTGGTTTTGGCCCTGGGAACCTTGGGACGCTCACAAAGTCGTAGCGATGACAGCGGTAGATCTGCCGTACATCTTTGGCCTCAGGGACTATTGGGCGTCGGCCATTTTCGGGCTCGTTGTCGTGCTTGGATACTTCGTCGTCGGTACTGGCGCGATGTACGCTTGGGTTGTGAAGCTCAAGGGAGCCGCGTTCATGAATCGTTGGGGCGCCGTTCGGTTCGGACTGACGTCGTTTCTGTTTCTGAACATGATCGCCGTGGTTCTGAAAATGATTCTGCGAATGGCCTTCAATGTGAAGTACATAATGGTTACGCCTTGGATTAACGTCTGAGGAGACGTGGCGTTTTACGTTGCTAAAGGCCTGCAACTCGCAGGCCTCACGGGAATTGGGCTCGCACTTTGGGTGGGGGTCACACAAGCCGACTTGGCGCGGGAGCTCTTTATCGCCGCGCTTAGCTTGGGTTGCTTCTATGCTGGCCGACGTTTGGAGTCCTGAACAAGGGCTTGATGTTCGTGCCGTTTGGGGTTGGGCTCGGTGCTAGCCGAGCGAGACAAGGATTAGCCGATTATGGGGCGTGGATACGTCGAGGAAGAAGAGAAACGATCGTACGGAGCGGTCTTTCTCCTGACGATTGCTTTGCTGCTCGCCTGCACTGTGTGGGCGCTGTGGCAAGATTCGTTCTCTCGTCACTTGTGGAAGCAATACAAAACCGATTTCTACCAACTCGCCATTGATAAATGGGAAGGCGATCTGGAGCAGAATTCGGATTCGCGTGCAGCGAACGAAGACTATATCGCGCTAAGCGAGAAGTTGGAGGCGGTGCAAGCAAGTATTGCTGATGGTTCCGACGCTGAACGCTTGGCGGCAATTGACGTTGAACTCGATCGGCTAGCGGTCGAGTACCTTGAATCCGACCTTTCTTTGCGCATCGTGAAGGGCGAAGTTGAGGAGGGGTGGTATCGCCTCGAACTCGCTCAGCATAGCCACCTACCTTTTACCGAAGAACGTAAAACTTTGAATGACGCGTTCGTGCGTCGCGACGAGTATCAGGCCCGCTTCGACGCCGCGAAAGCGGCGATCGCCAAACTTGAGGCCGAAGGCGTTGAAATTCGATCGAAAGAAATCGAGATCGAAGAACAGCTGAAGGCATTTCATAAGGCTGACGAATCGCTTCAGATTAAGCTTGATAGCGTCTCGATGAACTTTTTCGGTAGCCGCGTCCCACTGATTCCGACAATTGACCAGGCCGTTCTGTGGGGATTCGAGCGCAATAACTTTGAGCAGTGGGTTAATCGTGCGGAGCGGTGTCAGAACTGCCACATGGGAATCGACCGCGAAGGGTTCGAGGATCAAGAGAATCCTCTTAAGACTCACCCTGATCGAAAGTACTTTCTAGGTAACCACGAGTTTAGACGGTTTGGATGCACTCCTTGTCACGGTGGACAAGGTGCTGCGATTAATTCGGTGTGGCATGGCCATGGCGAAGATCACTACTGGGAAGATCACCTGCTTCCCATCGAAGACAAGGTCCAGGCCAAGTGCCTGACTTGCCACCAGTCCGTTCAGAAGATGAAGGGTGCTGAAGTCGCGGCGCGTGGTGAATGGCTCTTCCAAGAGATGGGGTGCCACAACTGTCACCTCGTTAATGGTTTTGAGCATCTGGATAAGGCCGGACCGTCGTTGAAGCGTGTCGCTGCCAAGGTTTCCCCGGAATGGCTCGTTTCCTGGATCGAGAACCCGAAAGAGTTCCGACCGCGTACACGCATGCCTCACTTCTTCGTGACCAGAGAAGAAGCGACATCGATTGCGTCTTACATCATCGATTCTTCATTCGACGATGGGAAAGCTTGGTTGGCGGGTGCTGATGAACCCGTTGGCGTGGACCCTGGCGATGCTGAACTAGTTGATGAGGGGCGTGGTCTGACAGAGTCACTTGGTTGCCTGGGGTGCCACGGCTTCGAGCCGGATGCCTACGCTAGCCAAGTCGCACAGAACATTGACACCGCGCCGAACCTTTCGAGGATCGCCGAGAAAACTGACTCGCGCTGGATCTACAATTGGATTCGCGACCCCCGCGGCTATTCCGAGCATGCCCGCATGCCGAGTCTCCGCTTGACCGACGAAGAGGCGGTAGCGATCACCTCATACTTGGCAACCCTGAAGCAGGAAGAGCCGTTGCCGGCCGATCCCGCTCTGCGTGCGAAGGTGGCTTCCCGCGAATCGTTGGCCGACGGTGAGCGTCTAGTACGTCGCTACGGCTGCTTCGGTTGCCACGTGGTGAATGGGATGGAAGCCGAGAGCCGCATTGGCGTTGAGCTTTCGTCTTTCGGCGGCAAGCATGTTGAAGAGTTGTTCTTCGGTGATCGTCTCGACATTCCGGCAACCTGGGATGATTGGACGATCAACAAGATTTTGACCCCGCGAACGTACGCAACAGAGCGTATCGAACAGGTCATGCCGGAGTTCGGTTTCACGCACGACGATGCACGGGCGTTGACGGTTTTTCTGTCGAGTCGGACCGACCATGTCGTCAGCGAGAAATACAAGCCCGACGCGGCTGGCGCGCCCGCCACGCTGCGTAGAGGCCGCGAAGTCGTCGCTCGCTACAATTGCCAAGGTTGTCACTCGTTTGACGGCCTCGACGGTTCGATCCGTGAGCACTTTGAGAACCTTGAGAACGCGCCTCCGGTTTTGACCGGCGAGGGGCTCAAACTGCAGCCCGAGTGGTTCTTTGACTTCCTCATGAAGCCCGTGCGCTTGCGGCCGTGGCTAGATGTTCGCATGCCGAGCTTTGGCCTGCGTGACGACGAAGCGAAAGCTATCGTTGATTACTTTGCTGCGCTGGAAGGCTTCGATCTTGGGAGCGTGGTGTTAGAAGCGGGCGACGGGGCCGGGCCTGCGATGGTTCGGACGCATTCTACGATTCCTGACGGCGCGTTCGATTGCTACGCCTGCCACACAGACGAGCCGCGCGGAACGCCGAAAGGCGTCTATGGGATTGCGAAGACTGGCCTGCCCGACTCGGCACTGCGCAGCTGGGTTGCTGAGCACTTAGGTCTCGGGGGCGATGGTGATCCAGAGACTGATGGTGGCGAAGCACGTGAAGCTTCGATTCGCGAGTACCTGGGCGCCAGCGAGAACTAGTCGATCAAGCGCAGCTCGTCCGTACAAAATCATGGACGAGTTGCGCGAATCGGTCTCCCATTTCGATGTGAAGGTTGTGCCCGACTCCCTCGATTAGCTCGAGGCGAGAGTTGGGCAGTGCGCGATCCAGAATCACCGATCCACCAACAGGCGTCATTTTGTCCGCCAATCCTTGGATGACCAATACCGGAATTGCGACGGCTCCAAGTCGCTCGTCGAAATCGTAGTGACTCGCTGCGCGTGCTTGCTCGACATACACCGCCGTGTCGCAGTGTTTTGCTAACTCGGCCTGTTCCGCCAGTACTTCCGGATGCGCATCGGCAAAAGCGTCGGAAAACCCGCGCGCTTGTGCTTGTGGTTTTGTCGATAGTCCCTTCTTTTCCACTGCGTCGGCAATGCGGAGCCAATTGGCGGTCGCGGCTGAGTTTAGCCTGCTTGACGTTGAGGCAAGTGCCGCGGCATCAACTTCGATTGATCCGCGCGTCAGTAGCGCTTGGACAACGACGCCTCCAAGTGAATGTCCTACCAAGACAACGGGCCCATGTTTCGCAGCGGCTTTTACAATAGCGGCGAGGTCGTCGGCGAGAAGATCCAAATCGTATTGAAGCGTTCCGCGTTCCGAGGCTCCACACCCGCGTAGCTCAGGACACCAAACGCGAAAGTGCTGTGCCAACGCTGGAACGGTGCTGTCCCAGGTGCGAGCCGATCCGCCGAGGCCGTGAACGAGAATGACCGTGTGCGTGCCGTCGCCGGCTGTTTCTACATGGAGTAGGGCGTCGTCGTTGCTCAAGTTCATGCGATGCAAGATGCCGGGGGGATGATGCGCGAACAATTGCGCGCATCGCTCCCCACGTCTGTCGGCGACAGCTATAGTCCTGACGACGAAACTCAACGGAGGTGACCATGGCGGTTACGCAGCGTGGCTCTTGGACAGGACATGCCGGATTTGTGCTTGCGGCAGCCGGCTCCGCGATCGGACTCGGCAATGTTTGGATGTTCCCGTTTCGCACGGGCCAGCATGGCGGAGCAGCGTTTGTGCTCGCCTATGCGGTTGCCGTGTTGGCGGTCGGGATCCCGTTGATGGTTGCCGAGATCCTGATCGGGCGGTCTACGCGACGAAATCCGGTGGGGGCGTTCCGAGCGTTGGGAGGCGGTGGGGCGTGGCAATTGGTCGGATGGCTCGGTGTTCTTACAGGTTTGGTCATCCTGTCATACTACGGTGTCGTTGCCGGCTGGACGGTGAACTACGTCTTGTTGTCGTTTTCCGGGGGACTCTTTGAGGGCGGTGAAGGTTCAGCGGGGGCAGTGTTTGAGCAGTTGCTGTCGGATGTTCCTCGCCAGATTTTTTGGCAGGCCGTTTTTATGGTTGGCACAACGGTTGTTGTCGCGCGTGGAATCGAAGCGGGGATTGAGCGCGCCAGCAAGGTGCTGATGCCATCCCTGTTTGTCTTGGTTCTGATTCTTCTCGGGTACTCGTTGAACACCGACGGAGCTGCGCAAGGGTTGGATTTCTTGTTGCGCCCCCGTTTTGGCGAGCTGGGTTGGGACGGTGCATTGGCTGCACTCGGACAGGCGTTCTTCTCTCTAAGCTTGGGGATGGGGGCGATGATCACGTACGGAAGCTACATTGATGTTCAACAATCAGTAGCGCGTTCTGCCCTGCTCATCGCTGCAATGGACACTGTACTGGCCTTGATGGCGGGGTTGGTGATCTTTCCGTTGGTATTTACCTACGGGCTTGAGCCTTCCGCGGGCCCGGGGCTGGTATTCATTACACTTCCGGAAGCGTTTCGAGCGATGCCCGCGTCCGGTTTTTTCGCCGTTACATTCTTCTCACTGCTCATGTTTGCTGCGCTGACGTCTGCGATTTCACTCTTGGAGGTGGTCGTCTCCTTCGTGATCGATGAGTTTGGCTTTAGTCGACGAGCGGCTTCGTGGGGATGTGGGGGGGGGATCTTCGCCCTCGGGCTTCCGTCGGTTCTCGTTCCAGGCTTTTTGGATCAAATGGATGCAGTTGCGAACAATTGGCTGCTGCCCGGGGGTGGGTTGCTGATCGCCATCTTTGCCGGTTGGGTGCTTAAGCGGCCAGTAGCCGAAGCTGGATACGGTGGTGGCCGAAGAATTGGTCTCGGCTTCTCAGTCTGGAGGTGGTGCCTGCGCTATGTGGCACCGATCGCAGTCGGCGTGATCTTGTTACAGAGCACCGGGGCCTTAGGCTGAAACGAACCGTTGAGGCCCCTACGGGCTCGATTCGCTGAGTCTTTGAATGTCGTCTGCCTCGGCAACACCAGCCGCAGGCAGATTCCCAGAAGGCTCGTCCGTAAAGTTGATGTCGATGTCCCGCGCTTCGATGGTAAGGCCGGAGCGAACATCGTCGAGTTCATTGTCGGGGTCATCCAGAGTGGCGATGGGGTCGCCTTCGTCGATCTGACCGTCGGCATTATTCCCGGCTTCATCGAGTAGGAAGATAACGGTGATGTCGCCACGATCGACGTCCGGTACCGTAAATTCCGAACTCCCAGTGGCTAGAACGACAATCTCACCGTCATCGAAATCCCGGAAGGTGCCCGGGTCGCGGAGATTTGTGAACACGAATACGACGATGTCTCTGGTCGTTACGGGGATGATATCGTCGACGTTTCCTCTTACCGTCACTATTGTTTTCGTGTTGTCGCGATCGCCTCCGAACTCAAGTGTGCCCTCGCCGCACGCGGCGGTCATCGCCAAACAAAGTCCCAATCCCGTCAAAAGATACGTTCTCATCGGCGGCTTCCTTTTTTGTCGCGTTTGGAATTCCCCTGCAGCTCTACGTTGGTGTGATCAACAATGTAGCGCGGGCGGTGTTTGACCTCTTCGTAGATGCGACCGACGTACTCGCTCAGAATCCCGAGGCTAAGCAGTTGCGTTCCGCTGAACACCAAAATGATGACAATTAGCGATGTCCATCCCGACACAGCGTCTTTTAGAATCAGGCGCACGACGACAGAGTAAAACCCGTATATGAGTCCGAGCCCCACGGTTGCGGCGCCGAGGGCGGCAATGAAACGCAATGGAAGAATAGAGAAAGAAAATATTCCGTCTAGTGCGAAACGGAACATGCGGGCGGGGAGGTACTTGGTCTGTCCGGCAAACCTTTCGTCGGCACGGTACTCGACTCCGATACGCCGGAACCCTAGCCAGGGTACGAGTCCCCGTACGAAAATGAAGCGTTCCTCGCAGTTGCGAAGAACTTCGGCGACCTTGCGGTCAAGCAGCCTAAAGTCAGCGCCTCCCGTTGCAACATCGACGCCGGTTAGTGACCGCATCAGCCAGTAAAATGCACCGGAGAACGCTTCCTTGAGAGCGTGGCCCTCGTTGCCGGTCCGCACCGTGTACACTACGTCGTAGCCTTCTCTCCAGCGTTCGATCAGCTCAGGAATCAGTTCGGGAGGGTGTTGGAGGTCGCCATCAAGGCTAACCACTACGTCGCCGCAGGCGTGTTCGACGCCAGCAAATAGCGCCATCTGGTGTCCGAAATTCCGCGAAAACGAGACATACCGAACCCTGGGGTCATCGTCGGCGATGGCCCGTATGCAGGCGAGGGTGTCGTCACTGCTGCCATCGTCGACGTAGATGAGCTCGTAGTCCAGGTGGCAGGCTTCTAGAGCCGCCCGCACACGGGAACTCATCTCGCCGACGCAGTCCTGCTCGTTGAAAACCGGGACCACAATCGAAACGAGTTGCGGAGGGTCTCGGGTCGTGTCGTTGGCGTGGCCAGTGCTCATTGGGTGTGGTCGATGGAGTACGACCGAGGGGTAGTGTAGAGAGCGTCTTTCAGGATGTCCAATCTTCAACAATCATTGTCCCCCGCGCCTTCTTGGCCTCGAGCGCTCGCGCTTGTCGTTGCTTTGTCCGCCAGTGCGGTTGGGCTGTCACAGTTGCAGGTCAACGCCCACGACCGATGCGTGATTGTCGCGCTTCCGGGCGCTCAAGCTGCCGATATCGAGCAGATGGTTGCCGCTGGGCATCTTCCAGTCCTCGGCTCGCTTGGATCACGGGCGGTGGTGGCCGTTGTGGCCCCGCAGCGCTCCAGCCGTGTGTCCGGCCGCTGGGCACGAGCTTCGGCCTTGAAGCAGCTCGCGACATTCGACGGTGAGGGAAAAAGGGACGAAGCGGAAACCGAGCGGCGTTTCGTGGGCGGAAGTGGGTTTGCGCCGGTCTTAGCTCGAGCGGTGGCGACGCACCGTTTGCCGTGGCCACATCTCCAGGCTGCCAACGCGGTTGCTGTGAGCGCCGAGAATCTCGCCGTTGGTGAGTGGAGTAAGTGGATCGATGTCGACGTGGCCGACGGGCGCGCGGCAACATTTCAAATTGGCCGAATCAACCGCGCTCGCTACCTGCTTTCCCCGGCGTTTGTTCGAACCGAAACTCGTCACTGGTCCGCACCTACGATTTTGCTTTCACCAGACGAAGAAAGCGCGGCACTCGTCTACCGGTTTGTTCGTGACCGGTTGCCAAGTGTGACGTCTGAGAACCCTAAGGAAGCGGGCGCTTCGAGTGTTCTCGTCGAACCGTTAGTCGCTGCGGCGCGCGCTGCAGCAGGAGATAGCTCCGCCTTGGTCGAACAAGCCTATCGCGACGTTGATGCGCGAATAGGAGAGCTGCTTGAGTCACAAGGGGATGTTTCTTTGGCAGTGGTCGTGCTCGGTTCGGAAGCCGGGCCCTGGTTACGGCCCAGCACTCACGAGGCGTGGGCGTGGTTTGTCGGACCTTCTACGGCGTCTGCATATATTGTTCTGGAGCCGGATGATCTAGAGGCTGCGGTTCTTTACGTGAGCGGTAGCCACGGTGCCACCGTACCTCCCTCCAGTTTGCGCGCGCGCTTTCGGCCTCGCGCATCCATGGCAAGCGTGCAGCTTGTGGTCGATGAGAGTGACCTCGTTGCGTTTGAGGCCAGCACACTCGTTGCCGAAAATCTTGTGGGTGACGACGCGCCGATGATCATCGACGACGATCGCTCAAAGTAAATTCCGTACCTATTTCTTCGGGTCATCGGCTTTGCCTTTGAGGGCGGGTGAGGGTGACGGTGCATCCGTTTTGCCTGGCTCATCCACGGAGGGTGGAGTCAGCCTTGGGTATTCGCGCTGGAGTCTTTTGGTCCAGGCAGTATTGCTGTGCTCTGCGAACAAGACGTCAGCGGTCTTTTGAGCTTTCTCTTCCATCTCTAGCGCGGCGTAGCTTCGTGCCAAATGGAAGAGTGTACCGGCCCCATAGTTGATGTTGGGGAACTGAAATTGCAGTCGTTCCAGCGTTTCAATGGCGGCGGCCGGTTGATCGGCTTCAGCGTAGCTCACCCCGAGTTGGAACATCGCGGTCGCGTGTTTGAAGGTGTCGCGGTCGGTTTGGGTCCATTCTCCATACGTTTCTATCGCACGTTGGAAATCTCGTTCGCGATACGCTTCTTGCCCCTGACGGAACGCACGGTTGGGTTCAGTCAAGTCGTAGCGAGTCGAGATACCTGCGCCAGCCAGAGCGATCAATAGTCCGGTGCCAACCAGAACCGGGTAGCGCCCGATCGTTCCGAGCGCGGGACCGAACACGAAGTCTGCGACGTGGACAGTGCGACGTGCGAGTTGCGGACGCACCCAACACGCAGCGGCGAACAGGAGCCCGAAAAGCGACAGAGACATCGCAAACAGGTCGAAGCTTGTGCGCCCGTAGTAGAGTTCGAACTCTTTCTCGGCTGGCCACACCATCATGAAGCCGGGCGCTATGAAGTCGACCGGCGACCCATCGCGGGCCATCCAGCGTGGGAAGTACGAAACCTTAATAATGTGCGGACGCCCGGGACATGTTGTTTGGAAGGTGACCCGATATTGCTCAATCTGAGAGTCAACCTGGCAGGGGTTTTCGTAAGGAATTCTAGGTAGCCGCTCGATGGCGTCGGTACGATAGTCGAACTCTGCCCGACGCTCTGCTGACATGTGTTTGGCCGCAACGACCGGGATGTCGAGAAGTTCCGAGTGCTTGAACCATCGATAGAACGCCAGCTTGTGGTCCGGCCCGTCGTAGAGGACTGGCTGGTTCTCGGCAGCGACTACGTAACCGGTGGCAGCGGAATCGAGGTGGTAGACTTCGTAGTTGGCGGCACTAAAAGTTTTCTCGAACTCAGGCGCGGCTTCGTACGCGGCCTTGGCTTTTTCGCTGACCACAACGAGGTCGCTGACGTTGAAGAGGCGCAGGCGTGGCACAGCCCCCGACGGGTCCAATCGAATGTAAGTGTGTTGTGGAAAGGGGCCCGAGGTTTTCTCTGACGTCTGCGATTGGATGTAGAACACGTGGGCAGAATTCGGCGAGACCTGGTGGAATACACCTTCCAGCGTCGAGCGGCCTGAAAACAGCGGAAGGTTTTCGAAGGCACGCGAGCTGCCAAATCGGTTGTGAATTTGAGAGTGCTCGAAGACTACGCGGGGGTCGTTGACGTCGCCACGCAAGTGGTCGTTGATCGCTTCGAATGTTGGCCACGTCGCCTTTCGTTCGTAGCCAGCGTAATTCCATGTCAGCCACGATGGCAGGTAGCCAAGGTGGGCCCAGCTCCAACCGATGCAAGCGAGCACTACGATCGCTGCGTACAGGGTTCGAAAACGCAAGGCTGAACCTGCCCACGCGAGAAAATCGGCGGCCAACAATCCCAAGAACATTTGTCCAATCGGGACAAAACGGATGTCGGGGAACCCTATCGCCGGTGCGACCAAATAAAGAAAGATGCTGCCGCCGAGGGCGAACAAGAGAAACCCTTGCCGTTCTCGAGCGAAAGGATTTGCCGGAAGGCCAATCCAGCAAACAAGTACGCCGGCAGCGGCCAGCCAGTTTGACGGTGAATACGGGGCGAGCGTCCATCCTGACCAAACAACGCCCCCAGTCATCAAACCCAACCCCACAGTGGTGATTGCAGTGCGCATTCCGATTGGAAGATCACGGATGGCAGCAGGTCGCGGTACGAGGGCGACGAGGTTGGCGCAGGACAGCGCCAAGGCTGGCCACAACAGGGGAGGGATGACTTCTGTCCAAGATTTCAGCCGCCAGATCATGCTGAATTCGGTCGTGAACTGGAGTCGCGGCGGTAGTGGCAATCCCCAGAATGCCAACAGGAGGAAGGCGAGTAAGTAGATTGGCGCGAGATAGGAGCCGTAGCGACGAATATTGGTGCCCGGCCACAAGTAGAAAAGCGAGAACCAGACGGCTCCGATGAACGAAAATGCATGGGTGAGGCCAACCGCCCCCAGTAAAAGCCCGCAACCGACCCAGGATCCGCGTCCCTGGACGGTTCGATGAAGTAACCCGACGAAAACCAAAGACAGAGACAGTCCGATCGCGTGGCAGAACTCGCCGGCAAGCACGCTCGGAATGTTGCCACCCCACATCGAATTTCCCTGCTGAAATAAGAAAGGCAGGAAAGATGCCGCTGCCATCGCCGCTACTCCGTGGCGATAACCAAGCGATCGAAACATGTATGCGGCCGCAGCGGGAAGGGTGAACGGGCCGAGCATCGTAACCAGCTTGAACGTTTGCTCGAGCGGGAAGATGTAGCCGAGCGCTGCGATGACCGCGAAGGGAAGAATCGAGTAAAAGTGGAAGAGCGGGAAGCCTGCGTAATTTCCCATCGTCCAGCCGGTCAATCTCCCGGCCGGTAGCAACTCGTCGTGCATCAATTTGGTTGGATAGAAATGGGAGGCCATGTCGCCGCCGGCGGTAACCGTCGGGGCCAAAAGGTCGTCCCAGGGCATGATGTAGAAAATAAATGCCGTTACGAGCCCGACAAGTGAAAACTCGGCCCAGTCCAACAGGCGTGTCCGGTTCATCTAAGTCTCCGCAGGGTTGCCAGTTCCAGAATGATGAGCAGCACCGTGAGCATGCCGGCAATCTGCATGATCAGCGTAGTGGTCAACATTTCGCGCGGTGCGACGATGCGGGCGATTCCCTGAATGGTGTCTGTTTGGGGTGGTGCGTCCGTAAGGTTGGTGACAAGTGCGTAGCAGTTGACGGCCGTCCCGACGAGAAGTTTGCGGTTGGTCAGCTGGAACTCAACGCTGGTTTTCTTGCCTGACTTCAAGTCGACTTCGACGCTTTCGTTGTTTACGGAGAGTCCTGATGGGGACACTAGATTAACGCGGTAGCGTCCTTGCTCGCCTCGGGGCGCTTCAAGCGTGACGAGCGCCTTCGCTGACCCGTTTTCGGGGATCGTGCCGATTCGAAGTTGTCCACGCACGATGGTTCGCATGTCGACCCCGCGGCGAAGCGGTGCCGTGGACAGCACCTGAAAAGGATAGCCGTTTTGGTCAGCGTAGTTGATTCGGACTACGACGGTATAGCTTCCAGGCGAAAGGTTGAGCTTCCCGAGGTCAAGCAGCCATTCGTGATTGGTGCGTGGCGAGAAGTTCGCGAGCACTTCCCCCTTGGCCTGTAGGCCTTCCACCGATGCTACCGGGAAAACGTCAGCCGCTGCCTCGTCTCCGGTGTGCGACAGCTTTACGCCTACCTGCAGCTCGGAGCCAGCATGAATGGTTGTGTCTACGCGAAAGCCGATGGACCCGGCGAACGCCACGCACGGAAAGATCGTGCCGGATAAGAGGAGGAGCGCGAACGCTAAACGCGCCGCGTGAAATTTAACTCGGCTGTCAGTGTACATCGGTTAGGCGGCGATGACGTCGAACTGTTCTTGGTGGTAGTTCTCCGCGATCTTTAGCGTGACGCTACGCTCGTATCGATCCTGCAAGACTCGAATCGCGTCTTCCTCTTGCTCGAACAAGTGCGCAATTACGTCGCGATTCGCGCGAACAGTCACTTTGGTAGCGGTCTTCGACGAGCGAAGCGCCTCACGTTGTACCGCACGCAGAATTTCGGAGGCCATGGTCAAGACTGACTTGATACGACCCCGACCGTCGCAGGCGGGGCAGGGGATTGAGAGGAGGCGCTCAAGGTTCTCCCGTGTGCGCTTGCGGGTCATTTGGATAAGACCCATCTCGGAGATGCGAAGAATGCTGGTTCTGGCTTTGTCTCGCGTAAGCGCTTGTTCCAGCGTGTCGCTTACCTGCTTTCGGTGACCGGGATCATCCATGTCGATCAGGTCGAGGATAATGATGCCGCCGATGTTGCGAAGCCTAAGTTGCCAGACGATCTCTTCTGCAGCTTCAAGGTTCGTCTTCAGGACTGTCTCTTCTTGGCTGCGCTTGCCGACAAAGCGGCCGGTGTTTACGTCGATCATCGTCAGCGCTTCGCCCTGGTCGATAACCAAATACCCGCCAGATTTCAGCCAGACTTTGGCCTCGGTCGCGCGGGCCACCTGTTCTTCGACTCCGTAGCGATCGAAGATTGGCTCAAGGTCGCTATAGAGCTCTACCCGAGGTGCGAGATCAGGCATGAAATCTCGAACGTAACCAAGCGTGCGCTGAAAGTCGGCGTCCTTGTCGACGACGACTTGGTCGACGTCTGGAGAGAGCATGTCGCGCACGCTACGAAGAACTAGGTCGAGATCAGCGTGCAGTAGGGCGGGAGGAGTCGCTTTTTCTGCTTTCTGAAGCACGCCTTTCCAGACTCCCTCAATTGCACGGACGTCCTCGATGATGTCGGCCTTAGGAAGCCCCCCGCAGGAGGTGCGTGCGATGATGCCACCAGCTGCTGGCTTCGCTCCGTTGATGATGTCGCGGAGGCGTCGGCGCTCGCGGTCGTCACCGATACGCTTACTGACTCCGACGAGGTTCCCGCTGGGCATGTACACAAGGTACTTGCCCGGGAGCGAGACGTGAGCGGTAATCCGAGCGCCCTTAGTGCCCATCGGCTCTTTGGCTATCTGGGCGATGACTTCATCGCCGCGACGGAGCTTTTTCTCGATCGGGATGTGGTTGCGAGGGGAACGTCCCTCGTCAGCTTCTTCGCCGTCTTCGACCGAGGTGACATCTTCCTCGCTGGGAATGTCAGACGCGTGGAGGAACGCCGCCTTTTCCAGACCGATGTCTACAAAAGCTGCTTGCATCCCTGGTAGGACGCGCAGCGCCCGGCCCTTGTAGATGTTTCCTGCGGCGGCCTCTTCGCTGGTACGGGCGATGTGGATCTCGGCAAGTGTCCCGTTCTCAAGGAGCGCGACGCGCACCTCGGATGGGTTAGAATTAATAATGATCTGTTTGCGCAAGTGGGAACTCCGAAGAGTGGATCGGGCGCCGTGTCAGGGCTCGCGGCCGTCCACTGCAATGCTTTTTCGCTCGTCGAGCCACGTCTCGATAGCGCGTCCCCCAACGGAATCGTTGGGCGCGAATCGATAACATAGGAAGAATGGTGGCTTCTCACGGCGCCTGAGATTTAGCATACTTAGGCCCCGTATCAACGTAGAGTCTAGGCTTGTGCTGCCTTGACTGCCGAGGGCAGGCTGCTAGCCTCCACCTTTATGTCCGGTGCGTCAGCAATCGCCCGTCCCCTCGCCGGCAGATCTCTGGTCCTCAATAAGGCATTCCTTCCGATCCACGTCACGTCTGTTCGGCGAGCTGTCAGTTTGCTGTACCGAGGGGTAGCCCGCGCGGTAGACGAGGAATACCGGACCTTCGATTTCCAATCCTGGGCTGGGGTGGCGGCCAGCGACCAGCGAATCGGGCTGGTTGGTGGGGCGATTCCGGTGCCCCGGGTCGTCCTCCTTGTGGGCTTTGACCGCGTGCCGCGCCGTCGAGTGCGGTTCTCCCGGTACAATATTTTCGTCCGCGACCACAGCACTTGCCAGTATTGCGGGGCCCACCTCCCGCGAACCCACCTCAACTTAGATCATGTCGTACCGAGGGCGGCGGGCGGCCAAACCAGCTGGGAAAACGTGGTTTGCTCGTGCTTGGACTGCAATCGCAAAAAGGGCGCCCAATCGCTGGATCAAGCAGGAATGCGGCTTGTTCGCGTACCGCGGCGACCGGAATGGACCCCTTTTGTCGCCCGCCAGCTGGCGCGTCAGGGGTACCGTGAGTGGACCCCATTTATTGGACCCGTCGACTCTGCTTACTGGAATGTCGAGCTGACCCACGGGTAGGCGAGGCCGCAAGATTTAGTGGTCGCTGTGCTTAACCCCTACACCCCCTTGCGGTCCGATGTTGACCCATCGGAAACGCCCATGGGATACTAAGGACTTCGAATTTCGGTTGTTGGTATAGTCGGTCGCCCGCGGACAGGAGTGGTTGGGTAGTTGAGGATCAAGCGACTCGAACTGATTGGTTTCAAGTCGTCCATGGAACGGACGGTCTTGGAGTTTACCGAGGGGATCACCGGCATCGTCGGTCCCAACGGATGTGGTAAATCCAACATCATTGACGCACTGCGTTGGGTTCTTGGTGAGCAGAGTGCCAAGCATTTGCGCGGCCAGTCCATGGAAGACGTCATCTTCGCGGGCAACCAACGTTACGCACCGTTGGGAGCATGCGAAGTAACGATTACCCTAGATAACGAGGACGCTCCCGAACCGGACGCCGACGAGGCTGAAGAATCTTCAGAGCTGGTCCGCGCTCTTCGGGGTGCACCCGAATTGTCGGTCACGCGCCGCTTATTTCGGTCTGGCGAGTCTCAGTATCTGATTAACGGCAAGGCATGCCGACTTCGCGATATCACCGAACTCTTTCTCGGAACCGGAGTTGGTACCAAAGCCTATTCGATCATCGAACAAGGCCGGGTCGGTCAGATTGTCGCGGCTAAGCCCGAAGAGCTTCGGGTCTTCATCGAAGAGGCCGCAGGGACAACTCTATACCGCAGTCGTAAGATTGCAGCCGAACGAAAAATTGAACGCACTCGCGACAATCTTTTGCGTGTTGGAGACGTGATTCGAGAGTTAGAGCGTCAATCAGCTTCCCTGCGGCGCCAAGCTCAAGGCGCGATTCGTTTCAATGAACTCAAGGGCCGTGAGACGGAGCTTGATCGATATCTTTCTTCTGAACGCTTGCGTCGTCTAGATGAAGATCTTCGCCGCGTCAGCACAGGATTCGCTCGTACGCGTGGTCGAGCGCAAGCTTTGGGGCTTGCCGTTAACCAAGCAGCAGCGTTGCGTGATAGAGAGCGCGCGGGCGCCCGCAGTGCAGAAACTGAAGCGGCCGCGGCGCGCAACGCATTGTTCGATGTGCGTTCGAAGATCGATGCCACGCGCCGCGAGCACGAGTATCTCGAAGGTCGCGTTAGTGAGTTAGGGGCTAGCGTCACGGAATCGCGTGACGAAACTGCTTTGATGGACGGACGTTTTGAGTCGTTGACAGAAGAGCGATCAGCGCTTGTCGGTCAGTCCGATGGTTGCGGAACCGAACTCGCGCAACTTCGTGTCAAACTGACAGAAGTAGAAGCGAACTTGAAGGGGCACGAAGACCAAGCGATGGCGTGGTCGGGTCGCTTTCAAAAGGTCAAAACCGAAATCGTTGACGCGCTCGGGGCGCGTGCTGACCTGCGCAATGAGCGGGCAGCAGTCGAGAGTCGCCTTCGAGCCGACGAAGAGCGACTGGCCCGCTTGCAGGAAGAGCGTGGCTCGCTCGATACGGTTGCGCACCGACTTGTTCAGGATGTTACGGATTGCCAAGGTCGGCTCGACCACGTTTTGACCGAATTAAACGCGACCCAGGGCGGCAAAAGCTCTGCTGCTCGCGAGCTCGAAACGGTGTTAGAGCAACAACGGAACGCTGAGCGTGATGCGGAGACCGCAAGAGATGAGAGCGCTGCCCTGCGCTCACGCCATGAATCGCTCGGCGAACTTCACGAAGCATTCGCGGGTTACGGTGACGGTGTACGCTCGTTTATGAGCAACGGTGGCCGTGAGCGCACTGGCGCTAAAGCCGTGGTCGCGGATGTCATCGAGATCGAGGACGGCTACGAGCAAGCGGTTGCCGCCGCACTCGACGATCGGCTCCAGTACGTTGTCGTTCCAAACGCGCAAGCTGGTGTGGAAGGTGCGTTCTATCTTCGGGAAACCGGTGCTGGACGTGCCAGCTTTATTCCTTTGCAGCCTCGCTCCGGCGCGGAAGCGGGGCCTGTGCCTCCGGGGTTCTCGCGTTTGTCCGAACACCTTCGGGTCTCCGACGGGTATGAGGCTGTTGTTGCGCCGCTACTGGATGGCATCGTTGTCGCAGACGATTTGGAACAAGCGCAGGGCCAGTGGCTCGCGAATGGTTATCACACCACGTACGTCACGCGCAGTGGCGAAGTCATCGATGCCAGTGGTGTTGTTACGGGCGGGAGCGGTCGTCCGATCGATGCTGGTATTCTTGAGCGCAAAGCGGAGATGCGGCAACTATCCGATGCCTTGGGCCACGCTTCCGGCCGCTACAGTGAAGCGCGAGAAAGCCTCGCGCAGGTTACGGCGGTGGCCGAAGTCGCTGGTTCTGATTTGGCGAGTTTGGACGCGCGGCTACACGAACTCACGGTGGAGCGCGTGTCTGCGCAGGGCGATCTGGAGCTTCGCCGGCAGAATCTCGTACGGACACAGGAACGCGGCGAAAGCGTGTTGCGAGAAGTCGAAGACGTTGCAGCAGCGGTTAGCTCGGCGCAAGAGCGACTGGCCGCACTCGGAGCCAGTATCGCACAGTGCGAGGCTGGCCTAGCCGAGTTGGAACGGAAGCGGGTTTCACTGGAGCGCGAGGAGGCACGACTGGAGTCGGCTCGAGGCGAGTTGCGCGAACTCGCACAACAGACCCGAGTTTCCGAAGCCGAGCTTCGCCAAAAGGGCGAGGCGCTAGAAATTCAGCTGCGCACGCTCGACAACTCTGTGGCTGAGATTGCAGCGCGTCGAGAGGCTGCGCTGGATCGACTTGGACGTTCGGAAGCGGAAATTCAGCGATGCAATGACCGTTTACAATCACCGGAGCTCGATCGCTCCGGTCTAGACACCGAGTTTGAGCGCCTCCAAACATTACTTTCCGGTGCAGAGGAAGCGGAGCGTTTGGCCCGGGAGGCTGTCGAACTAGCCGATCGGCAACGTGATGAGTTCGTTGGTCGGGTTGAGGAATTGCGAGGAGCGGCGGGAAAGTTAGAAGTGCAGCTGCAGGAATTTGTGCTCAAGCGCAGTGCATTGCTTGAAGGGGTATTGGAACGTCTGGACCTAGCGCCTGAAGGTTTGCTGGAGACAGCGCCACCGCCTGAGGGGTGGAGTGCTAAGGAAGCAGTGAGCGATCTCGCGACGATCAGAGCTGGCTTGCGGCGGCTTGGTGCCGTGAACTTGGGCGCAGTCATTGAGCTCGAAGAAATCGAGGCGCGCCTTTCTGAGCTCGTCGGGCAGCGTACCGATCTTGAAAGATCTATCGAAGATTTGCGCGGCACCATTGGTCGCCTGAACAAGCTTTCGAAGCAGCGTTTTAAAGAGACGTTTGACGACGTCGATCGCGTATTCCGAGAAGTGTTTCCGAAGCTTTTCCAAGGTGGAAAGGCAAGCTTGACGCTCACCAACGAGCACGACTTGCTCGAAACCGGTGTCGAAATCCACGTACAGCCGCCGGGGAAGAGAGCGGGGAATTTGAACTTGCTGTCCGGCGGCGAGAAAGCGCTGACAGCGATCAGCCTGATTTTCTCTCTGTTTCTACACAAGCCGAGCCCTTTCTGTGTTCTCGACGAAGTTGACGCGCCACTTGACGAGGCCAACATCGGCCGTTTTACGTCGATCGTCAGCGAGATGGCTACCCGCTCGCAGTTCTTACTCATCACGCACAATAAACGCACGATGGAGGCGGCGCGTCGGCTTTACGGTGTAACGATGCCCGAGCCTGGTGTGACCAAAATCGTCTCTGTGGATCTGGATGCTGCCAGTGGGCATGCGAAAGCGTAGTTTGAAAAGCTCTCGCCGTTTGACACCGTTGACGCATCAATCCTAAACTCGACTCCAAGGTTTATCCTAGGAGTTCGGTCTAAGTGTATGGAATCTAAGGCTTTACAGAGACTCGAAGAAGGCGTTCATCGGCTCGTTGACGAGCGCGTACGCGCTCGCGAGCGTTCCGAACAGTTGTCCGCAGCGCTGGCCAAAAGCAGGCAAGAGCTGGAGAAGCTTAAAGCTGAGAACCATCGGTTCAAGCTTGAGCGTACCGAGGCCCGAAAAAGGCTGGACGCGGTCATTAAAAAGTTCGACGGGCTTGCGCCGGAGCGGTCCGTCGGCGCGCAGGACGAATCGTGAAGCGTGACATTGAAATTGAGATCGCTGGGCAGCGCCTTAAAATCCGTACCGACGAAGACGAGTCGTATATGCGAGAGCTCGCTA
>JBLFWR010000001.1:0-85000 GCA_047611725.1 Binatia bacterium | reverse complement strand
CTGGAAAGGACTACCGTAGTGGGTGATAGTCCCGTAAACGAAATGTGCGAAGCCTCGTTGGAAAGAGTTCCCGAGTACCGCGGGACACGAGAAATCCCGTGGGAATCTGGGAGGACCACCTTCCAAGGCTAAATACTAACTTGCGACCGATAGTGAACTAGTACCGTGAGGGAAAGGTGAAAAGAACCCCGGCGAGGGGAGTGAAATAGAAACTGAAACCGTGTGCTTACAAGCAGTGGGAGCACCATGTTCGGCTTGCCGAACGGTGTGACCGCGTGCCTTTTGCTTAATGAGTCTGCGAGTTACGCTCTGTAGCAAGGTTAAGCCGAGAGGTGGAGCCGTAGCGAAAGCGAGTCTTAATAGGGCGACAAGTTGCAGGGAGTAGACCCGAAGCGGGATGATCTACCCATGGCCAGGGTGAAGTTCTGGTAACACAGAATGGAGGCCCGAACCGGTACAGGTTGAAAACTGTTCGGATGAGCTGTGGGTAGGGGTGAAAGGCCAATCAAATTCCGTGATAGCTGGTTCTCCCCGAAATATATTTAGGTATAGCGTCCGGTATCACTGACGGAGGTAGAGCACTGGATGGGCTAGGGCCCCTTACCGGGGTACCAAACCTAACCAAACTCCGAATGCCGTTAAGTGCAGCCGGGCAGTCAGTCCGTGGGTGCTAAGGTCCACGGTCGAGAGGGAAACAACCCAGACCGCCAGCTAAGGTCCCTAAGTAAATGCTAAGTGGGAAAGGATGTGGAAGGACACAGACAACCAGGAGGTTGGCTTAGAAGCAGCCACCCTTCAAAGAAAGCGTAACAGCTCACTGGTCTAGTCAGTCTGCGCCGAAAATGTAACGGGGCTAAGCATTTCACCGAAGCTGCGGATCGATGCACGCGTACGCGTGTGCATGGGTGGTAGGGGAGCATTCCAGTAGCCTGTGAAGCGTGACCGTGAGGACGCGTGGAGGTCCTGGAAGAGCTTATGCAGACATAAGTAGCGATAAAGAAGGTGAAAAACCTTCTCGCCGTAAATCTAAGGTTTCCTGAGTAAAGCTAATCTTCTCAGGGTTAGTCGGTCCCTAAGCCGAGGCCGAAGGGCGTAGGTGATGGAAATCCGGTTAATATTCCGGAACCAGCGATGAGACGTTTGACTGATGGGGTGACGGAGAAGGGTAGGTCAGCCGGGTGTTGGATGTCCCGGTTTAAGTGCGTAGGCTGAGAGAGTAGGAAAATCCGCTCTTTCATTAAGGTCGAGACACGATGACGAGTGGTTCCTACGGGTTCCGCGAAGTGGTTGATCCCATGCTTCCTAGAAAAACCTCTAAAGGAGTCGATTCGGTGACCGTACCGCAAACCAACACAGGTAGATGGGTAGAGCATACCAAGGCGCTTGAGAGAACTCTGGTTAAGGAACTCGGCAAATTGACACCGTAACTTCGGGAGAAGGTGTGCCATCGTTAGGTGAAGGACTTCGCGTCCGGAGCTGAAGGTGGTTGCAGAGACCAGGGGGTAGCGACTGCTTACCAAAAGCACAGGACTCTGCGAAGTCGCAAGACGACGTATAGGGTCTGACGCCTGCCCGGTGCCGGAAGGTTAAGAGGACTCGTTAGCTCTTAGGAGCGAAGCGGGGAATCGAAGCCCCGGTAAACGGCGGCCGTAACTATAACGGTCCTAAGGTAGCGAAATTCCTTGTCGGGTAAGTTCCGACCTGCACGAATGGCGTAACGACTTCCCCGCTGTCTCGACCAGGGACTCAGCGAAATTGCACTCTCGGTGAAGATACCGAGTACCCGCAGAAGGACGGAAAGACCCTGTGCACCTTTACTACAGCTTTACAGTGAGTCTAGGGGCATCATGTGTAGGATAGGTGGGAGACTTTGAAGCGTGGGCGCTAGCTTGCGTGGAGTCGCCCTTGAAATACCACCCTTGATGTCTTTGGTCTCTAACCGTGGCCCGTTATCCGGGTTCGGGACATTGTATGGCGGGTAGTTTGACTGGGGCGGTCGCCTCCAAAAGAGTAACGGAGGCGCGCTAAGGTTCCCTCAGGCCGAATGGAAACCGGCCGTCGAGCGCAAAGGCAGAAGGGAGCTTGACTGCGAGAGTGACAACTCGAGCAGGTGCGAAAGCAGGTCTTAGTGATCCGGTGGTTCCGCGTGGAAGGGCCATCGCTCAACGGATAAAAGGTACGCCGGGGATAACAGGCTTATCTCCCCCAAGAGTTCACATCGACGGGGAGGTTTGGCACCTCGATGTCGGCTCGTCATATCCTGGGGCTGGAGCAGGTCCCAAGGGTTCGGCTGTTCGCCGATTAAAATGGCACGCGAGCTGGGTTCAGAACGTCGTGAGACAGTTCGGTCCCTATCCTCTGTGGGCGCAGGATACTTGAGAGGATCTGACCTTAGTACGAGAGGACCGGGTTGGACGAACCTCTAGTGTTCCGGTTGTCGCGCCAGCGGCATCGCCGGGTAGCTACGTTCGGAAGGGATAACCGCTGAAAGCATATAAGCGGGAAGCCCACCTCAAGATAAGGTATCCCTGGGACTTAGGTCCCCTGAAGACCCCTTGTAGACTACGAGGTTGATAGGCCGGGTGTGGAAGTGCGGCAACGCATGGAGCTAACCGGTACTAATCGGTCGTGAGGCTTGGTTCTTCTTCATTGGTGTTCATCATAAGCGCGCAAATCTTCGCGATCCTCTAACAGTTGTCAAAACATTGGTTGGGCTATAACCCGACCACAGTTTTTCGGTGGCCATAGCGGAGGGGCCCCACCCGTTCCCATCCCGAACACGGAAGTTAAGCCCTCCAGCGCCAATGGTACTGCACCTCGAGTGTGGGAGAGTAGGACGCTGCCGAGATTATTAGTAGAAGGCCCGGATCTTAGGATCCGGGCCTTTTTCTATTTGTGACGTGCTTCACACGTAATCGGTTCCCCGCCACGTCGGCGAACGCCACGATGTCACGATCATCGGGTAACGTGCGCCATATTTCTCTTCGAACTCATCCAGGGCGTGGGTTGCGGCCTCGGCCGTCTCGGCTCGGTAGACAGGCTTGAGATCAGCGGCCACCTTCTTGCGATCTTTCCGTCCTACGAAACGCAGCGAGTTGCGGATCATGTGCACGATGCACAACCCCTCTGTGCCAACCGCTTTTGGGAACACGGCCTCACTCGCATCAGGGAAGCCTTTCAGGCCGTCGCAACACACAATCAACATGTCTTGAAGGCCGCGGTTCTTGAGCTCCGTGATCACCTTCAACCAAAACTTCGCGCCTTCGGTCGTCTCGATCCAAATGCCGAGAACTTCCTTGATTCCTTCGAGCGTTACGCCGATTGCCAGATAGACTGACTTGTTTTGAACCACGCCCTGGTCGCGAACTTTGATGACCAGCGCGTCCAGATAAATGATCGGGTATACCGCGTCCAATGGCCGTACCTGCCACTGCTTGACCTCGTCGAGAACGGCGCCGGTCACGCGCGAAATCAGATCGGGCGAAACTTCGGTTCCGTAGGTTTCCTGCAGATGTCCCTGGATCTCGCGCACCGACATGCCGGGCGCGTACGTCGAAAGAATCTTGTCGTCGACGCCGTCGAAGTGACGCTGGTGTTTTTTAACGATCTTCGGTTCGAAGGTCCCCTCGCGGTCGCGGGGGTTCTTGACTGGAAGTGGCCCGTCGTCACTACGCAGCGTTTTCGACGAACAGCCGTTGCGAGAGTTTCCTGAGCCTTGGCCGGCCGGATCGTCACGTTCGTAGCCGAGATGGTAAGACATCTCGGCCTCCAAGGCTCGCTCGACCAACGCCGCCTTGAGCTGCTTGATCAGCCCATCCGGCCCTAGCAGGTCGCCAGGAGAGTCGCACTCCCTAAATAGTTTTTCGATCAGTTCTTTGCGTATCGCCATGGGGATTTCCTCCTATCATAGAGGCTAGTCCCGGCTGCAGTTGAGCAGCGCTTACACAGAATTTCAGACAGGCCCGGCCTGACGGCCTAGCCCACGAGACCGAACCTGACATCTCTACTTTGGAGAAAACCTGATATTTCTACTTTGCAATGACATGACCGCGTCGAAGAACACGCCAAACAACGCCTGCGTGATTATCGCAAGCAACTCGACCCAGTGAGGCTGCTGCACAACATACGCGAAGCGCAGGCGATGCTAAAAGCGCTACCTGATACTCCGCAATCGCAAAATCTCGAACAGTTTCTCGGAAGCGTTTTGGTTCTTTGGCGCGACGGTGAAGCGAATCCAATTCACCGCCGAGATCCGAAGCCGAAGAGAAAGTGGAGAACGAGAAAAGATCCGTTTGAAAGTACGTGGCCCCAGATTGTCGCATGGCTTGAGGAAGGACCAGGGTCGACGGCGAAAGACCTATTCCTACGCCTCTGACTGCAACATTCCCAACGAATACCCCACAACATATTACGTACTCTGCAACGTCGAGTGAAAGAGTGGCGCCACGCCAAGGCAAGGGAACTCGTTGCTGCAAGCGTTGCCGTGGAATATCTTTCCTCTATCCGGCCCATGGAGCCGGCACCGGAGGTTTACCCGTGGCGAAGGCGACATCTACTGCTAAGTAACATTCTTCGGTGAGGCAACACGTTCGGCAGGAATAGTTGACGTTGATCACTGGCCGCTCGCCTCGCGCGGCCACGCGGCTACTCGGGTGGATCTACGTCGGCCCTCTTCGCCGGTTCGAGTAAGGTACAAAACTGCGCTGCCATTTTGGATTCGGTCTCGGCTAGTTTGCCGCAGGTCGGGTTCGCCAGAAGGCTTGGGTAAAAAGCACGAATATCGTGTAGATTTCGAGACGCCCAACAACCATGCAAATCGATAGAATCAATTTACTGGAGTCGGGTAGTTGCGCGAAGTTCGTGGCCGGGCCGACTAGGTTCAGGCCGGGGCCAATGGAGTTCATTGCGCTGATCACTGCAGTGACGCCGGTTACAAGATCGACTCCGGTCGCAAGAACCAAAGTTGTCGCGACGACTGTCGTGCCGATGTAGAGCAAGAAAAATCCAAGGATGCCTTGGATTGTGGCTTGGGAAACGGCACGCCTCCCAAGTGTCACAGGATGAACTAGGGTGGGGTATAGAAGTTTCTTTAGTTCCACCGAACTGTGTTTCGCGACGATGATAAGGCGTACGACTTTGACGCCGCCGGCTGTCGACCCTGCGCACCCACCGAGAAACATAAGCAAGACAAGCAGGTAGCGGCAGAAATCCGGCCACACGTTGAAGTCCGCGGTTCCATAGCCGGTCGTGGTGATAATCGACGCGGTTTGGAACGACGCGACCCGAAGGGCACCCCCTACGGATTCGTATGCGCCGGAATTGAAGAGAGATGCCGTTATCGCTGCGGTGAAAGTGAGGAAAATTGCGAGATAGACGCGGACTTCCACCGATTTTAGAACTGGACTTGGGTCCCGTCGAATAAATAGTCGGTACGTAAGCGCGAAGCTGATGCCCGACGCCAGCATGAAGAACGTGATTACGGACTCAATAAATAGGCTGTCGAAGGCAGCGATGCTTGCGTTGCGGGTCGAAAACCCACCGGTTGCGATTGTTCCGAACGCGTGTGTGCTCGCGTCAAAAAGATCCATGCCGCCAGCCAGTAAGAGCGCAAATAGTGCGACGGTCATACCGACATAGCATTGCCAGAGCTTACGCGCGGTCGAGACGATTCGGGGCGCGAGTTTTTCGGGTGAAAGACCCGATGCCTCAGCAGAGAAAAGTTGCATTCCGCCGACAGAGAGTTCTGGGAGGATTGCTACCGAGAGGACGATGATTCCCATACCCCCAACCCAATGAGACAAACTTCGATGGAAAAGGTGAGCGTGGGAGAGCGCCTCGATGTCCGTAAGAATCGTCGCGCCTGTGGTTGAAAAGCCGGACGCGGATTCGAAGATTGAGTCAGCTAGGTGCGGGATCGAGCCGGTGATCCAGTATGGGATCGCTCCGAAAGCGATCATGGTTGCCCAGGCCAGCACTACCGACGCGAAGCCTTCTCGGCGAGAGAATCGTTCGATCGGACCGCGATGGCCACGCGACGGGAGGTAGACTATGCCGCTGACTAGGAGGGCAGCAGCGGCTGTTGCCAGGTATGCGGGCGCATCACTTTCGCCATAGGCGAAACCGATCGCGGCGGGAACCAAGAGGACGGCAGCCATAAACTGGCACATCCGCGAAAGAATTCGGAGAATGACCTGCTGGCTCAAAGAACGGTCCTCCGTTACTCGAAGAGCGCTTCAACGCCCGAAACAGCGTCGCGCAGAGCCACTACGAACACGTGGTCTTCAGGTTGGATCGTATCGTCGGCAGAGCAGGGGAGGATAACCTGATCGCCTCGTACGATGACTCCAATGGTCGATCCCGCGGGTAGTTTGAGATCGCCGATAGGGACGCCGGATATTTCCTTTTTGGGCTTCTTTGAAATGCGAAAATCGATTAATTCGCCTTGATGGTCGCCGAGCATCGTGGTCGACGTAATGTGTCCACGCCTCACGAATCGTAAGATCGAGTCGGCTACCGCCCGTCGCGGTGAAATTAGGGCATCGACGCCAAGTTTGTGAGCCAATGGGGCGTAGGCTCTTTTGTCGACTCGTGCGACGACTTTTCTTGCACCTAGATGCTTGGCCATGATCCCAGCGAGAAGTGACTTTTCGTCATCGTCAAGCAAGACGACGACGGCATCTTGACCGTCCCTCAGTTGCTCATTCATGAGGGTTGGGTCCGTCCCATCTCCCAAAATCACGGTTGTTCGGGTCAATTTTGCGGCGATTTGTTCTGCACGTTCCGCGTCGATCTCTGCCAACGTGATGTCGAACTTAAGTCTTTGCAGGACGCGCGAAACAGCAAAGCCGATTTCACCGCCGCCAATGATCAGGACTCGATGAACCTGATGCTCTTCTATGCCCGCAAGGGTTAGGAACGCGTGCATACGTTCAGGGGCGCAAAGTACGAAGAGCCGTTCGCCGACGTTCAACCTGTCTTGCGGGGTGGCCAGTCGCAGCCCCTCCGATCCGAGAATGGCCGCGATTCGCGATTGGTCAGGGAGCTCGGCAGTAAGTTCTTCGAGTGTGGCGTAGACCAAGGTTGAGTGCGGCATAACCGGCAGTTCAAGCAGGGTGACTTTCCCGTCGGAAATCCGCGAGATTTGGCCGGGTCCCTCGTACTGAAGAAGTTGCACGACTTGGTCGGCTACTGCCTGTTCCGGGCCGATTAGCAGGTCGACGCCGTACTCATCAGTCTGGAGAGCGTCGTTTCCGAACAGATAGCGGCGATCGCGTACCCTGGCGACGGTCGCGCACTTCGAGTGCATTCGTTCTGCCGTCATCGCTGCGACTAGGTTCACCTCGTCGACTTGGGTTACGGCCAAAAGTAGATCGGCTTTATTGATGCCAGCACGGAATAGCGCTTCGCGCGACACTCCTGTTCCGTGAACGATCTGGGCGTCGAGTCGGTCGTCGAGCTCTCTCGCGAGCTTCTCGTCTTGTTCGACGATACAGACGTCGTGATGTTCTTCGATCAGGATCTCGGCAAGGTAGCAGCCAACCTCGCCGGCACCGATAATGATGATGTGCATGTCGAATGCTCCGGCCGCGCCCTCCTAATTAGGGTTAGCCAGCTGGGGCCCTCCGAGCCGACTTATGGCCCGGCGCAGCATCGTAGACAACCGCAAAGCCCCGGAAGCTTTCGCTTAAAGCAAGAAGCCCATCAGAACCCCGGCAGCAACGGCACTCCCCACGACTCCAGCTACGTTGGGAGCCATCGCGTGCATGAGGAGATGGTTATTGCGGTCCACCTGGATTCCTATCATCTGCACGACGCGGGCGCTGTCGGGGACAGCCGAGACTCCAGCGGCGCCAATGAGCGGGTTTAGCTTATTTTCGTCGCTTAGAAACAGGTTCATGAATTTTGCGAAAAGGACACCGCAGGCCGTAGCCACCATGAAGGAGCCTGCGCCGAGCGCGAAAATTTTCATGGATTCCGGAGTCAAGAACGTAGTGGCTTGGGTCGACGCACCCACTGTTACGCCTAGAAGGATGGTGACGATGTCGATCATCGAGCTCTTAGCGGTGTCCGCCAGTCTCTTCGTGACGCCTGACTCTTTCAGTATGTTGCCAAAAAACAACATACCCAAAAGTGGTAGCGCCGGTGGTGAGATGAACGCGGTTAGCAGCAAAGCTGTGATCGGAAACAGGATCCGTTCAACCTTACCGACGGGCCGCGGTGGCTTCATGCGAATTTTTCGCTCTGCGTCGGTAGTCAGCAGCTTCATGATTGGAGGCTGGATTACCGGTACGAGCGCCATGTAGCTGTAAGCGGCAATGGCGATGGGGCCGATGAATTCAGGCGCAAGCTTGGACGCGATGAAAATCGCTGTTGGACCGTCGGCTCCGCCGATGATTCCAATCGCGCCTGCTTGGGCGGGGGTAAATCCTAGGTAGGTGGCGCCCAAAAATGTTACAAAGATCCCCAATTGGGCCGATGCCCCCAATAGGATAAGTTTTGGGTTCGACAGCATCGTCGAAAAATCGGTCATTGCACCGATTCCCAGGAAGATGAGCGGAGGGTAGATCCCCTTCAAAACTCCCTGGTAGAGGTAGTTCAGGACGCTGCCCTCTTCGTAAATTCCGATGTTCAGACCTGCGCCTTCTACAAAGGGGACATTTCCAATGATGACGCCGAAGCCAATCGGTACCAAAAGGAGTGGTTCGTAATCCTTGACGATGGCCAGGTACAAAAATACCAAGCCAACCAGGATCATAAAGATGTGTCCGGGAGTCGCGTTCGCGAATCCCGTGAACCTTAGAAACTGTGCAAGACCGTCCACTCGCGTCCTCTTATCCGCTCACGCCCGTGGGCTGCAGAGTCGATTGGTTTCCATTCGTGTCGAGGTCCGTTCCGAGATGCCGAAACGGGGTTCTTCGTTAGCCAGAGGCGGGGGAAGTTTCAAGCCGACGCCTGATCAGTCTCGGGTGCGCGTGGTCGTGGAACGTCCATGGGCACGATGTCTGCGCTAGGTGAGGGGTGTTTCTGAGTCTGGACCAGGGGAAGGGTTCACCGGCCTCATGTGGACGCGCCTACGTGCTTGTTCTGGCGCCACCCGTGATTGTTTGAAGCGCGATTCGGAAATTCTCCTGATGGCAGCCAGATTGCTTGAAGGCGAAGAAAGCTTCTCGCCAACGTCGAATTTCGACCTAGGTGGCTTCCAGGTTCATGGGCTAGATCGATTGAAGCTTCTCTCGGGCTCCCCGGCACACGAGCAGTTCCGTCAGGTGGTTTCCCAAGTTTTTTCCTGGATTTTCGTTGGGTCAAACTCGCGGGCGGAAAGTTTACCGGAGGAGATACGGGCGCCAGCCGGTGTCGTCGTATCCATCGATCAAAGCCGCGCTTTGGCTGACCTGGTGACAGATTTCGATGACGGAGTGTGAATCCATGCCCATTCTCGGGTGAGCCCCCCCCCCCTCGGACTCGACCGAGCACCCGACGGTGCTGGACGGAGAACACGCCAACACCGTGTTGTTCTCCGCTAGTCTATCCTTAGTACACCCACAATTGTGTTCTCGAGGTCTTCACGGTTGGCGCATTTCGCGGACTCTGCTCGCCGGAGATGAGAGCAAAACGTTGAAAGTAGGGCGGTGGTGAGTTCGGCGTGCGCCGGGCTTGCGCTCGGATGCCTGCGGACTTGAGAAAAATAGATTTGAGACCTTCGGTTCCTGCCGTGTTAGTCTAGCAATGGAATGTAAGTGCCGGATTATAAAGGTGGTTGCGGTTTCCTAAGCTAGGGCCTTCGGTCGGGATTTCCGCCGGAAGACAGAATATTTAGCCTTTTCGGTTTGGGGCACGATCGCCAATCACACGCTCGCGCCTTCGGCTGGCATCTTGTGGTGTCTCGATTGCTCCTTGGGGCTCGCCGGGTTTAACGCTGGTCGCGGGCCGACCCCGGGGCCGCCTTTGCGTTCGGTCGGTGAGCGGGCTTGGCGGCGTTAAGCGATCGATTTCGCCACAATTCCAGACGGTTTCTTTAATACAACCTCAGCAAGTTTCTTCGGCGATCAGCGGCGGGAGGCTTGTCGGTCTAGCGTGTAGTCAGCCATGCTGGCTACCAGATCGACAGTTCGCCGAGCAATATTGTTTTGGCACGTAGTCTGAATCGGAAGAGGAGCCGAGTAAGATGTACGCAGAAACACACACGCTAAGTATCGGCGAGGGATACCCTGCGAATGGCAGCGAGGCACCGCGACCCGAGCCATCTGCCCCGGATCACGCGCCTGACCCAACCCAACACCTAATAGGTACCAGCCCGAGTTTCGTAGCAGTGACCCGAAAGATTCCGCTACTGGCGGACTGCGATGCGACGATTCTAATCACCGGGGAGACTGGTACTGGCAAAGAACTCGCGGCGGAGGCGGTTCATTTCGCAAGTACTCGTCACGGCAAACCGTTCATCCCCGTAAATTGTGGGGCGATACCGGAAGAATTGGTAGAGAACGAGCTGTTCGGCCACACCAAGGGGGCTTACACCGGCGCTGGATCAAATGGGCGGGGCCTTCTCGCGGAAGCCGAGGGTGGAACGCTCTTCCTTGATGAGCTGAATAGCTTGAGTCTCTCTGCTCAATCGAAACTGTTGCGCTTTCTTCAGAACCGCGAGTTTCGCATGCTGGGGTCGACGAAAATCCAACATGCTGATGTTCGAATCATTGCTGCGACGAACTGTGACCTTCGCGAACTCGTGCGTGCGGGCAAGTTTCGAGAAGATCTTTATCATCGTCTTCACGTACTCGCACTGCAGTTGCCGCCGCTTCGAGATCGGCACGAAGACATCCCACTTCTCGCTGATCATTTTGTTGACCTCTATGGGCGGCTGGCTGGTAGAGGGGTAGTTAGACTCTCTGATTCGGCTCATGCGAAGCTTGCGGCGCACCGATGGAGCGGCAACGTTCGCGAACTTCAGTCCGTGATTCAACGTTCCGTTTTGCTGACCAGTCGCGATGTTCTTGAAGCTGACGACATCGATCTCTGTGACATGTCCGAAGCACCGTTTGGCGTCGAAAAGGTCGCTGAGGAGCATTCTGCCTATGTTCCCAACGCGGTGACCGCGCACATTGGGGCGGACTTGGCGGGGGAAACTTTTCGCGAGGCGAAAGATCGGGTGATTCGCGAATTCGAAATGACCTATCTCTGGAAAGTACTGGCTGACGCGGATGGAAACGTGACGCATGCGGCGAGGATCGCCGGAATGCAGCGCCGAGATTTACAGCGCTTGCTTCGCAAGCATGATCTTCGCCGCGACCAAATCGCAGCGTAGTTCTAGGACACGCCGCGGGCTAACTACGATGCGCGCCGGCTGTGGCGCAAAAAGAAAGAGGGGGCGCGGTGCAAGAGCCGCGTCCTCTCTTTTTTTGGTCCGAGGACCTAGCTGGGAAACTGGGTACCTTCGGTATCTTAGGACTGAGTTTCTGTCGTTCGCGCCGAGATCTTGGCGCACAGTGCCCACATCACCAGGGCTGGTAGGCAGCCGCGCTCGGCCGCATCGGCTGCGATCTCTCTAAAGTAGGCTTTGTCCGCAAGAGCATTGTTGGCGGGCGTGGCGATGCGTTCCAGAAGTTCCGCGAAATCTTTGTCGCGGCTGTTTGAGGGCGTCGGTGCGAGTGAAGTCGACATTGTGGTTCCTTCTATATCTTTTCCGACTTGCGGACCGTTAGTCGCCAAGTCGGGCGTCGGAGTACCGCAGCTGAGCGGCGCGGACATCAGTTAAGCACGGGTTGTGCCAGCTAATGCCCGCACGCCCCCTTTTTGGCCTGCGGCAAACGGGTCATCCCCCGTATGACTAACAAGCAATGGGGGTGCCAATTGGGGTTGAGGCGTGTGCTATGCTTGCAAATCTGCAAGGTTTTTCGATTCCCGTCGTTTGCCACTTGTCTCACCCGAGGTCAGCGAACTCGGACACGGCAGGGACGGATTTCCCTGTGCTTGTGGTTGGACGCCGATCTCTCTCGGTTTCGGACGATGAAACCCGAAGGGATGGAGCGTGCGGTTCCGCAACGATTGTTGATTAGACTACGAGCCCTGTCCGACGCTCGTAGCGCGGCACGACGCCCGCGTTGGTGCGGGTAAGCGACCGCGTTCACCGCGGGATGGATCCCGCAGCCTGGCTCAGAGACGGATTTGTGATCTTGCGGCCTTGCGAGCCGAAACGGCACGTTCACGTACGGAATCGTGCACTTCAACCACATCTCGGAACCTGGGTCCCAGGTGGCATCAGCCTCCTTGCGCTTGGCACTTTCGTTGCAGTGTTGCAGCCGATCGTGCTCCCGCAATCGTGCGACCATGCCGGACAGGCCCGGCTGGCAGCGGCCTGGATAGGCGGCACTCGAACCGCAAACGGCAGCAGATCGACACAGAAGCGATGATGACTCCGATTCTACAGTTTTCCGTCTTGGCCCTTGTCGTGGTTGCCAGCGTTACCGACCTGCGCGGTCAACGGGTGCCCAATTGGCTGACCGGTGGCGGCATTCTCGTCGCGCTTTCGCTTCAGATGATGTCCTACGGCGCACCTGGACTCTTGGCCAGCTTGGCTGGTATGGGCGCAGGCTTCGGCCTTCTCATTTTCTTCTACGCGGTTGGCGGCATGGGTGCTGGTGACGTCAAGCTCATGGCCTCTGTCGGTGCGTTTGTTGGCGCCGAGTCCATTGTTTCGGTTTTTGTTATCACTGGCATTGCCGGTGGTGTGTATGCGATCGGCCTTTGGGCCGCCCCGGAGCTCGCGCGGGTCGGAGTGCGAGAAACGTTCAAAAATGTAGCTGCGGGCGCAAAGACCGTAGCTCTAACAGGGCAGGCGCGCGGCGTCCTGCCTTCCACAGAGTCCGCTCCCAAACTTTGTTATGCGGTGTGTATCGCGGTCGGTGTGATCGCGGTTCTAGCGTATGGCGACTTGCCGAGTGTGGGTCTCTTCAATTCGGCCGCGGTCTGAGAGGAATTTGCCATGCGTAGACTTCGCCCCTTTATGCTCATTGGAATTGCGCTGATTGCAGCCATTGGCTCAAGTACGTTCGTTTACCGTTGGCTAACCGCCAAGGCTGCCGAAGCGACATCGGGTGCGCCGGTGGAGATGGTTGTTCAACAAACTGATCTTCAGTCGATTGTTGTTGCCGACGCAGACCTCGAGTGGGGAACGCCGATCACCGAAGAGATGATCGCGCTTGTGCCGTTCCCGAAAGACTATCTGCCCGATGGCCACTACGTCGCTGCCGAGGACGTTGTTGGTCGCGTCTCTATCGTGGGAATGCGTCGAAACGAGCCAATTCTCGATTCAAAACTTGCGCCCGAAGATCAAACGACCGGCGGCGTCGCTGCCGTTATGGATGCCCAAATGCGAGCGATGGCCGTGCGCGTGGACGACGAAATTGGTGTAGCCGGTTTTATTAAGCCGGGTGATCGCGTCGACGTCATGGTCGCCCTGAAGACTCAGGGCGAGAACAACGACAACCCGACCGCTAAATTGGTTCTTGGCTTCCGCCGCGTTCTTGCGATCGGTACCGAAATGGTTCGAGTCGGCAAAGAGGACGAGCCCCGACCAGTACGGGTCATTACTTTGGAAGTTTCGGCTGAAGAGGGTGAGAAGCTCGCTCTGGCTGCAACCCAGGGCAAGTTCCGCCTCGCGCTCCGTCACCCGCTCGATGACTCGAAGACATTGACTCGCGGTGCGACCCTCGAGTCGCTTCTCGCGTCGAACAAACTCGGTGGTGGTCCCCAGAAAAAGGGCAAGCGATCGGGTGTTCAACTGATCAAGGGAACCGAGATTACTGAAGTCTCCTTCTGAGACACCGGGCAAGATGGAGACAACGATGATGACTCTCGGTAAGAAATTCGACAGCGGGATCCTGTGCGTGGGTATCTTCGCGCTCGGTTTGGCTATGGTCGCCAGCGGCCCAACTTCAGCACTAGCGCAATCGAGAGGGGGGCGGGTTGTCACCTCGGAGAAGCTCGACCTCGTCGTAGGCAAGTCGATCGTCATCGAAAGCCCGGTGCCAATCGAGCGTGCCTCGATTGCTGGGCCCGACGTCGCCGACGCTTTGGTTTTGTCCCCGCGCCAAATCTACGTCAGTGGCAAATCCATTGGCGTTACCAATTTGACGCTTTGGCGCGAAGGTGGTGGCGTGTTCTCGGTGTTCGACATTCGAGTCGCGCCTGATTTGGCGGGTCTGAAGGAACAGCTGCACAAGCTGTTTCCTGAAGAGGAATACCTGAAGGTGACGTCCGCGCACGACCATTTGGCTATCTCGGGTGCAATCTCGAGTCCTGCGAAGCTGGGTAGAGCGCTTGCCGTAGCAGAAGCCTACGCGCCTGAAAAAGTGATCAACCTTCTTCGAGTTGGCGGCGTTCAGCAGGTCATGCTGGAAGTTCGTATTGCTGAAATGAATCGCGATTTGTTGCGCCGATTGGGCGTCAACTTGGGTTTCATGTCGAAAAGCGGTCATGACTTTGGGGTTACGACCCTGAACGATCTCAGTGCGGTGGTAGCGCCGACCGATGCCGTGTTGCTGCCCGGACAAGCAGGTCAGGCGCAATCGGGCGGACTTGGCGCTTTGGCTGCCGGCGTGGCCAACCCAGCGTTCGGACTTGTTCCTCTTTCTGTCAATAGCATTTTGCGCTGGCGTACTGGCGGACATGATTGGACAGCGTTCGTTGATGCGTTGAAAGACGGTGGGCTTGTAAAGGTCCTTGCCGAGCCGACGCTGGTGGCGCTCAGTGGCCAGGAAGCAAGCTTCTTGGCGGGTGGGGAGTTCCCGTATCCGATTCCGCAGACGTTCGGAACGATCATTATTGAGTTCAAAAAGTTTGGCGTCGGTCTGAATTTCAAGCCAACGGTTCTTTCCGACAACTTGATCAGTATTCGCGTAGATCCTGAGGTCTCGGAACTCGACTTCACGAATTCTATCGCGATTCAAGGTTTCATTATTCCTGCGATTACCACGCGCCGCGTATCGACGGTAGTCGAACTGCGTGACGGTCAAAGCTTCGCGATTGCGGGGTTGATTCGGGAATCGGTGCGAGAACGAGTGAAGAAGTTCCCAGTCCTCGGCGACGTGCCCGTACTTGGGAGTCTCTTCCGTAGTTCCGAATTCCAGAAGAACGAGTCGGAGCTCATCATTATTGTTACCCCGCATCTCGTGAAGCCGCTGGACAACGCGAATCAGATTCTACCGACCGATTCGTTAGTGGAGCCGAACGATCTTGATTTCTACCTGATGGGTAAAATGGAAGGCAAAGGTGCCGGTGGAGCACGGCCAGTTTCGATGCCGGCCGACCGCTAAAGGAGCATGTGACGATGATTGTGAAAGCATCTACGAACCGAATTGACGTGTGTTTGGGGCTGATGGTGGGGCTATCGGCGTTGGCTGTGGCTTCTTGCTCCCAACCAGGCCCATTGGGGTCCGATTTTGGTGACGCGGTTCGAATGGCGAATGCATCCCAGACGCTCAACCCGGCGCCCGCCGATCTTGAGGTCCCCGTTGACGAACATGACGGTGTAGCGGTTCAGAACACGCGCACGGCGTATCAAAAGTCATTTGAGGTCACCAAAGACGAACGCCCCACGGCGGTATTCTCTTTCGGGGGCAAGTAGCGGAGCGAGTATGAATGCCTCTCGCAACATCAGTTTGGGGCCGGTTGGCTGGGGCTTCGGGCGGACCGACTTTCTGATTGCCGTTCCGGTACTGGTGTTACTTAGTCTCGGCGTTCTAGATTTCGGCCGAGCGTTCTCAAATCAGCTAGACTTGCAAGTAGCTACGAGCGAGATCGCCGCAGGTTGGGATACGGCCTCGACTGTCGAGTGGGACGTAGCGGTTCAAGAATCGTTACGGAACGCTGGTGTTGACGCAGATTCGGTTGAAGTGGCCGTGCTTGGGGCCGAGCTTACGGTCGAATACGGGCATCGGTTCGAATGGATCGGAGCATTACTCGGCGATTCGGTGTCGTCGAGTCTCAACCTCCGGGCGCGAGCATTGGTTACTGGAGAATGAGCCGTCAGCTCAGGTCGCGGCGGCATTTGAGTTGATCGAACGGAGGGCCCCGGAGCGGTTCGAATAAGGGCATTGGCCGTGAATTGGAACCTTAACAGTAGGGCCTTGAAATAGAACGGATGGTTGAGCTGGATCTCCACCGTCCCCACGTCAGGCTAGTTTCGCCAAAGCATGACGTGTCCAGCGACAACGCCCGAGACGATGGGCTTGTCAGCCGGAGGTTGAAGCGACGTTGCGACAGCACAACAGCCGCAGGGGCGATTGAGATAGGGAACAGATGATGACGTCTTCAATTGTGATCCGAATCGATGTTGCTGACCCAGAAGCGGTCCGTGTGTTGCGTACGATCGCTGAAGGAGAAGAGCTGGTAATCGTTGAAGGTGACGATTCCACATTTCTCAACATCCTGGTCACAGAGCTCGATCTCGAAGATCCGGATCGCACAATCAACCTCATCGAAGCGCTGGCGAAGGATTCTCCAGGGACCGAAGTCTGCCTGACCGCCGACGGGGCTGATCCCAATCTGCTGTTGCGCGTGATGCGCGCCGGAATCAAGGAATTTCTCCCTCAGCCTTTGGATCCTGCCGAAGTTACGGCGGCGCTAGGTCGCATCCGCGCCCGCATTACGGCGCAGCAAGCCGCTGCTGGGGTTCGACGTGGTCGCATCATTGGTGTGGTTGGCGGCAAAGCGGGTGTCGGAACGACGACGGTCGCTGTCAATTTGGGCGTCGCACTTCAACTGCAGCACCCCAGTAAGTCTGTCGCGATTGTCGACCTGAACGTACGAGGCGGTGACGTGACTGCCTTTCTAGACATGAACCCGCTACGCGGAATTCAAGATATTGATGGTGACCTTTCCCGTCTGGATGATGCGTTTCTTTCGGGAATGCTTTCTCGCCACTCCAGCGGTCTTCACGTCCTGCCGGTTGGTGAAGTTGAACTTGGTGGCGGCTTCGTCTCGAGCGAATGCATTGAGCGAACGGTACCATTGCTTCGCGACCGTTTTGATTTCGTAGTTTTTGATTGTGGTGCCTTGGTTGATGCGGCGACGCAAGCGTTGGTCGAGCGTGCGAATCATATTCTCTTGGTCTCCGGGATTACGGTGCCAGTCGTGCGTCGCACAAAGCGCCTCATGGCCATGTTGACGGACGTCGCCGAGCTCATCGAGGGCGGGCGCTTGAGCCTAGTTCTTAGTCAATGCTCGAGTCGCGACGAGGCGTTGATTACCGATGTCAGTCGAACACTTGGGCTAAAACCAGTGTGCGAGATTCCGGTTGATCACGATGACATTGTGCAGGCGATCAACGATGGGCAACCTCTCGTATTGTCAGCGCCCAAGCGACCAATCTCGAAGGCCATCGAGAAATTGGCGCTCGTGTGTGCTGGGGCGCGCGAGAGCGAAAAATCCGGATCTTTTCTCAGTGGCGTTTTCAAATCGTTTTCGGGGCGGCTCAGCAAAGGCACGCCAAGCCCCAACCTAGCGAGCTAGAACTATGGCGACCGTAGAAACACCTAGAAGTACGACAAATGCCCCACAGGGCCGTCCTGTGGGCGGCTACCATGAACTCAAAGGGCGCGTGCACGAGCGCGTAATTGAAGTTCTCGATCTTTCGGCGGCGGCGGCTCTAGATTCGGTTTCACTGAAGCGCGAGTTGGGGCGCCTGATCGAAAAGGTCCTCGCTGATGAGGCGGTTCCTCTAAATTTACGTGAACGAGAGCAGCTGGTTGTCGATATCCAGAACGAAATCCTCGGTTACGGTCCGCTTGAGCCTCTTCTGGCCGACGAAACCGTATCGGACATTCTGGTTAACAACGCCAAGCAAGTGTACGTCGAGCGTAACGGTCGGCTCGAGCGGGCAGATTGCGAATTTAGGGACGATGTCCACCTTCGGAAAATTATCGATCGCATCGTCAGTGGTGTCGGCCGTCGAGTTGACGAATCGATGCCCATGGTGGATGCGCGTTTGCCCGATGGTTCTCGTGTTAATGCGATTATTCCTCCATTGGCTCTGGACGGTCCGTCACTTTCGATTCGTAAATTCAATGGCGACCCTCTTGAACTATCAGACTTGGTTCAGAAACGTTCGTTAACGCCGGAGATTGGAGAGGCCCTACAGAGGATTGTAAAAGCGCGATTGAACGTGATTATTGCCGGCGGAACTGGCTGTGGAAAGACCACGATTCTTAACATTTTGTCGGGTTTCATTCCGACCGATGAGCGCATTGTTACGATCGAAGATAGTGCTGAGCTGCAACTTCGGCAGGAGCATGTCGTTCGCCTAGAAACCCGCCCGCCCAACGTCGAGGGCAAGGGCGAAATCACTCAACGTGAACTAGTGAAGAACTGTCTTCGTATGCGCCCGGATCGCATTATCCTCGGAGAAATTCGAGGTTCGGAAGCTCTAGATATGTTGTCGGCGATGAACACCGGTCACGATGGTTCGTTGACGACCATTCACGCGAATACGCCTAGGGATGCCTTGACGAGAATCGAGACGATGGTCGCCATGGCTGGTTTGAACTTGCCGACCAAGGCGTTGCGTCACTACATCTCGTCAGCCATTGACGTGGTGGTGCAGATGACTCGCTGCGCGGACGGTAGCCGCAAAATGACCAGCCTTACCGAAATCACGGGTATGGAAGGCGATATCATCACCGCGCAGGAGATTTTCCACTTTGAGCAGTCGGGAGTCGATAACAACGGAAAGGTGAAAGGGCGCTTCCGCGCGACAGGTATTCGGCCGAAGTTTATCCAACGCTTTGAGGCGTTGGGCTTGTCTACTCCGGCCCACTTGTTTGATCCGAACCGAGTCTATTCTGTGTAGGGGGGGATTGGGATGATCATCGCGATTTCAGCTGGAGCTTTTTTGATCATGCTAATGCTCGCGTGGGGTGCCTTCGATATGGCAAACCTGTGGGTCTACGGTGACCAAACCCGCGCGCGTAAAAGATTGAGTGCCGATCTTGATTCGGATGGGAAGAATGCGCAGGCCATCGATATTGTTCGCAAAAATGCGATGGGGGACGATGAAGGGTTCTTCGAGGCAGTTGCGAACACCTTTAAGCCTATCAAGCGGCTTAAGCATCTTCTCAAGAACGCCGATAGCGAAATGCCGGTGACTGTCTTCCTTTTGCTTTCCGCGGTGCTCGGAGCAACTGGGCTATTGATTGGCAGCTACTGGCAACTTGGTACGCCGGTGGTTCTGGCTATGGGCTGCGGCGGGGTGGTGTTGCCGTTGATGTACCAGAAGCGCCGCAAGAAGAAGCGTCTTAAGGCCATTGAAGCTCAATTGCCGGATGCCTTAGATCTTATTGCCAGGACCCTTATGGCTGGCCACGCCTTTATTATGGGTTTGAAATTGGCCGCCGAGCAGATTGAAGATCCGCTCGCTCGCGAGTTTCAGCAGACGTTTGAGGAAATCAGTTTCGGAATTTCGGTGCAGGAAGCGATGCAGGATTTGTCCGAAAGAATTGATTCGCTGGATATCAAGTTCTTTGTTACGTCGCTGATGGTTCAACTCGAAACTGGTGGCAACCTGGCTGAAATCATCGTTTCAATCAGTCGCTTAATTCGAGCGCGTTTTGAACTTTTCGGAAAGGTCCGGGCTCTTTCTGCGGAAGGACGCATTTCAGCAACGGTAATGTTTTCGTTGCCTTTGGTCCTAGGTTTGGCACTGTTCCTTGTCAACGGTGAGTATATGGCATTGCTGTTCAGTGATCCTCTCGGTCGGACGATGCTGTCCGGCGGGGGAATGATGATGTGCCTTGGGATGTTTGTGACGCGCCGTATGGTGCAGATCAAGGTTTAGGGGGGAAGCGATATGAGTCTTCCATTACTGATCGCCGCGATGGTGTTCATCGGTACTATTAGTCTGATGCTTGGAGTTCTTGCTCAGGCCGAAAAGCGGCGCGGCACTCGCTTTTGGAAAGAACGGGTGACTGGCGCTTCCAGTCGCGAGGACGACGAAGCCGAACAGTCCAGCGCAACTTACTTGTCAGAGCGTCTCGCAGGTCTTCTTGAGCGATTGGGGCAACTCTCCCAATCCAAGTCCAAGAGCCAGACCGAAATTTCCGCGCTTAGAAAGACGTTGGTTATTGCTGGCTACCGTGCACCGTCAGCGCCGATGACGTTTGTGGGGGTCAAGCTTGTGTTGGCTCTAGGCCTGCCAGCGATCGCGGTATTGATGCCGAATCCGGCGCTGGCTGGCATGGAACAGATGCATCGTCTCGTGCTGTACGTTGGCCTTGGCGTGGCCGGCATCTATGTCCCGGAATTGTGGTTGTCCCGTATGGCTGCTCGTCGACGTTTGAAAATCACCGACGGGTTTCCGGATTCGCTTGATCTGCTCGTTGTCTGCGTAGAGGCGGGCTTAGGTTTGGACGCAGCGATTCATCGTACGGGAACCGAGCTGGCCCACGTGCATCCGGAGCTTGCTGGCGAATTTCACCTGCTCACTCTTGAACTTCGTGCGGGTATGCCGCGTTCCCAAGCATTGGTAAACTTGGGTGACCGAGTAGACGTCGATGAAATTCGGTCATTCGTCGCGCTGCTTATTCAAACGGATCGTTTTGGCACTAGTATTGGCCAGTCGCTGCGCGTGCACTCGGATGCCATGCGTACACAACGCGCGCTCAGAGCGGAGGAAAAGGCGGGAAAACTGCCAGTTAAGATGCTGTTCCCGCTAATGTTCTTCATCTTTCCGAGTCTCTTCATTGTGATTTTGGGCCCGGCAATCATTCAGGGTGTGCGGGTTCTCTTGCCCGCCTTGGCGACGAACTAATTCCTGAGGCGTCGCGGTTCGGGCAGCGCGTCATAGGTCGGAGAAACTAGTCAATGAACGTCTCAACACTATCTCGAACTGCGCTGGCTTCGCTTATGCTTGCGTCGTTCGCATCGACCGGATGCTCTATCCCCGATCGTCTTCAAACACCGTTTCAGCCCGGATTGTACAAACAGGTTTTGGAACGCCAGAAGGCCGGCGACCAGATTGATCAAGAGATGGTGACCGAACTCCCCGAACTTGGAGTCGAAGACTACGAGCGGATTGGAGATCAGTTCTATGGGCGCGGCGAGTATGGGATGGCGCTGATCAAGTATCAGCATGGCCTGGAGTTGGCTCCTGACCACATCAGTCTTCGTTACAAATTCGGTTCGGTCATTCTTGCCAAAGGGTTTCCGAGGGATTCGCTCGAACAGTTCAATCGTTTGGCTGAGCAACCCGTAGGTCGAGCGCTTGGCGACCTTGGGCGTGGGCAGGCTTGGTTCCAGCTCGGCGAGTACGCGCGCGCAGAAGAAGCGCTCTTGCGTGCTGCCGCGGCGTCGCCGGATTTGTGGAAAGCACACGAAACTTTGGGACTGGTTCTTGATCGTACCGGGCGTCATGCCGAGGCGGTCCAAGCATACGGTCGTGCTCTCGCTCTTCGTCCTGGTGATCGATCGGTGCTCAACAATATGGGAGTCTCGCTCTACCTAGTTGGCCGCTATGCTGATTCCGCGACGACCCTCGAGCAAGCGGCCAGGACAGATCCGAAAAATCTTCGCGTTCAGAAGAACCTCGCCCGGGCTTATGCCAAATCGAGGCGTTACCACGACGCGCTCGATGCATATCGCCGAGCCGAGGGGCCGGCTGAAGCTTACAACTACTTGGGCGAATTGTTTTTAGCCGATGGCCGTATGGCAAAGGCGCGAGCTTGTTTCGAAGAGGCGATCGAGATGAGTCCTCGATACTACGAGACCGCTAACGAGAACCTCATGCGACTGCGGCGGATCGATCCGTCGTACCGCGAAGGGACTCTGCGAATGGCGTCTCACCAAGCCAGAGTTTGTCCTTAACCTATTGACCCATCCACACCGGGCTCTTCACTTGCTCAGCTCTTTCGCAAGGCACTCGTGCGTGTGCTAGCTCCGGTGCCGGAGGTAGCCCACACATGAGAGCTGTTGTTTGCAAAGAATTTGGTCCCCCCGAGTCACTGGTCGTCGAGGAAATCGAAAGTCCTGAGTTGGGGGCCGGCCAGGTGCGCATCGCCGTCGAAGCGTGCGGCGTCAATTTCCCTGACACCCTGATCATCGAGAACAAATATCAGTTCAAGCCACCGCTCCCGTTTTCTCCGGGTGGCGAAGTCGCAGGCTCGATCGTCGAAGTGGGTTCGGATGTTGAAGGATACGATGTCGGTGACCGAGTTATTGCGATGACCGGTTGGGGCGGCTTCGCGCAGGAAGTCCTGTCTGCTCCGCAACAGCTTATGCGTATTCCCGACGGAATGGACGCGATCACGGCGGCCGGGTTTACGATGACCTACGGCACGTCGCATTATGCGCTGAAGCAAAGGGCGGCCTTGCGGCCTGGCGAGACGGTCTTGGTGTTAGGCGCAGCTGGTGGGGTTGGTTTGGCGGCGGTCGATATCGCTGTCGCTATGGGCGCGAAGGTCATCGCTGCCGCAAGCACTCAGGAAAAGTTGGACCTGTGTCGAGAGTACGGCGCCGAATCGTGCATCAACTACACCGAGGAGAACCTCAAGGACCGGGTCAAAGAGCTCACAGGTGGGGTTGGCGTAGATGTTGTTTACGACCCGGTTGGTGGCGAGTTGTTTGAACAGGCCCTGCGCGCGACGGCGTGGGGAGGCCGCGTGCTGGTGATCGGCTTTGCCAGCGGGAAGATTCCGCAACTTCCAGCCAACTTGGTTCTTTTGAAGAGCTGTCAGGTCGTTGGTGTTTTTTGGGGTGCGTTCACTGCGCGTGATCCTGAGACCAATACGGCCAACCTCGCTGAACTCGCGGCTTGGCATCGCGAGGGCAAGATTCGTCCGTTAGTCAGTCAGACCTATCCATTGGAGCGTGCCGGTGAAGCGTTGCGCTCTTTGTTGGAACGCCGGGCCACCGGAAAGGTCATTTTGACGACGGGCGATTAGCTGGTGCCAACCGAGGTTCTTGTTACCGGGGCTACCGGTCACGTCGGGTTGGCTCTGACTCGCGAACTGCTCGATGCGGGGTATCGGGTGCGCGCGGGAACGCATGCCCGCAAGACTGACCGGCGGGCGGAGGTGCTTCGCACGTGGGGGGCGACTCCTACGCACGCGGATATGTTAGACCCGGAGTCTCTAGCGCTAGCGTGCGCTGGGGTGGACGCGGTCTTTCACGTCGCTGGCGTCGTGCGAATGTGGGCCGCAGATCCTGAGCGAGAAATAATTGGCCCAAACGTCGAAGGGGCGCGAAATGTTGTTCGCGCAGCCGCAGCAGCAGGTGCGAAGCGCGTCATCCTAACGTCAAGTGTCGCCGCGGTCGGTGCGGGTACTACTGACGGTCGCGCTTTGGGCCCGGATGATTGGAACCACGACGCGTTGACGCCGTATGCAAGGGCCAAGACTCTTGCGGAGCTTCATGCGAGACTTCAGGCCAACAGCGACGGGATCGAGTTGATTTCGATTTGTCCCGGGTCGGTGATCGGTCCCGGTTTTCTTACTCACACCCCGAGTACCGAATTGTTCTCGTGGATGCTGCGTGGGTTGGTTCGGGCCACCTTGCCGGTTTCAATCGCGTACATCGATTGTCGCAGCTTGGCGGTCCTTCAACGTGCTGCTCTGGAACGCGGTCGTGCCAGCGCTCGTTATATCGCGGTCGATCGTGTCGCGAGTTACGATGAGATAGCACGCATGGCTGCCGCTGCTGATGGCTCCATCCCTGTCCCACGTTGGAAAATTCATCCACGGATGCTTCCCGCCCTAGCGGTCGGCGACGCGATCGCCGCCGTGTTCTCAGGTCGTGACCGCAAAATTACGCTTCCAATGCTCCGCGAGTTTGCGGACAAACACGTCTTTTACGAGGTTTCGATGACCCGGGCAGACCTTGGTTGGGAGCCGAGGGAGCTGTCCGATAGCATAGCGGAGACCCTAAATTGGATACGTACAGAACGGCTGGCCTAGCCGTAGCGGTTGTCAGTCTCCTGGTTTGCGGGTCGGCATCTGCGGCTGACCTTACGGCCATTTGGCATGCTGAAGAACGCGCCGGCCGCACGGTGGCCACGCACCACGCCGATCGCGCGATCAACCCAGCGTCGGTCGTCAAAATCGCCACCAGTCTATGGGCTTTAGCGCGATTGGGCCCAGCGCATCGATTCGAGACCGAGATCTTAACAACTGCTGACGGACCCGACGACGACGGCGTGCTTTATGGTGATCTCATCGTTGTCGGCGGCGCGGATCCGGATTTCCACATCGAAAATGCTTTCTTGGTTGCCGAGGCCCTCCGTGACAGCGGTGTGCGACATATTGAAGGCGATCTGGTCGTAAACGACGCATTCTGGATTGGCTGGGAGCGAGGATCAGCGGGACGGGATCCAAATCCAGGCCGAAGAGCCTTAGCGATGGGGGAGCGCCTGCGTTCGACGCTTGTCGTTGCTCACTGGGACGCTGGTACAAAACGAGCTTGGCAGTCCTTCGCCGGACGCCACGGCCGTGATGTCACGAGAATGCCGGGGGTGTCATTGAGCGGTCGCGTTCGACGCGACCCGGAAGTGGTCGGGGGACTGGGACTGGTAACGCATCGATCGAGGCCGGTTGTTGAGATCTTGCGGCGGTTCAATATCCACTCAAACAACGACATTGAGCGATTTGAGGGGGCTTTGGGTTCACCACAGGCGATGTCGGCTTGGCTGGCAAGGCGATGGGGGGAGCCGATGGGAGCTGGATTACGCTTTGAAACGACTTCCGGTCTGGGCGTTAACCGCATGAATTTGAAGCAGATTGTCTATCTTCTTGAAGATCTTTCTACAGAGTTGGCAAAGCATGGGTTGGGGCCCGAGGCGGTGCTCCCGGTGATGAACTGCGAGCCAAGTACTTTGACCAAGCTATTCCGTTCACTTGCCTCGGACCACAGCGCCGATGCCATGACCGGCAAGACGGGAACACTGACCACAACTGACGGTGGGATCTCGGCGCTGGCAGGTTATCTCGGCTCGGGACCGGGCGCGCTCGGGTTCGTCGTCGCGGTACCGGGCTGTGGATCGCGCCTATGGGAGGCGAGGGCGGCGATCGAAGACCAGGTCTCCGCGTTGTTGGCGACACGAAAACGGCCTCCCCTGCGTCCGGCTTGCCCTTCTCCGGTTGGGACTTCAGACGTTGGAGCGCAGGTGGTCGTCGCGCGAATAGGACCCTCGTCCGGACGAGGTAGGCCCTGAGCGGGAGCCAGGAGCGACCGGAATCGTTTGTTTTTGGCTATGATTGGTGGCACCAATAGCAAGGTTAGGGTTGGGGTCGTATCTGGACTCAATGGTCCGCTGCGGTACTACCAACTGTCATTAAGCGGCGCGTCAGCGTCGTGCCGTAAAATTTTTCAAACCTGAATAGGAGCCTGGAATGCCGGATCTCGTACGCCCGCATGGCGGAGTCGATCAGCTTGTTACGTGTACCGTTCCCGAGTCGGAACGTGCCGAATTTGTCACCCGTATTGCGTCACTGACGCAATTGCCTGTCACCGATGCTGACTTGTCTACGGTCTATCGCTTTGGCGATGGCGCCCTGACGCCACTGGTCGGCCCGATGGACGGCGCTACATACAATCGTGTCCTCGATGAGATGGTCATCGAAAACAACGGCAAGCTTTACGCCTGGGCTATTCCTCTGTCGTTGCCTGTGACTGCTGAGCTGGCCTCCAAGCTCTCGGCCGGCGACGAAGTCGCGTTGGTGAACTCAAGTGGCGACATTGTCGGTTCGCTGGCGATCTCTGATGTTTTCGAGTGGGACAAACAGCGTTACATCGAAAAGGTCTATGGGACCGAACGTACCGATCACCCGGGTGCCGATATGGTGCTTAAGAATGATGCGGACAAGACGCATTTGGTCGGCGGGAAAATTCAGACCTTGCCGCAGCCGAAGAACCCTGCGTTTGGTGACCGCGTATTGACGCCTTCCGAGGTGCGTGCGGTGTTGGCAGAGAAAGGTTGGGACCGAGCGGTCGCTTTCCAGACTCGCAACCCTTTGCACCGTGCCCATGAGTACGCGCTAGTTTACGGACTTGAGCAGCTCATTCGTCAGGGACACAACGCCGGAGCATGTCTGAACCCGTTGATCGGTGAGACCAAAGGCGACGACGTCAATGCCGAAGTGCGCATGCTTACTTACGAAGCTCTGATCGAAGCACGATCCATCGGTGAAGGTGATAGCGACGCCGAGCTTTGGGGCCCTCGTGGGGAAGAGGCCGCAGATCGCGTGATCCTTCTCGGCTTGGATATCAAGATGTTCTACGCGGGACCGCGTGAAGCGATCATGCACGGTATTTACCGGCAGAACTACGGTTTCACCGATATCGTTATTGGGCGCAAGCACGCTGATGCGCCGTTCTTCGATGGCACGGCGATCTGGGGTGACTTCGACGCGCAGGAGATCTTTGAAACGCTTCCTGGAGAGCTCCTGATCCAACCTCTATGCGTTGGATTCGCTGCCTTCTACGAATCGCTTGGCCGCGTGGATCTCATGGAGAACCATTCGGACGAGAAGCCGGTTTTCATCTCGGGCAAGGCCGTTCGCGCCACCCTGCTTGAAGGGAAGGCCGTTGACTCCCGAATCATGAGGGAATCGACTTCGAAGATCCTCTCGGCCGCGATGGCGAGCTCGTAAGGGAAATCGAACACTGAAGGGCTTCGGCCTTTGTGTAGACCGCCGCTTCATATTTGGAGCGGCGGTTTTTTTTGAGCTTCCCGGCGCGAGGCGCTTCAGGCATGATCGGCGCGAAATGCAGTCGCCAAAAATAGGAGTCGCGCTTGGCAGTGGTTCGGCGCGTGGGTGGGCGCACGTTGGCGTTCTTCAGGCACTAGAAGATATCGGGATCAGGCCTTCGGTTGTCTGCGGAAGTTCGGCGGGCGCCTTTGTCGGAGCCGCGTATGCGACGGGGAATCTGGAAGCGCTCGCTGAGTGGGCACTCGAGCTCAGGACACGCGATGTTATTGGAATGCTCGACCTAGCTGTGGGGCGCGGCGGAATGATCGCAGGGACGCGTGTTCTGGATTTCCTGCGCGACCACGAAGGGGAACATGCGCTAATTGAGGATCTAGAGTGCCGATTCGCGGCGGTGGCGACAGAATTAAAGACCGGCCGTGAGATTTGGTTGCAGCAAGGTTCGATCCTGGAGGCTGTGCGCGCATCCATCTCCTTTCCTGGCATGGTTGCCCCAGTCCTTCATCAGGGCCGGTGGCTTGTTGATGGTGGCTTGGTGAATCCCGTTCCAACTTCGGTATGTCGCGCCCTTGGTGCGGATGTAGTGATTGCGGTGAATCTGAACGCCGCTTTGGTTGGCTGGACCAGGGAGTCCGCGCGAAGCGGCACCGCAGCCGGCGAACCGGTTGTCGAGCAAACGCACGAAGAACCAGAGGAAGAAGAGCAGGGTGACCCCTGGAGGGCCTTTAAGGACCGTTTCCAGGCCCGTTTCCCCGCGCTGGCGAATCATGGGCGACGCCGCGAAGGAAAGCCGCCAGCGATGATGGAAGTGGTGCTGGGCTCGATCCTGGTCATGCAGGACCGAATCACGCGAAGCCGAATGGCGGGCGACCCACCAGAAGTTCTGCTTAGTCCACAATTGCCATCGATGCGCCTACTCGACTTCGATGAAGCCGAAGTCGCGATCGCGGCCGGTCGTGAATGCGTAGAAGGGGCTCGAGAGTTGTTGGAAAGGGCGGTCGGCATCAGCGCCCAGCTCGCCTAACAGGTTAGCTGACGGCAGCGCCTTCGGCCTGCGGGCCTCCAGCTTCGAAGCGAGCTACGATGCAAGTGACCGCAGCATCGCCGAGAACATTGACCGCCGTTCGCAGCATATCGAGCAGACGATCGACGCCGATGATCAGGCCGATGCCTTCCACGGGTAGCCCAACTTGTCGTAGTACCATCGCTAGGGTGACTAGGCCGACGCCGGGAACGCCCGCCGTCCCGACCGAAGCCAGCGTGGCCGTTAACACAACCGAAAGATAAGCGCCGAAAGTAAGCTCGATGCCGTAGGCTTGTGCGATGAACGCTGTGGCCACGCCTTGCATGATCGCAGTTCCATCCATGTTGATCGTCGCGCCGAGGGGGATCGTGAACGACGCGATGGATGAGGGGACGTTGAGGCGTTTCTCGACTATCTCGCGAGTGACTGGGATGGTCGCGTTACTGCTCGAAGTGCTAAACGCGACGAGGGCGACGGGGCGCATGGCGGTGAAAAATTTAATTGGCGACCGTCCAGCCAATATCCGCAGCGCGAGCGAATAGGTCACCGCCACGTGCAGAAACAACACCGACGCAACACACCCGAAATAGCGAAGTAAGGGGGCGAACGCGTCCAAACCCTGCGCGGCGAAGACGCGGGCGACCAAACAAAATACACCGTAGGGGGCCACGGTCATCACCATGTCGACGAGGCGCATGATTATCGCGTCGAGATCACGAAACGTCGACAGTATGCGAGCCCCGGAATCCTTCGACAGTGTGATCGCGACACCGAATAGAACGGCAAAAGTGATGATCTGGAGCATGTTTCCGTCGGTCATCGCGGCCAGCGGATTCGTTGGAACCAGCGCAATGATCGTATCGGCAAGACTTGGAGATGCGGGCGCAACAAACGTTGCATCGGTTGAGAGTTCGAACCCGGCTCCTGGACTCACCAACGCTGCTATACCGAGCGCAAGCGATACTGCGATGGCAGTGGACCCTAGGTAGAGGGTGAGAGTTCGCAGGCCAAGTCGACCGAGCTTGGCCACGTCATCGAGGGCCGCGGTTCCACAAACGATTGAAACGAAAACCAAAGGCACGACCAGCAACTTCAGACTGGCCAAAAACAGCGCCCCGCCAACCCGAAAGACGTCGTCTACGACAAACTCGCTGAAAGCCACGGGTAGCGGTGCCGATTCCAATCCCAAGCCGGCGATGAACCCGAGGGCCATGCCGATGAGGATTCGACGGGTCAGCGTCGACCGAGGATGTCCAGGGCTTTGTGTCATTGGGTAGGCCAATTGCGAAAACCGTCTTGTTTTCGCGTTGTGTTGCCCGTGCCTGTCACACCGAGCTAAGGGTTACAGGTATCTGGCGCGTCGTAGACCAGTGTCGCGATCGCGTTGGCGTCTTCGGTGGTAATCTCGATGTCGAGCGAGGAAAGAATATCGAGAGCCAAATCCTCGCGAGGGAAGCCCACCGTCTTGAGCATGCTAAGCCCAAGTAGGAGGTCGCCAAAGGCGTTCGGGTGCACACCGTCATCTGTCCATACAAACCCGGTCGAGGCGTTGTAGGCATAGCAAGCGTCTGTGTCCCACGGCGCAACTGACAGAATTTGTGAATCGGCGATGCTGCGCGTCACCGCGTTGTGGTCCCGCCAGTCGTTTTGGCGCTCGTAAAGACGAACGAAACGGTTGCGAGCCGACTGTGAGTCCAGTGGCGGAGTGGTGGCTAAGATTAGCCGAGCGCCTGGAGCTTGCAGGTTGGCCTCCGCGATCGCCAGCAATACCGCATTCGGAAAGATTCGCGGAGAATCGGGACGCCTCGGGTGTTCCAAACGAAGGGCTTTGCCAGCGTCCTGAAACATGATCACGCTGAACGGCTCTTCGGCTTCGCGTAGCACTTGAGTGACCAACCGGTCGTAGCGTGCGTAGTGCGAGCCACGTCGTCCTTTGGCGACTACGACCAATTCGTCGAAATCGCAGTAGGTCTCTTTTGCGATCTGCTCAAAGAGTGTCGCGTAGTGGTGCCTGTTGCGGGAAAAGCCAGCCGTCAGGCTATCACCGTAGAACAAGACTCGATCCAGCGGTGCAAGTTCTACCGAAGGCGGAACTGGGCGGGCCGGGTCACAAGCCGCGCGTGTCGAAGTGGCGAAGGGCAGGGAACAAGAAAGTAGAATGATAAGAAGAGCGAGTGGTCTCATGGGTAGCGGGTCCTCTAACCCTAGCAGTGCGTCCCGGATTGTAGGCATGGGTCGCTGTCCAGAGTCAAGGTTGGTCCGAGCGAATGTACTGTTGCTGACCGTCTCGGGCGCAAACCGCGACACACTCGGTAGGGCTCACGTTGCCCCTTAGCGCCGCAACAACGCCGGTCGGCAATGCCGCCTGCCCGTGTGCGATGTCGTTCTTACCACGGACGTCAGCCGCGCCCCGACCGGGCTCACCCGCCCTGTAGACGATCTTGGCGATGCCGTCCGACGCGTTGTTCCTATCCTTGTATCCGTAGCTCTTCGTGCCCCGGGCCTTCCAGCACGGAGTGCCAGCACAAAGTTGACCTGCCTGATCAACCAGGAAGTCCTGGACAAGACCGCCGAGGTCATCGTAAATGCATACAGCAACGCTGGTGTCACCGTTTGCCGGATCACCGAAGCCCGCTTGCGTGGTAGCATCGGCAACCTTCTTCCACTGCATCTTCATCTTCTCTTTCCCAGCCGACTTCTCTCTGTAGTGGAACTTCGCCTGTGCCGCGTCCAAGCACAGCGGCGCAGGCGACAAGCCACAGCTAGCGGGGCCCGACAGGGTCGTGCTCGTCGTTGACGTTGTCGACGATATTGTCGTCGATGTGGTTGTTGTCGTTACACAGGACGGGTGGTTGGTGGGGGCCAACACGTGGTCGCATGTGCCCGGCCCGTAGCACTCGTCGTCCGTGCAGATATCTCCATTGTCGGTGCAGCTCGAGCCTGCCGCGGCGAAACAGTTATTCTGCGTCTCGTCGCAGTCGTCGTTGCAATCGGTCCCTGCAGCACACGGACCACCCGCGTGTGCCAAGCAGCTACCGCCTAAGCAAGAATCGGCGCCGTTACAGAATAGGCCGTTATCACACGGCTTCGCGTTGTTCGGATGTTCGCACGCACCAGCACCGTCACACTGGTCGTCGGTGCACGTATTGCCGTCGTCGGAGCAGGTCGTCCCGAGGGCGACGTTGCACGTGTCGCCGCCCTCATCGCAGGTGTCACCCACTGTGCAGGCGTCGCCATCGTCGCATCCGGTCCCCACCGCGTCGTGGGCGCATGACGACCCACAACAATCGCCGTCGGCAGTATTCATGTTGTCGCAACTTTCGACGCCAAGTTGAACGATACCGTCCCCACACACGGCATCAGCGCAGGCGTTCGTGCAAGCGTCGCTATCGGCGGAATTAGCGTCGTCGCAGGCCTCGCCAGGCCCTACGATTCCGTCTCCGCATTTGGCATTGGTTGCAGGTGTTGGTGCACAAGTCCGTATCGACCTGATTCCCGTCGTCGCAGGCTTCGCCTTGGTCGATTGTGCCATCACCACAGTAGTGATCGACGCAACTACCCGCGGGACAGATATGGCTGGCGCAGTCGCCGTCTACTGAGCAGTCGCTGCCGAGCGGAAGATCGTACGGGGCTCATCCTTGGTCCCAGGCGCGTCCGAAATGAGGTCTCGCGTTGATAGAAGCGACGTAGTTGGCAAAAGAGCCGCCGTCGAACGAGCCCTGCTCATAGTAGTCCAGCGCGATGAAATTCGGCGTCTTGTACTCGGCTGCTTCGCAGGCATCGACTTGGTCAAGCAGGCGATCCCCGTTCGAGTACGAGCCGGTGATTCCCGATGATGGAGGTGTGATGAAATGATTAATCAGGAATAAACCGCTCTGAGTGCCGCGCCCGACCTCGCACGTCCGCGGCAGCGCGTAACCTTCTACGATGTCGTATGAGTAGGGATTGTCGAAGCCTTGACTCCAAAGGCGTTGGATCACTCCGCCGAACGAACCGTCTTGAGAGAAGGCAAGGATTCGTCCGCCAAGTTGGGAGAGCGTAGGCCACGCCGCGCACGCGGGCTTTACGTAGGTTCGGCTATCGAGACCGGTACTTTGAAAAACTCCGGCAACGTCCTGAACGCTTAGTCCATCGGTATGCTCGATGAGCAGGGTCAGCGTTTCGCTGGGATTGGCATCGAGGAAGCGACCGAGCGTGATGAGATAGTCGCAAAGCCGCGTGAACCGCGAGACGCCGCAACAGCCGTGGGCGTTGTGGGTCATGCCGAATGTGACGTGATCGAATCGCCTGTCACATAGCTGCGAGGGGCCGTTGCACGCAGTGCCCGATGGCGGTTCGGTACAGCTCGACCCAGGTACGGGGCTCAGCGTGCCTGCTGCGCAGTCGCCCGATGTGGTCGCGCATCGGACTCCGCAATCGGCGGGGTAGTCTGCCGGGCAGTCTTCCCAACACACCGGGCCAACGCCGTCATAGTTGGCCCCGCAGTTTGGATAGCAAAGGCCGCCGTCCAACTCTTGGCTAGCAGCTACAGCCGAGGAGCTCTCCCGCTCCTCGGCTGTAGCTGCTCTTGGCAAAGATGTGTTCGGGGAGGCGACAAGTTACGCCGTCGTCGATGTAACCGCTCGGGCACTGCTGCCAGCAAACAGGGCCGACTCCATCGTAGCCGCCGGCGCAGCCCGGATAGCAAAGGGCGCCATCTTGTTCGAGTCCGCTGCCGCATGTCGATACGGGAGCCCCCGCGCCCCGCCCATGAGAATCGCGTGAGCAATATCGATACTCAGCCTCGGCCTGTGCCGATGGTGCCAAGAATAGACCAGCCATGATTGTGAAGGTGAAAGCGGCGGCAGCTATTTGGCGGATGAAGGGACCATTGGTGCGCAGATATCGACTGCCTCTGCTGCGCCCCAGTGTAGGAGCGGCGAATCACGTAAGCGTCGGGCCCGTTCGTTGTCGGAGTTAAAGCCGGCCCAATTCTGGACTCCCTGCCACGGTAGACGCAAACTCCCGTTGCTACCCAGCTTGAGAAGTACCCCTGACGACGAATCCGAATTGGACAGAAATTCGCGGCCGGGTGTTTGTCTCAGCCATGTTGGCAGACAGGGCTCACCGCGATAATCGCCGCGCGTCGTGGACGAGGCGGTCGAGTTCGTCGATTTCTGTAGATTTGTAGTATCCGCGAACGTTGAGCTTTTTGTCGACAAGCGCGAATCGGACACTATGAGCGACGGGGCCGTCGCTTTGAATCGCTGCGGCAATCACGGCTTCTTCGGTGCCTTCTGGAAACATATCGCGAGCGGCTCCAACGCCAAGCAGAAAGTTCTCGCGAATCGTCGCAAACACGAGATCGGGGTCGCCGGTCAGTAGCTTCCAACGGCCAGAGGGAATCGCATGAGTGGTCGCGTACTCCTCCAAGACGTCAGGGGTATCGTGGTCGGGGTCTACCGATATGGAGACGATGCGCAGTGATGGAATTTCAGCGAGGCGTTCGTCGACACCGCGCAACGCTCTGACTACGAGCGGGCACGGACCTGGACAAGTGCTGTAAATGAAACTGGCCACCCAGATATGCCCCTCTAGGTCGCTGGTTCCGAAAGGCTCGGCATTGCGATCAACGAGACTGAAGGAGGACAGAGTCTTGAGAACGGGTGAAGAGGGCTCACTCGCCCGAAAGGTTTTTAGAACTGCGACCGCGAAAATTGCCAGTGCAAGGGCGGCCAGAATCGATAGTCGTAGTCGGCGAAGATTCACGAGCGTGTTTCGATGGTGCGACGAGAGGCAACCGCCAACGCGAGTGCAAAGGTGCCGACGGCGAAAAAGAGCACGGCCACCAAGCTAAACGCGAGTCCTGGGATTCCTACCACAGCAGCTCCGCCGTCGAGATACAGAACGTGGCGAAAAGCTGCCACGCCGTATGTCAGCGGATTGATAGCGATGATCCACCCCAACCAGCTGGGCACCCCGTCGGCCGGGAAGAAAGCCCCGGAGAGGAGCCACATAGGCATTAGGAAGGCCGTCATGACGGCATGAAAGCCTTGCGTCGAATCGAGGCGCCACGCGATCGAGAAGCCGAGCCCAGCAAGTGCTACGGCGATAAAAGCGAGTAGGGGAATGCCTAACAAGACGCCCGAAAGCGTCAGCGGAACTCCAGCCAACGGAGCGAGTAGGAAAACCAACGAGGCTTGTCCGGTTGCCAGGATTACGGTGCCCAGAATTTTTCCTGCCACGATAGTGGCGGTAGAAACCGGTGAAACCATGACGCCCTGAAGGAACCCTTCGTTCCGGTCCTCGATAATGGAGATCGTCGCGAAGATCGCTGTGAACAGCAGGATCAGAACCACGGTTCCAGGGAAAAAATACTCCGAATAGCCTGGTCCGGTTTCGCCACCGGGTTGAAACGACGCTCCGAAGCCAGCTCCGAATAGCGCCCAAAATAGCACCGGTTGTGCAAGAGCGCCGAACACACGGTTTCGTTGACGGATAAACCTGACCAGTTCCCGTTCGGCCAATGTCCAAGTCGCTAGTAAGTTAATTTGGCTCATGACGGATCACCCTCGGTTTCGAGTGACAACGACCGTCCCGTTTCGTGAATGAAAACGTCTTCGAGCGTTGGACGTCCAATACTGATTGAGTCGAAGCGAGTCCCAAAGTCCGCATAGAGACGATGAACCAGCGAGGCGCCGTCGTCATGCTCAATGCGAAGTGCATCGCCAATGCGGGTGACTTGCACGCCCATGTCACGTTGCAGAGTGACTTCAAGCTCGGCGGGGGAGGCGGTGTGGATTGTGATCACATCGCCCCCGATACGGCGTCTCAATTCGTCCGGACTACCTTGGGAAACGATGCGGCCGCGGTCCAGGAACGCAAGACGGTCACAGCGCTCGGCTTCGTCTGTGAGGTGAGTCGTGACCAGGACGGTTGTCCCTTGCTCCTTGCGAAGGATTTCAATTTGGGCCCAGAAGTCTCGGCGAGCGCGCGGATCTAGGCCCGTCGATGGCTCGTCCAGGATCAGTACTTTTGGATTGCTCAGCAACCCTTTCGCCAGCTCGACCCGGCGTTTGAGGCCGCCAGAAAGAGTCTCGACGATGTCGTTACTTCGGTCGGTAAGGCGCAGATCGCCGAGTCGTCGTGTGATGCGAGAATCGAGTTCTCCTCCACGCAATCCATAGAGGTGTCCATGGTGGCGCAAGTTTTCAACGACTGTGAGTTTGTTGTCGAGACTAGGGGACTGAAAGACGACCCCGATTGCAACGCGAACCGCCGCAGTCTGCTGTGCAGGATCAAATCCTTCAATAGATATTGTCCCGGCAGGCGCGGGAAGTAGCGTCGATAGCAGGCGAAACAAAGTGGTTTTACCGCCGCCGTTCGGGCCTAGGAGCCCAAAGATTACTCCTTGTTCAACCTGAAACGAGACCCGATCGAGGGCCCGGTGCTCGCCGTAAGAAAATGACAAGTCGGATACGCGAACGGCGCTGGCGTCAATGGCGGTCACTGTAACATCCCCTCAACGACGATCGCTGCAGATATGATCGGCAAGTAGATGACCGACGTCAGAAGCAGTTTGCGAGCTGCTTCCGGCGAAGCCGTTCCTGCAGTTTGCATCGCGACGGCCCAGTAAACCAGGCCGCTCGGAAGCGCTATCCAAAAGTACAAGTGTCCCGCTACGCCCAGCGGTACGAGTAGAAGCGATACGGGTATCAGCGCGGCGGCGTAGAGTTTCATTTGCGCGCCGTCGACCTGCCCATGCGGATCTACTACCGCCAACATCGGTAACCCGGCTGCCGCGTAGTCGTCCCGGTGCATGCGCCCGATGGCGAGAAAGTGTGGAATTTGCCACAGGAACAGTATGCCGAAAAGTACCGCGGCACCCGCGTCGATGGACCCGCTTGCTGCCGTCCAACCGATTACCGGCGGCAAGGCCCCGGGGATTGCGCCAACCAGAGTTGAGACTGGGGTTCGGGGCTTCAACGGTGTGTAGACGAAGAGGTAGCTTATTACGGTCGCTGCATTGATCGCTGCCGCCGTTGCTCCGACTGTCGCTGCGAGGTAGGCGACTCCGGCAATAGCGATAAATGCGCCAAACGAAAGCACTGTAGTCGGTGAAACTTTGCGTGTAGGCAGCGGGCGAAAGCGGGTTCGGTGCATTAGACCGTCGGTCTCGCGTTCCCAATATTGGTTGAGCGCGCCCGAACCGATGCACGACAGTCCGGCTCCGAACATCACGTGAAGCAGTGCCACGTTCGTCATTCCACCGGCCAGGGTGAAGCCAGCACCGACGGTCAAAAGGACCATTGCAGTGATACGCGGCTTGGTAAGTTCGAAGTAAATCTGTGTGCGATCGATGGCCATCGTTTGTCGCGTCATTGTGGCGCCTTTCGCCTTCATCGAGTCTGGTCCGCCGCCAAGGGGCGGGCATCGAATGGCAGAGAGTCGCGCCATGCTACCAGGACCGAACTCATCGCAACCGCCAGCAGGCCAGCACCAACTGCGACATGCAGCGTTGGGATCCAAGCTTCAGCAAAAGTCGCTTGGCGATCATACTGCATGGTCTCGGTTACAAGGAACGTTACCAAACCCAACGCGATTTGAGCGCAGACCAGAACACATCCCCATGTTGCGGTTCGTCTTAACCGTACGTTCCCGTTGGTCGATTGCCGCAGTGCAAAGGTGAGAGCTGCGACGGCAAGGCCCGCGACTACATGCACGTAGAACAATCCGTTTTCCATCAAGGGGCGAGCGCTGGCTCCCAAGTGTCGCAACACAATGCCGACTACCAGTTGGGTGACAACCCCGCCCACAAAAAGCAGCGCGATGTTTCTTGTGCGGCGATCGGTCGGAAATGAGGAGGTGGTAGTCCAAGTCGGGGAAGTTACCACCGCAAGCGACACCAACGTGGCGAAAAACATTTGCCCCAGCCAACCGTGAACCATCGCTAAATCGACGGAAAGGGCCAAGACACGCAGCCCGCCAAGCAGGGCCTGAAGTACCACAAGGCCCGCTGCAGCGGCGGCTAGGCTTCGGACCGCCGGCCTGGTTTCCACGCGTCGGACCGACCAGGCTAAAAACGCGGTTAGGGAGGCTACGAGAAACGCAATAATGCGGTGTCCGTGTTCAGTCCGGACGTTTTCGATTTGCCACCATCGCGGAGGGTTGAGTTCGCCGAACGCCAGCGGCCAGTCTGGAACGGCCAGGCCAGCATCGCGGCTTGTCACCAGTGCACCGGCGACAATGAGCAAGAAGGCAGAACCAGCCGTGGCGACGGCCAGCCAATGTACGCGGCGACTACCCATGACCGAGTTCGTTTCCGACAAGCCAAAACAAACCGACAACCACCAAGATTACGGTCACGGTCCAAGGCGTATCAAGCGCAGCGATATTCGATGTGTCGCGACTGTTGCGCACAAGACGCCAGACTGCCGCCACGACCAGCGCTGCAGCAGAACCGACAATGAATATGTTCTCGGTTGTAGGCACCCGGGGAAGGTTCTCAGTTGTACTGAAACGAAAAAGCCCGCCCGATCTTCAGGACCGGACGGGCTGAAAATTAGTCGTCGCCTAGATCACTTACTCGGCGGCGCGAAAGAGAAGTCGGCGGTGACACTGCCGTCGGCACCAACGGTGACCGACTGTGTCTTCGTGCCGAGACGCTCATGCCAGGCTTCGAGCTCGTACGTGCCTGCCGGCAAGCTTTCGATCGTAAAGCTTCCGTCGGTCGAGCTCGTAGCGAAGAACGGGTGAGGCAGAACCCCGATGTAGGCCGACATCCAGGGGTGAACGTCGCACTTTACCCGGACCATGACCTCTTCAGCAGAGAACTTCTTTTTGATGACCTGATTCTTGATCGGCATCGCGTTATTGAACTGCGCGCTGTTCTCCGGGAGAGAGTGCACGTTGTGCAGCGTGCCGTCGCTGTTCTTGATCTCTATGGTCTGGCCGATCATCACGCCAGTGACGTGGGGAGTGTACATGCAGCCGTTTTGGTCAAGGTGAGCGGCTTCGGGCAAGTCAAACTCGCCAGTAACTTCGGACTTTACGTACACGAAAACGTTAGCCATCTGCTTGTCGGCGCTAACAACCATGACCTCTCCGAGGCGGCCGTCGGGATTGGAGGCTTCGCAAGATGGATCTGCTGCCATCTTTACGGGGCGGCGGTTAGGAACGTCTCCATCAAAGGTGACGGTTCCGGTAACCGAGCCAGCCTGAGCGGCCAATACTGAAACGGTGACAAGGCCCACGGCCAAGGCCGGGACGAGAAGGTGACGGGTGAAAGTTTTGGTCATGCCGTACTCCTGGTTTGCTAAGGGGTCCTTGAACTGGCGGCTCGTCCCGAAACGGGGCGGCCTCCAGCATCAAGGGGTAGATTGCCCGCGGTCGGGCGGGGATTCAATTGTGTTGGGGCTGGCTCAGCTGGCGCTGAGGTAACCGGCGCCTTCGAGGTACTTCAACATTGCCGCCAGGCTCTCGGCCTCAGATTGTTTGGTCGTGTTGATGACCAACTCCGGCTTGTCGGGCGCCTCGTAGGGAGCTGAAATTCCGGTGAACTCGGGGATTTCGCCAGCACGTGCCTTCTTGTAGAGGCCCTTCGGGTCGCGTCGCTCGCACTCGTCAAGGTCGCACTCTACGTAGACTTCGATGAAATGGCCATCGGCAACCGTGGCGCGCACCAAGTCGCGATCGGCGCGATAGGGCGAGATAAACGCAGTAACGTTGATCGTGGCGCCTTCGGTGAACAATGCCGCAACTTCGCCGATACGACGGATGTTTTCGGTGCGATCTGCGGGAGAGAATCCAAGATCCTTGTTGAGCCCGTGTCTGACGTTGTCACCGTCGAGAACGAAAGAACGAACGCCGCGCTCCCACAGTGCTTTCTCAAGGAGGTTGGCCAGCGTCGACTTTCCCGAGCCAGAAAGGCCGGTCAGCCAAATGGTTGCACCTTTGTGTCCGTTGAAACTCTCGCGCTCATCACGCGAAACGGTGGTGGCATGCCAAACAATGTTCTGCGACTTCGGTTCGTTACTCATAGTATGGGGATCCAGGGCCGTGGGTCGCCGAAAAACGAAGCGACCGGGTTTTGGTGTGGGCTCGTTTGAACGAGCTTCGAAACAATCAGTAGTGTCGTGTTGGATGACGTCGCCATCGGCAACCGGAGCTGAAGCAGGGAGACCTGATTTAGCGCGGTTGCTCGGGGCGCCGGCCGTAGGTGACTTGGCCTTTGTCGATACGCAGCAGGAACCCACAATCGGGGCTAATGCATACCCACGCCTTGTAGAGGACCGAGGCTCCATCGGTGCCGTAATCGGACAGTGGCACGAGGTGCCCTTGTCCGCATTTCATGCACTTGGGTAGCTCCATCTCCCCGACATCCTCCACCGACCATGCTGGTCGCTTTACCCGCGAGCGAAAATTGCGACGCGGGTCCAACCGACCAGGCTCTAGCAACTTGCAATTGGAGCGCCGGATGGGTCTCTAAAGACCCATCTAGCGTCTCACTACGGGCCAAGGCCCGCGACTTATCTAGCCGTTCCGTTGCGCGCGCCGCATGGCCTTGCGGCGCTTTCGCTCCGCTTCTTGCCGTTTGCGCTTGCGCCGTACGCTGGGCTTTTCATAGAAGGCTCGGATCTTCATTTCTTTGAAGACACCTTCTGCAGCCAGTTTCTTCTTGAGCACGCGCATTGCGCGTTCAAGAGAACCGTCGACTCTTACCTCCATCCAAAATCCTCCAGGTGCGGCGTGGCTTCCCCAGCTGGGGATAAGCCAATGGCCAATCGCGGGAAATTACCGAGGTTCAACGCCGGAAGTCAAACGCATCGCGGCATCGAAGGGTGCAGGGGTGGTGCCCTCGACAGGACTCGAACCTGTGCAACCGGCTTCGGAGGCCGGTGCTCTATCCACCTGAGCTACGAGGGCAACCCATTCGCGGCTAACTAGGACTGTGTAACGTTCCCGCTTGAAAAGGGGAAGCGTACTTCGAAGACGGCGTTTAGGGGTCGCCAGGAGGGGCAAGGGCGCCCCCAAGCTCACCGAGCACCCCGAGCATTTCTGCGTGGAGGGCTCCATTGGTTGCCAAAATTCGCGGGAGCCATGGGTCGAACGGCGCACCGTCAAAATCGGAGATCTGGCCGCCTGCTTCGGTCAGAATCAAGATCCCGGCCGCCGTGTCCCAGGAGTGCAGCCCCCATTCCCAGAACCCATCGAATCGGCCACAGGCGACGTCACACAGGTCTAGTGCGGCCGATCCGAAGCGGCGAACGTCACGGGCTTGGATCAGAAACGTCTTGAACCATTGAAGGTAAAAATCCACGTGGTCGCGCCGGTCGTAGGGGAACCCGCTGACCAACATCGCGTCATTCAGAAGCGTGGTTGCTGAAACATGGATCGGCTTTCCGTTCAGGTGTGCTCCATCGCCCCGCGCCGCGGTAAAGAGTTCGTCGCGAAACGGGTTCATGACGGCGGCAGCCTGCGGAACCTCATCGACGATCAGCGAGATCGAGACTGAGCAGTGCGGAATGCCATGGACGAAGTTGGCCGTCCCATCCAACGGGTCGACGTACCAAACCGCCCCAGTTGGCCGTATCCCATCGGCCCCTTCTTCGGCCACGATGGAATGGGACGGAAAAGCGCGCTCGAGGCCGGAAACCACAAGTTCCTGAACGGCCCTGTCAGTGGCGGTGACCAAATCTACGGGTGATTTGTGCTCGACTTCTCTACGCTTTGTGGCGGCGGTCGCGATCAGTTTCCCGCCTTGGCGGGCAAGCGACGCGGCAATTTCAAGTGGCGTAGACATGGACGGGGTGTTGTCACGCGACGTGGGGGCCGTCAAACTCCTGTTTGTGACCGTTTCTACAACAGTGACTTCCGGAAGCCCCGATGGGGCGGAACCTTTTGATTTGACGGTTTTGGCGCCGGCAAAGGTCAATCTAGTGTTGCGCGTGCTCGGCCGGCGCGCCGACGGCTACCACGATTTGGAGACGCTCATGTTGCCCGTTTCTCTGTGCGACCAGGTGGAAATGCGGGTGACCAGAGCTGCGGAAACCCACATTTCCTGCGAGGTTCTTGGGGATCCCACCATTGGGGGCGGGCCTGACAACCTAGCGTGTCGAGCAGCATCTTCATTGCTCGACGCGACCGGAGTGAAGGCGCGAGTTGAAATTCGCCTCACAAAGAAAGTCCCTCACGGGGCTGGTCTTGGCGGTGGTAGTAGTGATGCCGCGGCAGTCCTAAAAGGGATAACCCGGCTGCTTGGGCTCGACCGGGCCAAGCGCTCGTTGTACGCCTTGGCCGCGTCGCTGGGCGCTGACGTCCCGTTTTTTCTCCCGTGTAGGCCTTCGTGGGCAACCGGGGTTGGGGAGCGACTGGAGCCGGTGCCAGGATTTCCGTCCCTGAACCTCGTCGTTGTGATGCCAGCGGTGACGGTGCCGACAGCTTGGGCCTACCGCGAAGCGTTAGGAAGTTTGACATCCCGTCAGGCGAAAATTAGTTTTCCGCGTTTGTCGTTTGCGGATGCGACCTTGGGTCGCGGTTTCCACAACGATTTCGAGCTCGGGGTGGCTCGCGCCTACCCTGATGTGGCTCGTATTCGAGAGATTCTTGATACGCAGGGAGCCCGGGCCACGGTCCTGTCTGGGTCTGGCGCGGCGATGGTCGGTCTGTTCGACGACGAGAGCAGGGCGAAAGCAGCGGCAGCGGACTTTCAAGCTCCTGATCGGGCGTGGGCGGTTAAAATTTTGCGCGGTCCTCCACGGGCGCGATGAGGATGATGGGCGGTAGCCAAGTTGGTAAGGCACCGGTTTTTGGTACCGGTCACCGAAGGTTCGAGTCCTTCCCGCCCAGCTCTTCCGCATCTGGCGGGCCACAAGGTCGAATCGAATGAATAGTGCACACGACGAGCGGCGGCGACGGTAATCATGAAAGCGCTACAAGTATTTGCAGGCAACGCGAGCCAGGGGCTGGCCAAGGCGATTTGCGCCGAACTCAACGTTGAGCTCGGCCGCGCCGAAGTGACCCGTTTCAGCGACGGCGAAATCTTTGTCGAGATTTTGGACAACGTTCGAGGCGGCGATATTTTCGTCGTCCAGTCGACGTCTTCACCCGGCAACGACCACCTGATGGAATTGCTTCTTATGCTGGATGCTCTCAAGCGAGCATCACCTAGCCGGGTTACCGCAGTGATTCCGTATTACGGCTATGCGCGGCAAGACCGAAAAGTCGCTCCGCGGGTCCCAATCAGCGCGAAATTGGTGGCCGACCTGATCGTCACCGCGGGCGCTTCACGTGTCATGACGATGGAGCTGCACGCGGGGCAGATCCAGGGGTTCTTCAATTGTCCGGTGGACAACCTCTTTCCGAACCCGGTCCTATTGCCAGCCTTGCAAAAGGAACTCGGCGATCTTCCGCTCGCGGTTGTCTCGCCCGATGCTGGCGGTGTTGAACGTGCTAGAGCGTACGCCAAGCGTTTGGACGCAACCCTCGCGATCATCGACAAACGACGGCCGCGAGCCAATCATGTCGAAGAAATGCGTATCATTGGCGATGTTTCAGGCTGTGCCGCAGTCATTGTCGATGACATGATCGATACCGCCGGGACGGTATGTAAGGCCGCGCAAGCGGTCATGGACGCGGGAGCCGAACGGGTTTTTGCCTGTGCTACCCACGGTGTGTTGTCCGGGCCTGCCATCGAGCGCATCCACGATTCGGTGCTCGATGTGGTCCTTATCGCCGACACGATTGCGCCACGACCCGACGTTTTGGCCGAACCGAAAATTAAGGCCATCTCGGTTGCCGGATTGATCGCAGAAGCGATTCGCCGCACCCACAGTGAAGAATCTATCAGCTCGCTATTCGCCTAAGGCGAGACGAGTCAGCAGGAGTTTAAAGGAATATCATGCGCAGCATTGAACTTACCGTTAGCAAACGTGACGCAGCCACCAACCCCCGCACCGTTCGCCGGAATGGCGAAATTCCGGCCGTTCTTTACGGAGCGGGCGGTCCGAACCTGAGCTTGCAGTTGAACAAGAGAGATTTTGGCCGCAGCGGCGCTGGTTCGTCGGGCTCTCACCTGATCTCTTTTCTCAGCGAGGATGCCGGAGTTACCGGTAGTCTAGCTTTGGTGAAGGACATTCAGCCGCATCCCGTCACGGGCGCTCCGATGCATATCGATTTCCTACGCATCGACGTGAACAAGCCGGTTCTGGCTGTGATTCCGCTGAACTACACCGGAAAGGCTGCGGGCATCGTCAGTGGTGGAGTCCTTCAGCCGGTTCGGCGTGAACTAGAGGTCCGGGCGCTTCCCAACGCGTTGCCGGAGCACATCGACGTCGATGTGACCGCACTCGATATTCACGACTCAATCCACGTCGAAGACATCGTTCTGGCCGAGGGTGTTGAATCTACCCATGGTGAGAATTTCACCCTGGTGACTATTCTCGCTCCGCTTGTCGAAAAATCGGCGACTGACGAGGAAGAAGTGGAAGCCGCGGCAGAGGCTGAGACTCCGGCTGAGTAGTCTCAGCATCAACCCGCGATGACCGCGATGGCCGCGATGGCGTCAGATTTCACGCTGTGCGTCGTTGGACTTGGGAATCCGGGCGAGCAATACCACCACACGCGTCACAATATCGGCTTCGAGCTGATCGACGAGCTCGCCCGTAGGGCGGGTGCAGACATCCGGCGAAAGGAATGCCTTTCGCTGACGGTGGAGACCGAGATCCGCTGTACCATGGTGTTATTAATGAAACCCCAAACTTTTATGAACAAGAGCGGCCTGGCCGTACGGGAGTTATGCGACGCGCATCCGCTCCCTATGGACCGTCTCGTCGTGGCGTATGACGATCTGGATTTGCCGCTTGGGCGCTTACGCGTCCGCCAAGGTGGCGGTTCTGGCGGACACCGCGGTGTCGCTTCCATCATGGAAAATCTTGAAACTTCGGACTTCGTGCGAATTCGCATGGGAGTTGGTCGGCCGCCTGAAGGCGTCGACACGATAGAGCACGTTCTCGGTAGTTTTTCCGATGACGAGCAGGGCGTGGCGCGTCCCCTCGTTGAACGCGCCGCTGAAGCGATAGAAGCGCTCTGCGAGCATGACGTGCTCGCAGTCATGAATCGATTTAACCGTAACGATACGAACTCACCGGCTTGATCGTCGATGAACCGTATCAAACCTCAACAATCCCCACGGAGGAGCCCTTAACATGGACTTCGTCATTAAAGTGACACCTTTGGTAGGCCTTTTTGGCCTTTGGTACGCCTGGCGTTTGCTGGCCCAACTACGACGCGAGCCTGCTGGCGACGCGAAGATGATCGAGATTCAGGGAGCTATTCGCGAAGGAGCGATGGCCTTCCTGAACCGCGAGTATCGAATGCTCTCGATGTTCCTTGTCGTGGTCTTCTTTTTGCTGCTTTGGAAGCTTGGTGGGGCGACAGCCTTCGCTTTCGCGATCGGCGCGAGCGTCTCGATGCTTGCTGGCTACCTCGGAATGACGGCCGCAACCGACGCCAACGCGCGTACGTGTGAAGCCGCCCGAACCGGCGGAGAAGAGAAGGCTCTTACCGTTGCATTCAATGGCGGCGCTGTGATGGGTCTTTCAGTGGCGGGACTGGGGCTGATCGGCGTCGGAGTTCTGTTCTTGCTTTACGGCAACCCTGAAGACGCGAAAATTATCAACGGGTTTGCCATGGGTGCGAGTTCGATCGCGCTCTTCGCGCGCGTCGGCGGTGGCATTTACACGAAGGCGGCAGACGTCGGTAGTGACTTGGTTGGAAAGGTCGAAGCTGGCATTCCAGAAGATGATCCTCGCAACCCTGGTGTTATTGCCGACAACGTCGGCGACAACGTTGGCGACGTCGCTGGCATGGGTGCCGACATCTTCGAATCCTACTGTGGGTCGATGATCGCGACCATCGCGATCGCGGCGACGTTGACACCAACTGGCTTGTCGCGCCTCGCGTCTGCAGGCTCGGAACTCATGGACGTCCAGAGCGCGTTGATGGCATTGCCGCTGGTCATGGCGACCATCGGGCTTTTCGCTTCTTTGGCCGGCATCGGGTCGATGGGCTTTCTGAAGCGCGCTGGCGCGGCGGCAGCACTGCGGTACTCCACATTCATCGCAGCGGGGATCTTCCTGGCTGTGTCGTGGATCTTCGTCAAGGCTAGTGCGATCTCCACCGGTGTTTGGTGGGCGGTCGTGTTGGGAACGGCAGGCGGAATTCTGATCGGTCTTATCACTGAGTACTACACCTCCGCAGGGCCGGTTCGCCGTATCGCGGAAGCCTCAAAGACCGGCAGTGCCACCAACATCATTAATGGACTCGCGGTCGGCCTTGAGAGCACTGTTTTGCCGATCATCGTGATTTGCGGTGTGATCGGCGGTGCGAACGCGGTTGCTGGGTTGTACGGAATCGGCATTGCCGCAGTCGGTATGCTCGCCACCGTCGGCGTGACGATGACTGTCGATGCCTACGGTCCGATCGCGGATAACGCGGGTGGTATTTCCGAGATGGCTGGTCTTGGACCAGACGTCCGCAAAATCACCGATAGCCTGGACGCTTTGGGTAACACCACTGCGGCGATCGGAAAGGGTTTCGCGATTGGATCAGCGGCGCTTACCGCATTGGCGTTGTTCAGCGCCTACGCGATGGCCGTCAATCAGGGGCGTGCCGCTGTCGGGATAGACCCGATGCAGATCATGGTTACCGACCCGAAGGTCGTAATCGGTCTGTTCCTTGGCGGCGTTCTCCCTTACTTCATCGGCGCTTTGACGATGACCTCGGTTGGCCGTGCGGCTGGTCAGATGGTTGAGGAAATTCGTCGCCAGTTCCGCGAAATCCCCGGATTGCTCGAAGGCGATCCAAACGCCAAGCCGGATACCGCGCGTTGCGTCGACATTTCGACCTCTGCCGCCCTCAAGGAAATGGTGCTGCCTGGTTTGGTTGCTGTTATTTCCCCGGTCCTTGTTGGGTTCGGTTTCGGCGCGGAAGCTCTTGGCGGCATGCTCGCCGGTGCGACTCTGTCTGGTGTGCTGCTCGCGCTCATGATGGCGAATGCTGGTGGTGCTTGGGACAACGCCAAGAAATCGATCGAGAAGGGTGAACTTGCTGGCGAAGGCAAGGGATCCGAAGCTCACCACGCCGCCGTAGTCGGCGACACGGTAGGCGATCCTTTCAAGGACACCTCGGGTCCTTCTATGAATATTCTTATCAAGCTGATGTCGATCGTGTCTTTGGTGATCGCACCTTTGCTCGTTTGAGACCTCAACGACGTCAACTTTAGGGAGATAACTATGCGTCCATATGAAACCATGGTCGTGCTAAGCACGCAGAACGCCGAAACGGCGGCCCTCATTGACCGCTTCGCTTCGATCATCGAACGCGAAGGCGGCACAATCGCGGCTCGCCACGATTGGGGCGTGCGTACGATGGCCTACGCGGTCAAGAATCAAACACACGGTCACTACTGGTTGATCGACTACGAAGCCGGACCGGAACTCGTAAAAGAGCTCGAGCGGAATATGAAAATTTCCGAAGGCGTGCTTCGTTTTATGAGCATCCAGCAGCCGCACACTGGGCTTCCTGAAGCGCCTCGCGTTGAAGAGCGCACGGACGGCCGTAGGGACACCCCGCTAAGCGAGATGCGATCACGGGACTCGCGCGATCGTGACGGCGACCGTGACCGCGACCGTGACAGGTCGGGAGACGTTGGCCCGCGAGCGGCCCCGGCTCCGCGTGCGGCGGAACCCGCAGTGAAGGCGGCCGCAGCGCCAGCAGCAGAGGCGACGGCGGCACCAGTAGCAGAGGCGACGGCGCCTGTTGAGCCGGAAGTGAAGACCGAGCCCGGAGGCGAGAACAATGAGTGAAGAGACAACTACGACGCCTGATGCTGGAGCGGCGCGCCCTGCGCCAGCTGCCCCTCGTCGAGAGCGCGGAGAGCGAGATCGCGAACGTCCTTCCCGCCCCAAGTTTCGTCGTGGTGGCGGTCGCGGCCGTCGTCGCGTGTGTAAGTTCTGTGCGGATAAGGACGTAAAGCTCGACTACAAATGGAGCTACGTCCTAGACGGCTTTGTCAGTGAACGTGGCCGCATCGTCCCGAGTCGAACGACCGGAACCTGCGCGAAGCACCAACGTGCGCTTACGCTCGCGGTCAAGCGCGCGCGGAACGTCGCGTTGCTACCGTTCAAAGCATCCTGAGGCTGGGGGGATAGATCATGGAAGTAATACTTCGCGAAGATGTTCCTCAACTCGGGATCATTGGCGAGATCGTCAATGTTGCTCCCGGTTACGCTCGGAACTTTTTGTTCCCGCGTGGAATCGCGGTTCCGGCTGATCGTCGCAACCGCAGGCGCTTGGACCACGAGCAGCAGATTATCGAGATCAAAAAAGAACGAGAGCGCGGCACCTACGAGCGCATGGCGAATGACCTTGCGAAGGTCAGCCTCGAGATCGAGGTTCGTGCCGGGCGTGGTGGCAAGTTGTTTGGTTCGGTAACGAACATCGACTTGCACCGCCTGCTAGAAGAAGCTGGCTTCGACATCGATCGTCGGCGGATTCAGCTGGGCGATCCGATCAAAGCGATCGGAAACCATGGTTTCGCGATTCAGGTCGGACAAGATGTCATGGCCAACCTGAATCTGTTGGTGAAACCGATCGGTGGTGAGCTCGAAGACGAAAGCGTCGACGGGGATGATCGCCCGGAGCCTATGCCGGAACCTTTCGAGACGGCCGCTGGTGAAGAAGGCGAAAGCGAAGAAGCGGCCGCCGGTGAAGAAGCCGAAGCCGAAGGGGACGACGACGTTCAAGCCGAAGAGAGCACGGAGAGCTAGTCCGTAAACGTGTGGAGCGGGGAAGCGTGGCAACGCGCGCGCTTCCCCGCACCTCATTTGCACATTCGGGCTTTCTTCGAATTGACATTCTTGTCATTATCCCAACCTTGAGTTGCTCAGCCGAGGTACCATGAACCATTTCCGCAGCGCGCTCCTTTCTCTCCTTATCCTCGTCCCTGCAGTCCAAGCATGGGCTGATGTCGCTCCCGGCGATGTCATCACCAAAAAGAACGCCGACAAGATCGTCGGACTCGTTTCGCCTGGCGTTGAGTGGTCGGTGCGCAACGGGATGGAGATGGAAATCGTTCCGTATGAACGAATTCCGATGCCGCGCGACTATTTGGCCGCGACTGAAAAGTACGCGACGCAGTGTTCGATCGACGAGAACAATGCGCTCCAGAACTGGGTTGCAGGCCGTCCGTTTCCTATCGTTGATCTCGCCAATGACCCGAAGGGCGCGATCAAGATCATGTATAATTTTCAGAACACCCATTATTTCAGCGACGACCTGAGCCTTCACTTGGTCGATGCCGATACGGGCTCTCTTTATACCGATGCGCAGGGCAACAAGCACTACACCGTTGAGCGTCATTTTGTTTCGGACTGGCTACGGGTGTTGCAGTACACTGGTCGGATTCAGCACGAGCCAATTCCAGCATTTGAGGACAATCCTGACGAGACGTTCCGCAAATCTGGCCTATATCCGCTGATCGAGCCCTTTGATCTCAAAGGTGTCGGTGGCGTGAGCTACCGCTATCTAGATCAGGTTCGCCAAGACGATACTTGGCTATACCTCCCGTTCGTTCGTCGCGTGCGCCGCATGTCGAGCGCGCAACGAAGCGATGCCCTATTCGGGCAGGACATCGACGTAGATAGCTACGGTGGATATGCCGGACAGATTCCCTGGTTCGACTGGAAGTTGATCGGCGAGAAGCCGATGCTCGCCTCGCTTCACGGGGTACGCTTGCCGCCCGAACCCTGTATCGACGACGGCGGCATGACGTTCTGCGAAAATTGGGAGAAGCGGCCCAGCGTTTACATCCTTGAAGGCACGCCAAAAGTCAGTAACTACGCTTACTCCAAGCGACTGATTTACATGGACAAGGAAGCGTATTTCGTCATTTATTCGGACCTGTACGATCAGGGTGGGGAGCTCTGGAAGACGGTGATGCAAAGCATCCGAACTTCGAAAAGGCCCAATCCCAACGTCGATTACGAATATGACGAGCCGCGAATGTTCATTTATGCCTTCAGCGTAATCGACATGCAGCTGCTCCACGGAACGAGAGCAGCGATCCCTGGTATTGCGTTTCCCGAAGAGCCGGGTTGGTACATCGACATCGGTTTCGACGAAAAACAATCGGCTGATGAAGAGTGGTTCACCATTGCCGGACTGATTGCTGCGGGGCGTTAGGCACAGGCGCAAGAGCCCGACTTGGTGCACGACAGGGGCGAATGTATCTCTCCCGAGTTGACTGCAAAGGCCGCGATTGTTAAGGGAAAATCCCGATTCGGTGGTTTCGCCGGACTTGCATAGGCGCGTAGCTCAGCGGGAGAGCACTTCCCTGACACGGAAGGGGTCGGCGGTTCGATCCCGCCCGCGCCTACCATAAATATGAATTTGGACCGGAGGACGTTCAGACCGAACACATCCAGGCGTTGAGGGCCGAAAAAAGGCGGTTTTACCGCTCCCTCCAAGCCTACGTTCGGCGACCGAGCAAAACCAAAAGATGTCAGATAACAGCGTTTCCTCTTCGCAGGATGAGTCTGGATCGCCCGTCGGTCCAACTTGTGCTCGCGACGCCCTTGATTCGAAGCTGGCCCGCAAAGCGGTTGCTGCTCGTGTTGATGGCAAGGTAATCGATCTTTCACGATCGATCGCTGAAGGTGCTGATGTCTCCCCCGTTTTGCCGGACGATCCTGACGGCCTCAAAGTGCTACGGCACTCTACGGCCCACCTGCTTGCCCACGCGGTCAAGCGCCTCCACCCCGAAGCACAAGTCACCATAGGCCCGGTCATCGACGACGGCTTCTACTACGACTTCAAGTACGATGCGGGATTCTCCGCTGACGACCTCGAAGCGATAGAAGCGGAGATGTCGAAAATCGTAAAGGCCAACCACGAAGTCGTTCGTGAGGAAATGGGGCGCGATGAAGCGACCGCATTTTTCAAATCGATAGGCGAAGACTTCAAGGCCGAGATTATCGAGGGACTTCCCGAGGAGCGGGTTACTTTATACCGGCAGGATGATTTCGTAGATCTGTGCCGCGGCCCTCACGTCCCATCTACCGGAAGACTACAGGCTTTTAAGCTTCTAAGTGTCGCCGGTGCGTATTGGCGCGGCGATGAGAAGAACGCCATGCTGCAGCGGATCTACGGGACTGCGTTCCCCGACCGCAAGGCACTCAAAGAACACCTCGCGCGCTTGGAAGAAGCCCGAAAGCGTGACCATCGAAAGCTTGGTAAGCAGCTCGGGTTGTTTTCGTTTCACGCCGAAGCACCGGGCAGCCCGTTCTTTCAGCCCGATGGTGCACGCGTTTACAACTTGCTAGTCGACTACATTCGCGGCTTGTACGACCGCTATGACTATCAAGAAGTTATTACTCCGCAGATTCTCGACGTCGATCTCTGGCACCGTTCCGGACACTACGACAACTATCGTGAGAACATGTACTTCACGGAGATTGAGGAGAGACAGTTCGCGCTCAAGCCGATGAACTGTCCGACTCATTGCATAATGTTCGGCGAGCAACTGCGCTCCTACCGCGACCTGCCATTGCGTATTGCTGATTTCGGCCGTCTTCATCGATTCGAACGCTCCGGAACAATGCATGGCCTGACTCGTGTTCGATCGTTCAGTCAGGACGATGCGCATATTTTTTGTACGCCCGATCAGATCGCAGCGGAGATCCGCTCCGTAATCGCGATGATCAAAGAAGCTCACGCGGTTTTCGGTTTCGAAGATATGAAAGTGTATCTTTCAACCAAGCCGGAAAAGGCACTTGGCGAGCCGGAGATGTGGGAGCGGGCAGAGAAGGCCCTCGGAGACGTGCTGGACGTTGAGATTGGTGAATACCAGATCAACCCAGGCGACGGTGCTTTCTACGGTCCCAAAATTGATTTCTGCGTGCTCGATGCTTTGAAGCGAGAGTGGCAGCTGAGCACGGTCCAGCTTGATTTCTTTTTGCCGGAGCGGTTTGAGCTGGGCTACATCGCCTCCGACAACAGCACCCAGCGTCCGGTAATGATTCATCGTGCGGTGCTGGGTTCAGTCGAACGATTTATCGGACTCCTGATCGAGCACACTGCAGGTGCGTTGCCCCTGTGGTTAGCTCCTCAGCAAGTACGATTCGTTACCGTTGCCGATCGGCACAACGACTACGCGGCTGCGGCAGCAGAAAGTCTGCGCCGGAAGGGGCTTCGGGCGGTCGCCGATCTGCGCAATGAGAAGTTGGGCTTCAAAATTCGTGAAGCTCAGCAAGGTAAGGTTCCCGTGGTCGCCGTTGTGGGTGATCGCGAAGTGGAAGAAAAGTCCGTGGCCCCGCGGCTACGAGGCGGCCGTCAGTTAGATCCGATGCCGTTGGAAGAGTTCGCGGGCTGGCTCGCCGAGAGGAATATCCCCGGCGACGGAGGTGTGCCATAGCCAAGATTCAAGAAGTTCGTATCAATTCCGACATTCGCGCGCGCGAGGTGCGGTTAATCGATTCCGGCGGCGAGCAGCTGGGAATCATGAACCTGCGCGATGCGCAGGAGATTGCCGATTCCCGCAGCTTGGATTTGGTGGAGGTCGCCGGAGAGGCGAGACCGCCAGTCGTACGCATCATGGATTTTTACAAATTCCGCTACGAGCAGCGGAAGAAGTCGCAGGAATCCAAACGTAAGACCAAGTCGCCAGCAACGGCGATGAAGGAAGTGAAGGTTCGGTCTAGGACCGAGGCTCACGACGTAGAGTTCAAGACTGGGCACATTCGCCGGTTCCTCGAAAAGGGGCATCGCGTGAAGATTTCCGTCTTTTTCAAAGGCCGAGAAATTACTCGCCCGGAACTTGGTCGCGTGATGCTCGATAAGGTTTTGGAGTCGATCACAGACATCGCGACACCCGAGGGCTTCCCACGAATGGAAGGTCGAAACATGTCGGTCATCTGCGTCCCACACCAGAACCCAGAAAAGGGTGCCAAAGCTAGCACCGCTTCGACTCCGCCCACGCCGGCACCGACGCCGGCAAAAAAGCCGGAGTCGGAAACCGAGTCGAAGTAGAGGAGAAAACGAGATGCCAAAAGTTAAAACACGGCGAGGCGCTGCTAAGCGCTTCAGCTTCACCGGGACAGGCAAGGTAAAGCGGAAGCGCGCGTACCTCCGCCACATTCTCACCTCGAAGAGTGCGAAGCAGAAGCGCCAGCTTCGTCAGGGCGCATTGGTTGCCGCCTCTGACGTGAAGCAAATTCGGCGCATGCTTCCAAACGGATAAGGAGAACCTCGAATGCCAAGGGTTACACGAGGAACGAAAGGGCGACGACGTCGCAATAGGATTCTTAGCAAAGCCAAGGGTTTCGTCGGCGGACGTAAACTTTATCGGGCGGGCCGCGAAACAATAGAAAAGGGGCTGACGTACGCGTATCGCGACCGCAAGGTTCGCAAGCGCGAATTCCGTCAGTTGTGGATCGTTCGAATCAACGCTGCTGCTCGCGCTGAAGGGCTGACCTACGGGACGCTCATTCACGGACTCAAGCAAGCTGGCGTTGAGGTCGATCGCAAGATGCTCGCCGAAATGGCGGTCAATGAGCAGGCGGCGTTCGTCGAGCTCGTCAATCTCGCGAAGTCGAAACTCGCGGCCTGAGAGCTCGGCCGTGTCCTTGCGCGAGGAAATCGCGGCCGTCGAGCATGAAGCTCTCACGCGCGCCGAAGCCGCGCCCGACGCAGGCGCGCTGGAGCAGCTTCGCATCGATGTCCTTGGCAAGAAGGGGTCACTGACCCGGGTCTTGCGCGGGCTCGGGGCGGTGCCAGCTGAAGAGCGGCCAGCCTATGGGGCCTTGGTAAACCAGACCAAGGAACGTGTAGCGGCAGCATTGGGTGCTCGTGGCGACACGCTCGCCGAAAGTGCCCGTGCTGCTCGCCTAAGCGGCTCCCAGCTTGATGTTACATTGCCAGGCTATGGCCAGTCTCGGGGGCACGAGCATCCGTTGGCTCGGACCATGATCGACGTCTGTGAGATTCTTCAAGGCTTGGGTTTCGCGATCGCCGATGGGCCTGACATCGAGGACGACTACCACAACTTTGAGGCTCTAAATATCCCCGCAGATCATCCTGCGCGCGACATGCAAGACACCTTCTTTGTGGAAGGTGGGAACGTGCTACGCACCCACACGTCGCCGGTGCAGATTCGCGTCATGGAAACGACGCCGCCACCACTTTGCATCATTGCCCCCGGGTCGGTGTATCGAATCGATGATGATGTGACTCACTCTCCGATGTTTCATCAGGTTGAAGGCTTGATGGTTGATCGGGGCATTACGTTTCCGCATCTCAAGGGCGTGTTAACTGAGTTCTTGCGCCGCCTGTATGGTTCCGACCTGCGCGTTCGATTCAGGCCTAGCTATTTCCCGTTCACTGAGCCGAGTGCAGAAGTCGATATTGGTTGTGTGATTTGTAAGGGCGAAGGGGTTTTGGCTGGAGCGCCTTGCAGGATCTGCAAGACGAGCGGGTGGCTTGAAATCCTTGGTGCCGGAATGGTCGACCCTGCGGTGTTCGCCCACGTTGGTTATGATCCAGAAGTCTACAGTGGCTTCGCTTTTGGTCTTGGCATCGAACGTATCGCGATGTTGCGATATTGCATCGATGACATCCGCCTGCTTTACGGAAGCGACCTGCGCTTCCTCTCTCAGTTCTGAGCGAATTCTACGATGCGACTACCTCTTAGCTGGTTGGCTGACTACATCTCGGATCTGCCCGATCCCGAACAAATTTCCGAACGCCTGACGATGGCTGGGTTGGAGGTGGAAGCCCTCGAACGTGGTGCGATCGAGGGCATGGTGGACACGCTTGTTGTTGCGCGCCTCGAAGAAACCACGCCTCACCCCAATGCCGATCGTCTAACGCTTTGCCGGGTCAACGACGGTGAGGGCGAGCGGCAGATTGTTTGCGGTGCCCGCAACATGAAAGCGGGCGATTTAGTCGTTCTCGCTCGGCCCGGCACGGTGTTGCCCGCTGGGCACAAGATAAAAAAGGGAAAGCTGCGAGGTGAAGAGTCCGCGGGGATGCTTTGCTCGAGTGAAGAACTCGGTTTGCCGCCTGGCGAGGATGGGATTCTCGTCATAGGCGATGGCGATGAGTTTTCACCCGGAACCGCTGCGGTCCCACTACTTGGCTTGGATGACACGATTCTTGAAATCGCCATCACCCCGAACCGTGGAGATTGTTTAAGCGTTCGCGGTTTGGCGCGTGAGGTTGCAGCGGTTTGTGAATTGCAGACCACGCCGGCTTGGACTTCTGGGCACTTACTGCCTACCGAGCCGAGTGCGATTCCCGTGTTTATTGAAGAGCCAGCTGGATGCTCGATGTATCGTGGCGTGCAAGTTCGTGGCGTTACTATCGCTTTGTCACCCGCGTGGCTTCGCCGCCGATTGGCTGCAAGCGGCGTGCGTTCGATCAACAACGTTGTTGATGTGACCAACTACGTGCTGCTTGAATACGGGCAGCCATTGCACGCTTTTGATTGCGCTCGTTTGGCAGGTCCCTCGATTTTCGTACGCGCAGCCGGTGATACCGCCACGATGGAGACTCTGGACGGCACTACCGTTGAGTTGCGACCTGACGACCTTGTGATCGCCGACGAAGCGGGCCCCATTGCCCTTGCGGGTGTCATGGGTGGAGCCGCCTCGGCGGTCAGTCCCGAGACCACGGATCTGTTTTTGGAAGCGGCTGTGTTCGATCCGAATCGCATTCGGCGGACGTCGCGGCGTTTGGGCTTGATTACCGACTCGTCCTACCGATTCGAACGGGGCATCGACTCTGGTGCGTTACCTGAAGCGCTCGCGCGAGCGGCGTCCCTTATCGCCCGACTGGGTGGCGGGACCGTTGTAGAATCGGTCACCGCTGCTGGCGATGGACCACCTCGGCGCGAGCCGATTGTGGTGCGACCCGCGCGGGTCTCCGAGATTCTTGCTACACCTGTTGAACGCGACGAGATCAGCGCGCTTCTTTCGCGACTTGGTGTGACGGTTTCGATCAAGGGTGACGATCTTCTGGTCGAGCCGCCAAGTCATCGCCACGACCTCGACCGAGAGATCGATTTTGTCGAAGAAGTCGCCCGGCTTCGTGGCTATGACAATGTGGGTACCGAACTCCCGCGAATCAGCATGGCTCCCCAGACTTTGCCGCCCGCGGTGCATGCGTCGCGAGTCGTCCGTCGCGCGTTGCTCGCCGACGGGTTGAACGAATGCGTTGGGCTCGCGTTCGCGTCTGACCGTAGCAATGCGTTGCTTCCGGGCTTACATCCGGTGGGCGCCAGCGCGGTGTGTCTTCGCAACCCTTTGCGTTCCGATGAAAGCCAGATGCGCCGCAGCGGTTTGCCCCACCTGTTGGAGGCGCATCTTCTCAATCGGCGCAATGGTCGCAGGACGACTGATTTTTTCACTGTGGCGCGAACGTTCGCGCGGCAGAACGAAACTGTAAACGAACGAGAGGTGTTTGCCGGATTGCTCGCTGGCCCGAGGCGCTTGCGTGCTCCGGGTGATGGTGGCGAGGCAACGTTTTGGGACGCAAAGGGTGTGGTCGAACGGGCGGTGGCTACGCTGGCACCGACGCTTGAGCTCTCTTGGGTGCCAGAATCCGGACGTCCAGAGTACCATCCGCGCGAATGTGCGGCCGTCAAAGTTGGCAATGCGGTCGTCGGTTACGTTGGGATTCTTCATCCAGATGTGGCGGAAGAGCTCGAAATTGTTGAAAAAATTGCACTTTTCGAAGTTGACTCCCTTTTGGTGCTTGAGTATGCTCCCGCGCACGCTGGCTTAGAAGCCACGGGAAAGTTCCCGTCATCTTCTCGCGATGTTTCGTTTCTCGTCCCGCGCGACATGCTCGCAGGACAAGTCATCGACACTATCCGATCTTTGGATGAGCAACTGATCGAGTCGGTATGTGTCTTCGACGAATATACTGGCGAGGGCGTCGGAACGAAGGATAAAGCTTTGGCATTTCAAGTCATTTATCGGGCTTCGGATCGGACCCTGACCGATGATGAGGTCGCTCGATTGCAGGCGACCGTTGTCGACACGGTGACCCAAAGCCTCAATCTTCGGGTACGAACGTAGCTGGGGTACTGATGACCGCTCCCGGACAGACTGATTCCATGACAAAGGCTGACATCGTCGAACGGATATATGAGCGCGTAGGCTTCTCGAAGAAGGAAGCGGCTGAGATCGTCGAATCCATTTTCGAAGTAATCAAGGCTCGGCTTGAAGCCGGCGAGAAGGTTAAAATCTCCGGCTTTGGGAACTTCGTAATTAACGAAAAGCGTCCACGCAAGGGGCGCAACCCGCAAACCGGGGCCGAGATAGTGATCAGCGGACGCCGCGTCCTTAGTTTCAAACCGAGCCAGGTTCTGAAAAGGACTATTAATCTCGGTGAGATCGGGGTCGAAGAAATCGACCTCGACGACGAGTCCTGAGCAAAGAGGGACTTGCAGTGATCGATTCCCCAATCCCTGAAGATAAGCTGTATTTCAAGATCGGCGAGGTCGCTAAGATCGTCGACGTCAAGCCGTACGTGCTTCGTTACTGGGAATCGGAATTCACGGTGATTAAGCCGGGCAAGACGAGATCGAAACACCGCCTGTATCGCCGCAAAGACGTCGAGACACTCCTGAGAATCAAAGATCTGCTCCATGCTCGTCGATTTACGATTGAGGGCGCCCGGCGTCAGCTCAAGATCGAGGCTGGCGGTGAGGGGGGGGGCGAAGATTCCTCGAACTCAGCGCCAATCGAAGGTGTCGCAGCTCAGATCCGTGCAGAACTCGAGCGAATTCGAGACAGTCTGCGCTGATACAACCTCCTAGAATGACGAGCTGATTTCTCCCAGGGCTACATAAGTCGTTGCCCGAAACTGTGGCACTGCCTGTTTTTGAGGCGAGCTTTAGAAGAGCTCGACTCACAAAATAGGGGCGAAACCTCACATACTCCTGATGGCACGTCCGTTGCTGGTTGGGCCTGCTGATTCGGCGGTCAGGCGGCCGCTTTTCGTGCGTTGGCAGTCGGCGCACAACACGAAATGAAACAGGAGGGGACCGAATGAGTCTTCGAACGCGCGGCCGATTGGTCGCTGCAACCACCTTTGCGCTTGCCTGCGCTTGGGTTTCTCCCGCGCTTGCCGCGGAATCGACTTTGGATACGGGTGATACTGCTTGGGTGCTGGTGTGCAGCGCCCTTGTTCTACTGATGACCCCCGGACTGGCCTTGTTCTACGGCGGCATGGTTCGCTCGAAGAGCCTGCTTTCGTCGCTGATGCATAGCTTTGTCGCGATGGGAGTCATGACCATCCAATGGGTAGTCATTGGATATTCACTCGCGTTTTCAGAGGGCAACTCGTTCGTGGGTGGTCTGTCGCACGTATTCCTTGCGGGAGTCGAGAATACGGCCACGGGCGGCAGCACCATTCCCGACAGCGTCTTCATGATCTTTCAGGGGATGTTCGCCATCATCACGCCTGCTCTAATCAGCGGTGCGGTCGCTGAGCGGATAAAGTTCAGTGCCTACGTGGTGTTTATCGTCCTTTGGGGCACGTTGGTTTACGACCCAATTTGCCACTGGGTATGGGCTGACGGCGGCTGGTTGTACGGCGAGGCTTTGGATTTCGCTGGCGGCACGGTCGTTCATATCAGCTCGGGCGTTTCAGCTCTTGTCTTGGCGATGGTCGTTGGTCGCCGCATTGGTTATCCGCAGCACCCGATCAAGCCCCACAATCTTGGGCTGACTCTTCTTGGTGCCGGACTTCTTTGGTTCGGTTGGTTCGGTTTCAACGCGGGTAGTGCCTTGGGGGCCAACGAAGCTGCGGCGAATGCTTTTGTGGTCACGCACATTAGTGCAGCCACGGCCGCTTTGGTTTGGTGTCTGATCGAGCTCTGGCATCGGGGTAAGGCCAGTGCCCTCGGTTTCGCGTCAGGAGCGGTTGCGGGTTTGGTTGGCATTACACCGGCCTGCGGAAACGTTGACTCAATGGGCGCGCTGGCGATCGGCGCGACTGTCGCCGCGGCTTGTTATGGCGGAGTGATGCTAAAAGGCCGCCTCGGCTATGACGATTCGTTGGATGCCTTTGGCGTGCATGGGATAGGGGGCGCTTGGGGCGCACTCGCCACCGGCGTTTTTGCGGTAACAGCCGTAGGTGGAACGGCGGGATTGATTGAATCTGGAACGGCTACGCAATTGTGGAAGCAGACCGAAGGCGTTGTGGCTACCGCGGTTTATGCCGGTGCCGTGACATTCGTTCTTGCCAAAATCATCGATGCGGTCATTGGCTTACGTGTTAGCGAAGACGACGAACGTATGGGCCTCGATCTGTCCGAACATGGAGAAACTGGCTACGACTTCTGACGCCGCCTAGCGCGACCTAGTTGCGCCTGTCTACAGGTGTGGCTATGGTCGCGCCCGATCGCGGGGCGTGGCGCAGCCTGGTAGCGCACTCGCTTGGGGTGTGAGTGGTCGCTGGTTCAAATCCAGTCGCCCCGACCATACGAAAAGAGCCGAGCGGCGAGAGCCGTTCGGCTCTTGCCGTTTGTGCTCTAACCGCCGTTTGCCATCTGGGCGGTTGACCTCCGTGGGGGGCGGGCACATCATCCGCTCGCTATGATTCTTGCTAGCAATGACGATGGGATTCAGTCGGAGGGGCTTACCGCTTTAGTGGAAGCCCTTGAAGCTATTGACCGCGTTGTCGTCGTTGCGCCGGATCGCGAACGGTCGGCCGTTTCCCACGCCCTGACGCTCGAGCGCCCCCTGCGCGCCGATCAAGTTCGGCAAGATTGGTGGGCGGTGGATGGAACGCCAACCGACTGCATCAATTTGGCGTTGAATGGTTTGCTGTCTGAGCGACCTTGGCTTGTCGTTTCTGGGATCAATAGGGGCGCCAACTTGGGCGACGATGTTACGTACTCTGGCACGGTTTCCGCCGCTATGGAGGCCGTGTTGCTGGGAGTTCCGGGGGTGGCGTTCTCTCAAGTCGGACGTGCCAAGTTCCACTACGAAGCCGCAGCGTCGTTCGCGAATGCCCTTGTCACAGTACTTCACGACTCCGGCTTGCCGCCCGACACATTGCTCAGCGTGAACGTCCCCGAAGGGACCAGGCCTACTGGGTTCCTGGTTACCCGTCAGGGCAAACGTCGCTATGGTGATGCGGTCATCGAAAAGGTCGATCCTCGTGGTCGCAAGTACTATTGGATCGGTGGGGCGGAGCTTGAAATGCCGGATGCCGACGGCACCGATTTTGCGGCGATCAAAGCTGGCAAAATCTCAGTGACCCCGTTGCATCTGGACCTGACCAACTACGATTCTATTCCTGCGGTCGACGCACTATCGATCGATTGGGAATGAGGACACACGCTAAACGCGTGGCGCGCGCCCGAGGTATCGAGTTTCTGTGAGAGCTATTTTCCTACTCATTCTGTTTACACTGATCCCGACTTTGGAACTGCGTTATTCGATTCCACACGGTTACGTGAACTATCGCGACGACCTAAGTGTCGCAGCGATTATCGGGACTTGCCTCGCAGCGAATATCGCATTGGCTCCAGTGGTCTGGGTTTTCCTCGACAAAGCGGTCCATGTTTTTTTACGAATCGGTTGGATCAACAACCTTTATGACCGGCTGGTCGGCCGTGCGCAGAAGAACCTTCACAAGTATGTCGAACGATGGGGAACGCTGGGTTTGGCGTTGTTTATCGGCGTTCCCTTGCCGGGCTCTGGCGTCTATTCGGGAGCGCTAGGGGCGTACGTGCTTGGATTTACGTTTCGGCAGTTTTTCATTGCCTCGGTTCTCGGCGTGTTGATCGCTGGTAGTCTTGTCTCAACCGTTGTCCTGAGCAGCTCGTCGGCGTTCGCTATTTTCACGAAGTCGGGGTGATTCATCGCGCGTTATGATCCGGCTTGTCGACAGGTTCTCGTTACGAGCGCTCGTCGCTGCGGTCGTTCTGGCTGCGGCCAGCAGCTGTAGTACCGGAGTTCATCACGTGGTTCAGTCCGGCGAGAACCTTTATCGGATTGGAAAGGCCTACGGCTATCACTACGCCGAGTTGGCTCGGGTCAATGATATTGACGCGCCTTACACAATTAGGGTCGGGCAGCGGATCTTCATTCCTGGTGCCGAACGTCATTTGCCGGTTCGGATTATCACGCCCTCGTCAGTTGAACCGCGTTCGAAGAAAGCGGCGGCACGAAGCACTGTGTCTAGGAAGCAAGCAACCGCGCCTAGTGCCACATCTACCAAGCCTAAGACTCCGGCTGTGGTCCCCGAAAAACCTACCCGTGGTCATATCCCGGCCACGCAGAAGTCCAGCCAAGTTTCTTCGCGCGGTTTTGTCTGGCCCTTAAGCGGGCTCATCACCTCGAACTACGGTCCGCGCAAAGAAGGGCATCATGACGGCGTCGATATCGCGGCTGAGTCAGGGCATCCGATTAGCGCGGCGCGCGCGGGTCGGGTGATTTTTAGCGACCGCCTAAGCGGGTACGGAAATGTTGTGATCCTCGAGCATGCAGACGGTTTCACAACGGTTTATGCGCACAACCAGCGCAACCTTGTACGTAAGGGCAACACGGTGGCTCGAGGAGCCGAGATTGCACTTGTGGGACGGACGGGACGAGCCGACGTCACGCACCTGCATTTCGAAATTCGGCGTCACAATGTCGCGCGTGACCCGATTTCGTTTTTACCAAAACAGTAAGGAGAAGTATCCAGTATGGACATTCGCTCGCTCATTCGCACGGTCCCGGATTTCCCGAAGCCGGGCATTGGCTACAAGGACATCACGCCGGTTCTCGGAAACGCCGAGGCTCTTAAGTACGTAGTTGATGATATTTGTGGGGCGTACGATGGGAAGATCGATGCCGTGGTTGGCATTGAGTCGAGGGGGTTCATTCTTGGTGGCCCGATCGCTTACGCCCTTGGTCTCGGACTCGTTATAGTGCGCAAACCCGGGAAGCTGCCACACGACAGCCTCGCTGTTGAGTATGAGCTTGAATATGGAACCGACACTCTTGAGATGCACGTTGACTCATTGTCTCCCGGAGCACGCGTGCTCGTCGTCGATGATCTACTCGCCACAGGTGGTACTGCGGCCGCCGCACTTGAATTGGTACTCAAGGTCGGCGGAAACCCAGTCGGTTGCGCATTTATGATCGAGCTCGCCTTTCTCGGAGGTGCTGCGCGCCTAGCTCCTGTCAGTTGCCGCTCGTTGGTTCGCTACGACGATTAGTGAGACGTCTGCTTGAACGTACTCGATAACAAGGTCGCGCCTAACAAGGTCGCAATTAACAACGTCGTAATTAACAAGGTCGCAACTAACAAGGTCGCAATTAACAACGTCGCAACCGTCCGCGGTTTGCACTCCGTCCGGGAGTAAATTGGATGTCAGAGCCCACATACAAAGATACCCCTAGTTTTAAAGAGATGATGAACGACGTGGTCGACTTCGGTTCGTGCTGCGAGTGCGGGACCTGTGTCTTGGTCTGCCCGCATAACGTCATCGAGTACATTGATGGAAAGCCGAAACAGACGGCGAAGGAATCGGCGGATTTCGACTATTGCGGTATTAGCGAAGGGATCGGCTGCGATGTCTGCGCGCAGGTCTGTCCCCGTATCGGGCCACGTGAGTTCGATTTGAAAGATGCGGTCTTGTCCGATTCACACGCTCCGGTTTATGAAGGGGCGTTCGGCCGCTATCAGGAAATCTATGTGGCGCGCGTGAAGGACCCGCGCATTCGCGAAGTTTGCCAGGACGGAGGCGTTGTCACGGCAATTTTGGTCCATGGAATGGAAACCGGAATTTTTGACGGCGCGGTCGTGTCCGCGGCCGACGCCGACAAGCCGTGTGCGCCGCAGCCAATTTGCGCGACGACAGTCGACGAAGTCGTCGCTGCCGCTAGCTCTTGGTACACCTACTGCCCAAATGATTTGGCTCTGGCCGCTGCTGTAGAAAAGGGATGCGAGAAGGTCGCGTTTGTCGGTGTTCCTTGCCAGGTCACACCGATCAGAAAGGCCGAGCTTCGTGACACCGATTTTATCGCTACCGAAGGAAAACGTGATCAAGTCATCGAGCGCCAGACGCTTAGCCTAAAAGGTCCCGTCGAGCGCATCGCGGTAAGGATCGGTCTCCTATGTTCTGAGGTGTTCGATTTTGAGGGCCTGATGGTTAGCAAAGTCGAAAAGGATCTTGGTGTGCCGCTTCAGGACGTCAAGAAGTTCAACGTCAAAGGCGAAGTTCTGGTTTACAAAAAAGACGGAGACGTAGTGAAGATCTCCTTGAAGGACGCTCAGGAGTACGCTCGCCCGGAGTGCCACCATTGCGGGGATTTCTCGGCCGAGCTGGCCGATATTTCATGCGGTGGGGTGGGGGCGATGGATTGGACGATTACAATTACCCGCACCGATCGTGGCCGCCGCATTATGCAAGATTTGATCGACAAAGATCTGCTCGAAGTGCGACCAATCGAAGATTTTGAAAGCTCGCTCAAGGTTCTGATGCGACTTGCCCGGCGTCAGCATCAGCGCGTGCCCGAGAACGCGTATGGCGCTGATGCAGTGCGTCCACCGTGGTATCGACCCAGCCGCAACGCCTGACCCGCGGTGCGACCTAGCGGGGGTTTGCGGAGAGATGCGGAGAGATGCGGAGTCCGTCGATTGAAAGATGCGACGGCGAGGCTACTGTGCTGCGGTGATGAACCGAAGCACAACCGCCCTCCTGTCTTGCTTGTTGACCTTCTGGCTGGCCTCTCCGGCTGCGGCCGCGAGGCCTGTTGATGAGCGAACCCTTTTCACCCGTGTCACAGATGCTTGGGCGTTTGGCACCGTGCGTCTTCAAAAGCCGTTCGAATATCGGGATGGCAAACTTTTGGCCTTCGCCGGAACAGTGGGGCAGGTCCTTCATTCTTCGGCGCCGAACGCTCGAAATTTGGTTCTCGTTTGGGATGTCGCCAAGGAGGGGCGGGCGCTGGAGCATGGCGATTCCTTTCTAGCCCCGGTCGAGCTGCTTCCGCCGTACGCGTATTGGCGGGACAATTTGCCGCCAACCCGTCGCCACGGGGTTTCGGGCGGTGTGCGATACGTCTTCGTGGGAGACGAAGAGGTCGAAGTTCGGCGCGCGTTGGCTCCCTACATTTCTTCTCTTACTGCGAAAGCACCGGGGCGTTGGTCTCAGGAGGTCGTCGGGATCTCGAGCGCTCTGGCAAGTACCAATGACGTTGTGCGCGCCGACGCGGCCAGGCACATGGGTGACTATGGTCGCCTCACGCACTACTTCTCCGACGAGGCTGCTGCGCATTGGCGAACGTTTTTAAAAAGCGACGCCCCGGCCGAACAGAAAGCCTTCCTCGCTGGCGCAGCTGGCCGGTACGAATTTTCTTCTTTGACTGGTGCTCTGGAAGCGCTCGCATCCGCCGACGAAGCCGAAGCCACGGTCGCCGCATTGGGCTCGCTTAATGCTCTGGGCGTAGAACGCACGCGGGAGCAGTTGGACGAGTTGGCGCAATCCAAATCGGAAGTCGTCCGCGCTTGGGCGTGGGGGCAAATTGCCGCTGGAAGCGGAGGGAATGTCGAGAATTTCGCCGCCGTGTCTGAACGCTTGGCGAGCGATCCTTCGGTCGTAACTCAGGATGCCATTCTAGGTGGGTTCGGCGCTGGCAAGGTGACCGAGGCGGGCGGTGTATTGGCCGAAGCTTTGGGCGCCGACGACCCGATTGGCCCAACGGCCGCCGCTGCACTCGCGGCGTTAGACGCGAGCGATTCTCTTGGGAACGCCTTGAAGAAAGGCCAACTTCCCGAAGCCCTCAACGCGGTAACCGGTTTGGCGTTGATTCCGGATTGCCAGCCATGTGCCGCACTTCTGGCAGAGCAGGCGCAATCCCATGCCGTTGCCGAGGTGCGCGAGCGGATCGCGGAAGTCCTGGATTCGAAGGCCACTCGTACTCCTTAACGGCTCGATTTTTTGGAACTGCGCGCCTCCCGTCCCAGTCCGAATGCTGTCGCCGAGATACTGCGGCTTGAGGCACTTTTGTGGCAACTGGGCTTTTCACGTGTTGCTGGTGTTGACGAAGCGGGGCTCGGACCTTTGGCGGGCCCGGTAGTAGCAGCAGCGGTCGTTTTTCCACAGGGGTTCGACGGCTTGGCGGTCGCTGATTCCAAGCAGCTGTCAGCGAGGCGTCGTGAACAGTTGGAACCCGCCATCCTGGCTTCTTCACAGTGCTGGGCCATTGGGCGGGTTGAAGTTGAGGAACTAGATGTCATGGGCGTGCGTGCGGCGGGCCTCGAGGCGATGCGGCGAGCCGTGGTTGGGCTCGATGAAGTCCCGGACTACCTTCTGGTTGACGCTCGCAAGGTCCCTGGAGTGGGGATGCCTCAGAGTGGATGGATCAAGGGAGATTCATTCATCCATGGCGTTGCGGCGGCGTCGATCCTGGCGAAAGTCTATCGAGACCGGTTGATGACGGAGCTTGGCGCCCAATTTCCAGAGTACGGGTTCGAGCGGCATATGGGCTATGGGACGGCAGCGCATTTGGCGGCGTTGAACCGTTACGGACCCTGTGCAGCTCACCGGCGGTCATTCGCCCCTGTGCAGCGGTGCCTCGGGGTCGGATACTGATGGAAGCAGCATTCCTGAACGCCTTTTCGCTCTCCTGTTTGCCACCCCGTGTCATTGCGCCCGGTTGGGGTTAACGCTAGTGTCTCGCGATTCCACTGGGAATGAGGCGGACCGGACTTAGGATGACTCTCTACGATTATCAAGATTGCCCCTTCGCAAAGAAGGTACGGATTGTATTGGCCGAGAAAGATCTCTCGTTCGATACGGTGACTGTTGACCTGCGCCAAGGGCAGCAACGAAGTGAGGACTTCCTCAAACTCAACCCTTTTGGGAAAGTTCCAGTGCTTATTGATGAAGGATGCGTAATGTACGAATCTTACATCATTACCGAGTACTTGAACGATGAGTATCCACACCCTCCAGAGCTGCTGCCTGAGGATTCCAGCGACCGTGCACGTGTGCGGATGTTGGCAGACTACGCAGACCGAGCTTTCACGCTTCCCGTGATGGCTTTGGCTCAGGAGCGCGAAGCGGCCGAGCCCGACGCCGCGCGCATAGGGCAGGCCAAAGACGCCATCACGAAAACTCTGGCCATGCTTGAGCGCGAGCTTGAGGGGAAAGAGTATTTGGCTGGCGAGTTTTCGCTTGCCGATGTCGCCTTCACTCCAGCGCTTCTTCAACTCGACAATGTCAGCGTGAGTCTCGACTCCGCGTTGGTCAATGTACGAGCTTGGGCGACTCGCTTGGCGGCTCGACCCAGTGTCGGTGCTGTGATGAAGCTAGTCGCCTAGCCGGCGGCTTTCGGTCACCAATGCGAAGGCCAGAAGAACTTACCTTTACCGAGCGAATTTACGTCCCCGAAGTTATTCGGGGGCTCGTCGTGACCGGTGGGCGATTCTGGCGAAACTTCTTCGTTCACGTTGCGCATCAGTTCGGTCTGGCCAAGGGCAAGACCGCAATCGCGACTCTCCAATACCCTGACGAGCACCTTGACTACGGCCCGAACTATAGAGGTGCGCACCGGCTTACGCTGAAGGACAACGGTTCCGTGCGTTGCACAGCGTGCTTCCTGTGTGCAACCGCGTGCCCGGCTCGATGTATCAACATCGAAGCTGGTGAGCACGAAGATGACACGGTCGAAAAATTCCCCGTTCGATACGAGATCGATACGCTGCGCTGCATTTACTGCGGCATGTGTGTCGAGGCCTGTCCCTGCGATGCGATTCGCATGGACACCGCCGTACATCCCCGCGTTAGTGGCTACACCCGTGACGACTTTATCGAAGACAAGCAGTTATTGATGAACCGTTCGAAAGTCATGGCGGAACAGGGCGAAGGCGCGTTGATGCGCCGGATGCTCGAGGACTATGACGAGGCGGAGGAAGCGTCCCGCCCCTTTTCCTAGCGGTGGTCGTATTCTACCTGTGGCGTCACGGGCTGCTCGCCCGGCTCGATCTCGAAAAACTCTTGTATTTCGTCGGTGTGACCGGCAACCCCCTCTTTCTTTCTCGCCGCTCGCCGATGATTCGACGTGTCAGTTGGTGGCGTGCACTGTTTGATCCCCGCTACGCCCGCAGTTTGGCTCGCTGGCTTGCGTGGCGGGCTGAACTCTACGACGGCCTTTCCGGCTGACTACCAAAACCTAGGCATCCATGTTTGGATGAACTCTCCCTATCCACGAAGGATCCGGGTGCGCTGATTCGGAGTAGAAGAGATGTCCAAAACATTTAAAGAAATTGTCGACGAGGCGCGAAGCCTAGTTCCCGAAGTTACGTGTGACGATGTTCGCGGCCGTGCCGCAAGTGCCAATCCACCAGTGCTTCTCGACGTTCGTGAGAAAGACGAGTTCCGTGAAGGTCATCTTCCGGACTCGCTGAGTCTTCCGCGCGGATTTTTGGAGATTCAGATCGAGGGCAAGATCCCCGACAAGTCTCAGCCGATCGTCGCATACTGCCAAAGCGGTACGCGGTCATTGTTGGCTGGTCGCATTCTGAAAGAGATGGGCTACGAGAGCGTCACGTCGATGGCCGGTGGCTTCGGCGCCTGGAAGAACGGCGGCTTTGACTGGTCCCAAGAGCGACAGTTCACGCAAGATCAACTGACACGTTATAGCCGCCATTTTCTTCTCGATGAAGTAGGGGAGGCTGGACAAGCTAAGCTGCTCGATGCCCGGGTTCTATGTCTAGGGGCCGGCGGCCTTGGTTCGCCGGTTGCGTACTACCTGGCTGCAGCGGGTGTCGGTACGATCGGAATCGTTGACAACGACACGGTCGATTTGTCGAACTTGCAGCGCCAGATCCTACACACGAACGATCGTGTCGGGATGTACAAGACGGAATCTGCAAAGCTGACGCTGAACGCGCTCAACCCCGACATCAATGTCATCGAGCATCGCGAGCGACTGGACTCGGGAAACATCATGCGGATCATCGATGACTACGACATCATCGTTGACGGCTGTGACAATTTTCCAACTAGGTATCTCGTCAACGATGCGTGCGTGATGAAGAACAAGACGAACGTTCACGGCAGCATCTTTCAGTTTGAAGGCCAGGTCACGGTATTCGAGCCGCATGTGGGGCCTTGCTATCGCTGCTTGTTCCCCGAACCGCCGCCTCCAGGCATGGCACCTAGTTGTGCCGAAGCAGGGGTCTTGGGCGTGTTGCCTGGCTTGGTCGGTTGCATGCAGGCCCTGGAAACCATGAAGGTTATTCTCGGTAAGGGCCGTCCTTTGGTTGGACGCTTGGCGCATGTCGAAACGCTTGGCATGGAAGTTCGGATTTTGAATCTTCGCCGCGATCCTAAATGTCCGATGTGTGGTGACAACCCGACGATCACCGAACTCATCGACTACGAGGAGTTTTGCGGTTTGAGTCTTGGAGGCTCCGGCGCTGCCGATGCAGCGTAAGTCTTCTGAGATTCTTACTTTGATTCTCATGCGCCACGGGGAGACCTCGTGGAATCGGTCGCAACGCATCATGGGTGCTGCCGATATCGCTTTGAACACTGACGGCCGCGAGCAATGTATTGCCGCGGCCGAAGTGCTTGCGGCGCTGGGGATCGACAAGATTGTGAGTTCGCCCCAACGGCGAGCCCTTGAATCGGCGACCATCGTCGCTTCGCAGCTCGGCATGGGTGTTGAAACTGCTGACGGTCTTGAAGAGGTGCATTTCGGTGATTGGCAAGGCCGCACCTATGCCGAGGTTGCCGAAGATCCACGGTACGCCGCATACGCAGCCTCTCCCCTGACGCAGGCGACGCCGGGCGGTGAGACGTTGGTTGACGTTCAAAGTCGCGGATTGGCGGTTTTGAAGTCCTTGGCGGGGGGCCAGACTGTCCTGTGTGTCAGTCACGGCGACATCCTACGGTCGATCCTGTGCTCCTTAATGGGGATTCCTTTGACAGCCTACCGTCAGTTGCGGGTCGACAATTGCGGCTTGAGCGCATTCGCGATTGACGGTGATCGGGTTGAGGCTAAATTCGTTAATTATCTTGCAGATCCGGCTCGGGCTTGGGCGGCTACCCACTGGAGCGCACCCGCTTAATCCTGTTAATCCTGCGCGGTACGGTCGTTGTGACGTCGCAAAAAGCGCCGGGCGTTTAGGGCTCCCGTCGAACGCGAGTTTTCCACCATTCGGGCTTCGAACCATCGTTGGATGGTGGATTGATGTGCGGCGGTTTCGATGCAGACCCGGGCGTTCCTTGACACCCCGCATTCAAGGGGGCAGGTTCTGGCCAGAACGATGCGGTCTACAAACGAACTTGCCACCATCGCCCGCAAGCTAAGAGTCGATATTCTGAAGATGATTCACGCCGCTGGCTCAGGCCATCCGGGCGGATCTCTTTCAACTGTCGAACTTATTAGTACGCTTTACTTTAAAGAACTGCGCTATACCGTCGGAAATCCTAGTGATCCGGCGCGTGACAGGTTCATCTTGTCCAAAGGACACGGGGTGCCCACAGCGTATGCTGCCTTGGCCTACGCCGGGTGCATTCCTGAGGATGAGCTGGGGTCCTTCAGGCAGATCAATAGCCGTCTTCAGGGGCACCCCGATCACGTCCGGCTTCCTTACATGGAAGCCGCGACCGGTTCCTTAGGGCAGGGGCTATCGGTGGCACTGGGGATGGCGTTGGCTGTCCCGCTGACGGACGAACAATTCCGCGTGTACTGCCTCCTCGGTGACGGCGAACTCCAGGCTGGCCAAGTTTGGGAGGCCGCAATGGCGGCTGGCAAGTTTGGGACTTCGGGCCTGACCGCCATCGTTGACTACAACAAAGTGCAGTTAGACGGCCACACCAAAGACGTCATGGACTTGGCGCCTTTGGGCGCGAAGTTCGAGGCGTTTGGCTGGCATGTTCTGGAAATCGACGGTCATGATTTCGACGCCATTATCGGCGCGCTGGATTCGGCGCGTGCAGAGACGGGACGTCCTACGGTGATCATTGCCCACACTGTGAAAGGCAAGGGCGTTTCTTTCATGGAAGACACCCACGCTTGGCACGGAAAAGCGCCGAACGATGAAGAACTCAAGCGCGCGATTGCAGAAATCGAAGCGGCGGCCTGAGGAGTAGGGGCAATGGGCAAGGCTAGTAGAGCCGCATTCGGCGAAGCGTTGTTGCGCATCGGTGCAACTCATCCAAAGGTTGTCGTGTTTGACGCGGACCTAGCGAGTTCCGTTCAGACGCGAAAGTTCGGCGACGCGTATCCTGATCGCTTTTTCCAGATGGGAATTGCTGAAGGCAATATGGTTGGTGCCGCTGCTGGCGCCGCTCTGGTCGGGATGAAGCCGTTTGTCGCGAGCTTCGCGTGTTTTGTCGCCGGCCGGTTCGAACAAATTCGGATGTCGGTCGGTTACAACAACGCTGACGTATGCATTGTCGGAACCCACTCCGGTATCGGAATTGGCGAAGACGGTTATTCCCAAATGGGATTGGAAGATATTGCGCTGATGCGCTCGCTTCCCAATATGGTTGTCTTGCAGCCTGGCGATGCCATCGAAGCTGCGCGTGCGACTGAATTCATTTCTGACTACGTGGGGCCTTCGTATCTGCGCTTAACGCGTCAGGGGCTAGCCGACGTTAACCCGCCAGACTACGTGTTTGAGTTCGGCAAAGGTGTTGAACTCCGTTCAGGAACTGACCTTACGATTGTTGCTACGGGTGGTGTCGTGGGTTCTGCTGTGGAAGCAGCTGAGCGCCTATCCAAAGAAGGGCTCGACGTTGGGGTTGTGAACATTCACACCATAAAGCCGATCGATGACGCATTGCTGAAGCGATTGGCTGGCGGCAGCGGAAGAATTCTGACGGTTGAAGATCACGGTGTGGTCGGTGGACTCGGTAGCGCCGTGGTTGAAGCGCTTTCGGAAGTTCCTGGCGTCGTCGTTCGTATCCACGGAGTTCACACCTACGGTGAATCCGGCACAGGGCAAGATCTTTACGCGAAGCACGGCCTGGATGCAGATGGCGTTACGCGCGTGGCCAAAGATTTCGTTTTGTCCACCGATAAGGCCAAAGCTTCAGCCTGATTTTCTGACTTTTCGATCGCTAGATGCTGCGAGCCACTATCCGAGGCGTTCGAATAGTGTCGCGTAGAACTTGCGCCCCTGTACCTTGTACTTTCGTTCGTAAGAGCTAGAGCCCGGCCGTTCAATGTCGGCCCATTCCATTTCTTTGAGGTGTACGGCGCGCAAGGCGTTGCAAATTTCTTCGAAGCGCGGCGCGACGTCTGTCATGACGTAAATCACGCCACCGGGCACCAGCGTTCGTTGAACCGCGGCGCTGAACGCAGGGGTGAACAAGCGTCGTTTGTGATGCTTCTTTTTCCACCAGGGGTCAGGAAAGTAGACGTGGTAGGCGTCTACGGTCGCTTCCTCGATTAGGTTCTCGACCACCCATCTCCCGTCTGTGCGAAGGACCCGTAAGTTTGCTGGCTGCGGATGTCGTTCCAGAATCCGGGTCACCAGGCTGGGACGCGCCTCAAACCCCATCCAGAGCGTTTTGGGCGTTCGGTTGGCCGCTTCGACCAAGAAGCCGCCGTCTCCGGGACCGATTTCAATTTCTAAGCGTTCGAAATCTGAATGCAGCTCGCACCACTGGTCGCGTGTGATGCGCGGGTCAGAATCGAAAAGGCCAAAGGTGGGAGCGTGTGTGGGCTGGGTCACTGGGCCATGGCCGCTGGTGCGATGTCTCGCGCGATCCAAGCTGCCCAAAATACAAGCATAAGGGTCATCCACAGCGTCGTCTGCATCCGCCGTACTTGGCGGCGCAGCTGATCGTCGGTAACGGGTAGTCCGCCTTGGGTGGCTCGAACTAGACGCAAGCCGATTCCCATACAGACATAGACTCCGAACATCACCACGAAAAAGGCGATCGCGAGCTTTCCAACGAGAGCGCCACCAACCACCGCAAAAAAGGCCGGTCCAAACGCCTCTTTGTAGGAAGTGATGGACCAAGCGCCGGTCATGACGATAACTCCGAGAGTCGCCACCGCCAGTGGATTGTAGGCGCGAAAGACCGCCGCATAGCGTGCACGTCGTTCAACCGGGGAGGAAGCGCCGGTCCCAACAGAGGGAATCAGCAAAGCCAGCAAAACGCTGGCGCCCAGGTAAACGGCGATAGCTATTAGGTGGGCGGCAAGTAGGGCCGAGGACATCGCGGGGCTTTTAGCGGCGCCCTCGCTGTATTGCAAGAGACCTTGAGTTTTCGGCCATCAGCTCGTAATTTGCCGTCCATGCCAGTGGCTACCGACATCGCTAACAAGCTCTCCGGAATCGGAGAAGTTCAGGGAGACGCAGGTCTTCTTTCCGAAGCTGTGGTTTTAACCTCTGTCGATGCAGCGCTGGGATGGGCACGGAAGTATTCGATCTTCCCGTACCCCTTCGCGACCGCCTGTTGCGCGATGGAGTACATGTCTTTGTCGATGACTCCGTATGACATCGATCGGTTCGGAGCGCTGTTGCCGCGATTCACCCCGCGACAAGCCGATTTACTGATGGTGATCGGCACCGTGACTGTGCGTCAGGGCCCAATTCTCAAGCGCGTGTACGAACAGATGGCTGAGCCAAAATGGGTGATGGCGTTTGGGGCTTGCGCGTCGACCGGCGGTTTCTACGACAATTATACGACGGTTCCAGGAATCGACCGCATTGTTCCGGTCGATGTTTATGTTCCAGGCTGCCCACCTCGGCCCGAAGGTGTGATCGACGCATTGATGGCTTTGCAACGAAAAATCCAGAAGCAGAAGCAGCCGATTAGGTCGCGCGAGATCGCCGACTAACTCCAGCCCTCGGTTCGATCAATAGGTGCAAATCGCGCCACGACGCTCGCTTCCCAATGTGAAGCGGAGTTCGGAAGAAGACATGAGCGACAAGGTTCTACTTAGGTTCGAGGACGTCGAGGCCGACCTCACGGACATCGACAATTACATCGCTGACGGCGGTTATGCCACGGCTCGCAAAGCTGTGACGGGCATGACCCCGGCGTCGGTCATCGACGTAGTGAAAGATTCCGGCCTTCGTGGTCGCGGAGGAGCCGGTTTCCCTACTGGCCTGAAGTGGTCGTTCCTTCCTAAGGGCGTCGACAAGCCAATTTATTTGTTGTGCAACGCCGACGAAAGCGAACCAGGCACGTTCAAGGATCGTGCGATCATTGAGCGCGACCCGCATCAACTGCTCGAAGGCATGATCATCGCGGCGCACGCGATTGGTTGTCATCACGCCTATATTTATATCCGAGGCGAGTTTGCCCTTGGCTTTCGCGGACTCCAGGCCGCGATCGCCGATGCTTACAAAAAAGGTTTCCTCGGCGAGGGGATTTTCGGAACCGACAGCGAGATTCACATCCATGTTCATCGCGGCGCGGGTGCCTATATCTGCGGCGAAGAAACTGGGCTGATCGAATCGCTTGAGGGGAAACGCGCGCATCCACGCATCAAGCCGCCGTTCCCGGCCGTCTATGGTGTTTTCGGATGTCCGACGATCGTCAATAATGTCGAGACGCTAGCCTGCGTGCGCCACGTCGTTGAGCGCGGGGTCGATTGGTTTCGCTCGATGGGACCCGAGTCTGGGCCCGGTCCGAAGCTGTACTGCGTCTCGGGTCATGTGAACAAACCAGGTGTCTACGAACTACCAATGGGTACATCTCTGAAAGAGATTATCGAGGTTCATGCGGGTGGTGTTCTCGGCGGCCGGAAATTGAAGGCTGTGATCCCCGGCGGTTCATCAGTGCCGATTTTGCGCGCTGACGAGATCGATATCTCAATGGACTTTGATTCAGTTTCCAAGGCTGGGTCGATGTTGGGCTCAGCCGGAATCATCGTCATGGATGAAACCACTGACATGGTTCGAACCCTCGGCCGTATCGCACATTTCTACCACCACGAGTCATGCGGCCAGTGTACGCCCTGTCGCGAAGGCACGGGGTGGTTAGAAAAGATTCTGAATCGCCTCGCGGCGGGTGAAGGAAGTCCTAAAGATATCGAAGATTTGGAAACGGTGGCGAGCTCGATGATGGGTACAACGATCTGCGTTTTGTCCGATGCCGCTGCCATGCCGGTTCGAAGCTTTCTTCAAAAATTCCCCGACGAGTTTCGCGCAGTTGCCGAAGCCGGTCGCAATGCCGCGGACCATCGCGCAGCCTGATCTCTGGAGTTTTCGAAATGCCTAAGGTGACGATCAACGGTACAACCATCGAAGTACCGGAGGGGACGAATCTTGTCGCCGCGGCCGAAATGGCCGGTCAGGAGATCCCGCACTACTGCTACCACCCGGGGCTGTCTGTGGCGGGGAACTGTCGCATGTGTCTTGTCGACATCACGGCGATGTCGGCGACGCAGCCGAAACCTCTTCCCAAGCTTCAGATTGGGTGCAACACGACTGTTCAAGATGGCATGGTCGTGGAGTCTCAAAGCGAACGTGTTGAAGAAGCACGTCGTGGCGTACTCGAGTTTCTGCTGATCAATCACCCGATTGATTGCCCGATCTGTGATCAGGCCGGCGAGTGCAAGCTGCAAGAGTACTACATGGACTACGGTCGCTACGGCAGCCGTTTCCCGTTGACGGAAAAGGTTCACAAGGCAAAAGTCCAAGCGATCGGGCCTGACATCATGCTCGACCAGGAACGTTGTATTCTGTGTACGCGTTGCGTCCGTTTCCTCGACGAAGTCACCGAGACGCACGAGCTGATGATCAAGGAGCGTGGCGACCACAGCGAGCTAAGCGTGGCGGACGGTCAGCAAGTTGAAAATCCGTACGCAACCAACATTGTCGACATCTGTCCGGTTGGTGCATTGACGAGCCGGGAATTCCGATTCCAGGCACGTGTTTGGTATTTGGAAGGAACACCGGGGATTTGTCCGGGATGTTCCACCGGTTGCAACATAGACACCCATTCGCTACGCGACGACATTTACCGTCTGAAGCCGAGAGCCAATCATGAAGTGAATGGATTTTGGATGTGCGACGCTGGCCGTCGTACGTATAAGGAACGTTCGCACCAAGACCGGCTTCGTAGCTGCGCGTCACGCCGAGAGGAGTCGTTTCTCGAGTTGACCTGGGAAGACTCGGCGCAACGTTGCGCGGGACTCTTTGCGCGAAGTGAAGCGGTGGATGTAATCGCCTCGGCGGCCATTTCGATGGAAGAGGCGTATTTGCTCTCGCGCATCGCCGATATTTCGGGTGGCACGCAGTCGATCCTGAGCGCGGGCGATTCTGACATCGTCGGGGACGATTTTCTGATTTCTTCGGATCGCTTCGCGAATCGCCGTGGCCTTCGTGAGCTTGGATTCCGCGAGTCTGTCGCCGCACCTTCGAAAGTACGTGCCGTATTCGCCTATCGCTGTGACCCGGCCTCGGTCGATGAAGCTTGGGCGACATTGTTGGAAGGTTCCGACGGCGTTGTCCACGCCGACGAGCGTGTCGGTGTCAGCACTGAGTACGCGAACGAAATCGTCGCTGTCGGTGGGCATTTCGAGATCGATGGCACGTACCTCAATCGCGATAGCCGCTTGCAGTTGTCGCAGGCCGCTGTCGAACCGAGCGCAGGTGCGGTTGAAGGCTGGAAGGTTTTGGCTGCGGTACTGTCCGAACTCGGTGGTCCAGCGTACGCAAGCCTAGACGAGGTCTTCGCTGCGATGTGCGAAAGCTTGGGGCTTCGGTCTGGGCTACGACACGAAAACCTGGAGTCGTTGGGAAAATTGTTGGCGGATTTGCGGGGGCCGGTCATCCGTCAGCGATCAGATACCGCCGACTCACACACCGGCTCCTCTACCGACTCGTCTACCGACGTAGCCACCGCGTAGCCACCGCGTAGTCACCGAAAGTTCGCGTATTTCGAACAGGGCCGTGACTCGCTAGAGGAACAGGCCCGTACGAAACATCAGCCAGTGGGCGATGATTTCTCCAACGCAAACCACGAGTGCCGCGATGTAGAACAGTCCGGTAGCGGCCATGGTTTGCGGGATGGCCAGTGTCCTGGAGATCAACGCGCCCAGCATCACGGCCAACCCCCATCCGGTAATTCGCCCGACAACCAGCCAAGCCGGTAGTAGCTCAGTGACGCTATCGAATCCGGATGACCATGCCTGTCCGGGCAAGAGCCACGCAGCAGCTACGCATCCGGTGACCGCGCCAATCTGCCAGATCAACGCGCGTCGATAGAAGCGTGTCATCCGCAACAGCGGAGCCAGGTCCAGCCCGGTATCAATCAGGTACCAATGTCCGAGCAGCATGCCGCTCGCGCCGGCCCCCAAGACAGCCGCACCAGCGAACGCCCAGACTGTTGGGATTAGGCCCGCTAGCGGCGTTGAGACCTGCGGTGCAAGCTGCCAAGCGCTTGTAGCCAGAGCGACGAGCCCGACCACGAGTGCGGCCGGGTACGAAAGGGCACGAAGGCGCGGGCGCTTCACATACAAAGACACCCAGTAGACGGCGAACACGGCAGCGAACGCTGACCAAAGCGTTATCTCGATTCCACTAGGCGAGAAGGGGCCGGTTCCGCTGGCAAGCGTGAGTTCACCACCCGCAGTGGCAATGGCCGCTAACAAGTAGACAGCAGCCGTCGACTTGTAGAAGCCCCTTTCCATCTGCGCGAAGGGCGGAATTGAAAGTGACAGGAGTCCTCCCACCGCGATCTTGGCGAAAACCAACAGGTAAATGTGTGCGAAGTACTCGGGCACGGTCGGCGAAAGCTATGCGGCGCGATTTCTGTTTGCAACGAAGCGCCCAGGCGCAGTTATCGAGAGAACCTCAAAAATAAAGTTTGTGCTTCGCACAGGCCTCCACACCCAAGCCAGTACGATTTGTCGAGGTTCTCCACACCGAAAGCGAAATTGTGTGAACAACATGTGGTTAACATCTCGTTTGGAGTGGATGAGTCGTCACCTTTCCCAAACTTTACTTTGCCTTCCTTCAGCCATCCCGTTCGGGGCATTTCATCCCGAAAAGTGCTGCGCTCGAACAGCAACCGAAAACGTTGGAAATTCTTCAGCAAAGTCGAGGACTCGCGACGCACCATCATGAAGAGCGACTATGCCGGTTCGAAACATGGTGGAGTGAACCACGCGAATTCCTTGCAAGTGTCGAGGACTTTGTGTTGTGCGCTTTGCACAAGCGCGCGCGTGGCCGTAAACCTTGCCGCACTTCGCGACGGTTGCATCGATTCGAATGTTTCATTCCATCGACCGATGAAGACATCGGGTGTCGCGATCACGAATTACAGATCAGTAACTTTAAGCGGAGCCTTTCACCTCTTGAAGAACTTGGCGGGTACCAAGTTCGTCAGCTGCCGAGGTGGGGCACTGCCACAACGAAAAGGAAGGGTTCGACATGGGAACAGTCTCGACCGATCGCGCGGAGTCCATCTGGTTGCAAGCATGCACGATTCTTGAGCGCGAGTTATCGGAGAAGGACTATCAGACCTGGGTCCAAGAGTTGGGCGCGCGTGATTTCGAGGAAGGAAAGCTGATTGTTGAAGCGCCTTTCGGCCTATTTCGTGATCGGGTGAAGCAATCTTTTCTTCCGGCCATCGAGGCCGCGGTAACCAAGATTGCCGGGCACACCTGCACCGTCTCAGTGGTCGTGGGCACCTACGCTGTCCCAAGTGGTCGAAAGGCCAGCGTCCGCACGGTTGTTTCTTCCGCGCCTGCTGGGCAGCCCACCGAGCGGCCGTCCCAAGGCGAGAAGAACTTCGACAGCTTCATCGTCGGTGAGGGCAACCGTATGGCGTACTTCGGCGCGCGACGGCTCGCTGAAGAAGAGCGTGTGACCGAAGGCAACCCTTTGTTCATGTTTGGTGGCGTGGGCCTCGGAAAGACTCACCTTCTCACGGCGATCGGCGAAGCCTTGCGCCTCCGCGGGAAGAAGGTCTTGTACTTTCAAGGTGAAGATTTCACCCGCAAGATGGTGGAAGCGTTGCAGGCTCAGCGCATGGACGCGTTCCATCGCCAGTTCCGAGTCGCCGACGCGCTCCTCATCGATGACGTTCAGTTCCTCGCGGGAAAGAAGCGTACCCAGCAGGAACTCTTCCACGTTTTCAATCTGTTGCATCAGAAAGGAAAGCCTATCGCTTTAGCGAGCGACCGCGGCCCGGATGAACTCGAGAACCTAGAGACTGGGTTGCGCAGTCGATTCGGCGGCGGCTTCCTCGCCGATTTGTGTCCCCTGGATCGTGATCTGCGGTTGCGCATTCTCAAGGCGAAGCTTCAAGAGAATGGCGTTCAAATCGACGACCACATTGTCGAGCGCCTCGCCATCCAACTTCAGGGAAGCGTGCGCGAGTTGGAAGGCCTAGTCTCGCGACTGAAGGCGGCGAGCAGTCATCAGTCATTGCCGTTGGACGATGGGGTGGTCGAAACGATGATCACGCCGTACGTTGCGCGTCGCGGCCCCGTAGACCTGGATGTGGTCATCGACACCGTGGCGTGGGTTCATGGCCTGAGCCGCGAAGAGCTGCTCTCCAGGGACCGTTCCAGGCGCGTGGCATGGCCTCGCCACATTGCTGCCTACATGTGTCGCCGTTTAACGTCTGCATCGCTTCCGGAAATCGGCCACGCGTTGGGTGGACGAAACCACACGTCGATCCTGCGAGCAGTCCGTTCGGTTGCTGACCGCCAGGCTGGCGACGCGAACTTCGCTACAAAACTCCAACAGATGGAAAAAATGCTTGGGTCTTCTCCGGCCTTCAAGGGGCGTCGCGAGGGACGACCGGGAGAGCCGCCGGTCTACGCGTGAGACCGGGCGGCAACCCTGTACCAAGGGGCTCGCACGCTCGCTAGCAACGCGGCGGGTGCTCTGCTAGCAGGGGGTTGTGAAACCAGATCTACGTGGCGTTGTTGAAGAGGCCAAGCGCTTAGAGTCGCTGGCCATGGCGATCTATACCAAGTTCGCATCAATATTCAGAAGTGACCCGGAATTGCACGGGTTTTGGATGTCCATGGCGCGCCACGAGGCGGCTCATGTAGGCGCACTCGCACTTCTTAGTGTACTCCTTGAACAAAGCGGCGTTGAAGTGGAACTCAACGAGGCTCCTGACGTCATTGCCAACGCGGCGAGCGACATCGAAGCTTTGCATTCCGAAGCGACCGCTGGAGTTTCGTCGGATCGCGCTTTCGCGGTCGCAGTAGAGTTGGAGAGCCTCGAACTTGAGGACCTTGTCCTAGATTTGATCCACGTTTTGTCCGACCCCGCCGCGCGCGATCACGCCGAGCAAATGCTTCTCCACGACCTCAGCGATTTGTCGCTGATGATCGAGAAGCATTGCTGTGACGAGACCGTTCTTGCGCGGGTCGATGAGATGGTTGAGGGCAGGGTCGGCGGCAGCGCCGTCAAGCCTATCGTCGTTCGTCGAGTCTGAGCTCGGCGGCCGATTCTTGTGCGATGCCGGTCCCGGCAAGTCTGCAGTTAAGCTTGAGCCTGCGCGCTTTCGGCGGGGGTTAACCGCGAACAAAGCATAGCGATACTGTTGCGGGCGAGCTTGCTCGGCTTGGTGTGACCGTTTTCCCAGCGATTAACGGTGCTAACCGTCGTGCCAAGAGCGTGTGCGAACTCTTCCTGAGTCATACATGCCCCGCGGCGTAAACCTCGAATGTCGAGTGGTTGGGTGTCGAAGCTGATCATGTGTTTTCCTCGTCGGGCACTTTGCGCTTGGCCCGGCCTGGGCTTTATTGCAACGCGCGTACCACAGCAGATGCGTGGTTAAGTGCCGTGTTCTCGGGGCTTTGCACTAGAGTTTTCGGCCATGACCGTGCATCGGCGATCAAAATCGGACAAGGTTGCCCCTCGAAGGCTCCCTGAGCTTCCACACACCGAATGCCTCGCCTCACCGTCATCGTCCTCAATTGGAACGGCCGCAATCTTCTCACGCCTTGCCTGGAGTCGGTGCGCGCCCAGACCGCGATCGACGAGATCGAATTGATTGTGGTCGACAACGGCTCAACTGACGGAAGCGTCGATCTGGTCGAGGCTGATTTTCCAGAAGCCCATCTGATTCGGCAGGATCACAACACCGGTTTCTGCCACGGCAATAACGTTGGCATGGAGGTCGCCCGAGGCGACCTCATCCTGTTGTTGAACAATGACGCAGAACTGGCGGCAGACTTTGCGGCATGCGTGATCGCGGGGGCCGATGAACATCCTCAAATGGGAATGTTTGCGACCCGTGTTCGCATGTTCGACCGCCCCGAAATTTTCGACTCGACCGGGCTGCTTGTTTACCCCGATGGAGTTTGTCGCAGCCGAGGCTGGCTTGAAAAAGATATGGGGCAGTACGACGAGCGCGAGGAAGTGCTTGGCCCAAACGGATGCGCGGCCGTGTATCGGCGCGCGATGCTCGACGACGTGGGGCTCTTCGATGAAGGGTACTTCGCCTACTTGGAAGATCTTGACCTAGCCATGCGCGGCCAATTGCGCGGCTGGCACTGTCTGTACCTTCCCGAGGCCGAAGCGGTTCACAAGAAGTCGATGACCAGCGGCTATCATTCTGCGTTTAAGGCCTACCACGTCGAACGGAATCGAATTTGGAATGCTATGCGCTTGTTTCCGTTGCGGCTGCTGGCGCTTAGTCCGTTCTACACACTGGCTCGATACCTCGCGCAGGGGTCGGCTACCGCAGCCGGCAAGGGAATCTCCAGTAGTTTCCGTCGCGACTATTCGCGCAGCGAACTGGCGTGGATTCTGATCCGCGCCTATGGGAATGCGTTCGCTCGTGCTCCAGAGGTTTGGCGCCAGCGCCGCGCGATTCAGGCCCGTCGCCGGCTCGGGGCGTTGGATGTCTATCTGTTGATGCGGCGCTATCGGCTGCCGCTTTCAGAGTTGGCGTTTAAGGACTGATGACGACGTGTGCGGGCTCGGTCGACCATTGCGGTTACGGCGTCGAGCATCTTGCTAGAGTCCGGGTCGCTTGGGTCCAGCGCCAACAAATGCTCGGCCAGTGGTACGACCCGCTTCGGCTTTCCAGAAGTGATCCCCAACCGAATTGCGTTTGCCAACACGGTTACATCATTGGGTGTGTGCTTCAGGTAGTCCTCGTAAATGCCTAAGCCAGCAAAGGGATCTCGTTCCCGGGCCATCCCTTCGGCCAGTTCCCGTACAGCACTCTGGAAGGCCGGGTATATTTTCAACGCTTCTTTGAACTCGGCGGCCGCAAGGTCCCAAGAGTTATTGCGTTGATGAAATAACCCGGCGTCGTAGTGCGCTTTCGCCGACCGGGGCGAGGCTTGGATCGCGGCCTGATGAAAACTGGTCGAATTACGCCAAACCTCGACTCTAACGCTATAGGCAGCCGCCAACAGACCAACCAGCGCCATCGATACCGCGATCGTCGGCAACATCCCGAATTTTGTCTGCGCCTTGCGTGCAAGCAGTCCGATTCCAACGATCGGACCGATCGAAGGGAGCAGCATCAGTCGCTCGGCCATGATGGTGCCCGTTGCGAAAAACAAGTTCGCGGTGGGAACGAAAGCGAGGGGAAACCACAGCAGACTCCAGGATAGCCGCGGATGTCGCGCCATGCGGGTCGCCAAAATCAATGTCGCAGTCAACCAGGCCGCTAAACTGGTCACGCCAACGAAAAAACTCGGGCTGGTCGCCGCGAAAGATCGATCTGGCGCCAACGGCCAGGGGACGACGACGAGCCATGCATAGCGCCATAAGATTTCGGTCGCGCCCAGCAGTCGCTCGAGCGTTGTGCCGTGCGCCAGGGGATTATCGACATAGGCTACAGGTGAGACGTCAGGGAGAAGGGGCAGGGCGACCCACAACCACACGAGCATGGCCGCAGCGAAAGGGACCGTTGCGACAGCAATGTCGGTTAGCTGGGGCCGCAGCCCCTTTAACGGACGTAGGCAAACGCGGCCAAGTATCACTAGGGCTGGCAAGATGATGGCGTTTTCTTTGCTGAACATCCCCCCGAGCAGGCAGGCTCCAAGTAAGGCGAGATGCAACGGGTGTCGGCGCCGGCCTGAGTCGCACGCTCTGAGGTCGCTCAAGAGTGCAATGAGAACGAAAAGGGTGGCCAGCAACTCGGCGCGACCCACAATGGAGGCAACCGCATCTGCATGGGTTGGGTGCACCGCGCTCACAACGCCGGACACGGCAGTTCCAAGCGGGCCGGCTCCGAGGTGGCGGGCTAGGCCGGCAACGAGTAGGGCGATCAGCGTTGTCAGCAGTAAATTTGTGAGATGGAACGTTCTCGCCGACAGTGGCTCGCGGCGATCCAGATCCAAAGAGGCCAAGGTAAGGTGGCGGGTCAGTCCCCACGGCCTGGTCTGAATAAATTGTGACGGGCTGCTTTCCCAGACGGGTTCCCGATCGAGGATAACCGCACGATCGTCGTAGACGAAGTCGTAGGACAGTGTCGGCGCATTGATTGCGACCGAGACGAGCGTCACTAAGGCGGCGGCCCCGATCCATGCACGACTCATCTTCACCGAGGCACCCTATGGATGGCTGTGGTGGTCGGCAAGCACAGCTGGCGTTGCCCGACGTTGCCCACTCGGCAAACGCGCGCTAAGCCTGCGGTAGTCCGTGGCTGCGGACAGGAGGTTTCCAGCGATGCTCGATCCGTATTGTTCTGCCCGCGAGCTGGCTAAGGCCATTCGAACCAAAAAGGTTGACCCCCTCGACGTGGTCGATGGCTATCTCGAGCGTATGGACGCAATCAACCCCCGTTTGAACGCTGTGGTTTGGCGCCGGGATGAAGAGCTGCGAGACGAAGCCCGCGAGCTGGCCCTAGCGATCGGGCGCGGCGAGGAACTCGGCCCGTTGGCCGGGGTTCCAATCCCGATCAAAGATCTCACCGACGTTGCGGGGTGGCCCACCACTTTCGGTTCACGCGGGGCCGAGGGGCGCATCGCAACGGAAACGGCTCACGTCGCCGCTGCGTTGCGCGACGCCGGCGCCTTGCTCATGTGTCGTACGAATACGCCCGAGTTTGGCACGGTTTCTGTGACCGAGAACGAGCTGTTTGGCGCCACGCGCAACCCCTACGACCTGTCGCGCACGCCTGGAGGGTCAAGCGGTGGCGCCGCAGCCTGTGTTGCCGCGGGGCTAGCACCCGTAGCGCACGCCAACGACGGTGGTGGTTCCATCCGAATGCCAGCGTCGTGTTGTAACTTGGTGGGCTTGAAACCCAGTCGCGGGCGCGTGTCTTCGGGACCAGTCATTTGCGATGTTATGCACGGGGGCGCCGTTGAAGGTGCCGTTACACGTACCGTTGCCGACACGGCGTTGATTCTCGATGCTATCTCCGGGTTCGACACCGGTGCTTGGTATAACGCACCATCTCCGGCACGGCCGTTTCTTGAAGAGGTTGGACGTTCGCCCGGTCGCTTGCGCGTGGCCTTCTGTACAACCTCTCCCACGGGTGGCGCCACGGCTCCAGAGTGTGTGGAAGCCGTACATGCTGCTGCTCGATTGTTGGAAGGGCTCGGGCATGAAGTGTTTGAGGGAGGCCCCCAGTGGCCCGATCCGGGGGAAGTCATTTCCGCATTCCTTACCGTTTGGAATACCGGCAGCGCTTACTGGGACGTTCAGGATTGGGAGCGAATCGAGCCACTCAATGCTGCTTTGCGCGCGCAGGCCGCTGCGACCAACAGTCTGGAGTATGTGAAGGGGCTGACCGAGTTGCAGGCTCACAGCCGTCGCATCGTTGGTGCGTGGGGCCGAGACTTTGACCTGCTGCTTACGCCGACTGTTGCCACGCTGCCGCCGCCCATTGGGTACCTTTGGGAGACGGCGGACAAAGATCCAGGTGAAGCCATTATGCGCGCCGCCGAGATGGCGCCCTATACCGTTTTGTTTAACGTGACTGGGCAACCGGCGATTTCGCTGCCCCTGCACGTAACCGACTCGGGAATTCCCGTAGGGGTTCAGCTCGTGGGAGCGCCGTGGGATGAGGCCGGTTTGATCCGTATTTCGTCACAGCTTGAGGAGGCGGCCGGCTGGGCTGACCGCCATCCTGACCTTGCTTGAAAGGGATGGTACGCCGCGCGGCTTGATGGCTGTAAAGGCGTGAAGTAGACGGAGGCGTCGCGTTCGCCCCCGTAGCTCAGTAGGATAGAGCACAGGATTCCTAATCCTGGGGTCGCAGGTTCGAATCCTGCCGGGGGCACCAGCGCACCTGGTTCGCCAAGTGCGGCACAGCCCGTCTTTGAATCGCTCGAGATTCGCGGCTAGGGTCACCGATGATTCCCGCTGAAACTCTTTTTATGACAGGGGCTTAGGTCTTGAAATACATCCGTCGCCGTATTCTTTCCAGAAATTTTCTTCTCGCTGCCAGCATTGCCGCCGTGGCCGGCTGTGGAAGTGGGGATAGCCTCGACAGCCCAGAACGCCCAGAACCGGTCATCACAGCCGTCGCTCAGTTTGTAGACGTAGGCCAGCGCTTTGAACTCAGCGCGGCCGATTCGACCGAGGCCGAAGACAGGGAGCTTGAGTTTGTCTGGCGTGTCACCGGCGAATCCATCGCCACGGCGTTCGAAGATCACTGCGAAGACGACTTCGACGAGATCTGCACGCGCAATGACGACGATACTTGTTTGACGGACGCCGACACGTTCTGCGGCGCCAATGCGGACTGCGGAGCGACGGGAATTTGCAATTTCAATACCGGAACGACGTCCGCCGAGTGCAGCACGGGCATCTGTAGGGTGGGGGAAGGAGATGACGGTGTCGAAGCGACTTTCGTGGCCAACGTGCCCGGTCCGTTCGAAATCCGCTTAACTGCAGTCTCTGAAGTTGCCACGAGTATCTCAAGCATGGTGGTGGACACATACCCCTCGCTGTATTTGGTTGGCTCATTGACCCAGTTCGGTGGAACCGACGGTGGCTTCGTGGAAGCGGTCGCAGATGCGGACGACTTCACTGCAGACGCTGTTGTTGGGGTTGCTAGCCCGCTCACCGGCAATCTTCTGGTTATTGATGGTACGCTCGGTGTGGTGCGCGAATTTGACGTCGTGGACAACACGATTGTTGGCCAGTTTGGAGAAGTGGATCGCTTCTCTAATGCTCCTGCAATTCTTGCGTTCGACGACACCGATAGACTCAATGTGATCGACGAAGACGGAACGGTGCGCGTCTATTCTGCGGTCAACGGCCTTATTGTTAGCGTATTGGCCAACAACGTTGGTGCCGTTGAAATAGGTCGTTCTGCAGCGGTTTTCGGTCCGGATAGCGGAGAACTCTTGCTGGTGCGTGGTGGCGCCGGTGTCGAACGCTTTTCGGCGGACGGCTCAGCGTTGGGTGTTCTTGGCGATACTGCCGCCGCGACAACGCAAGCTGTTGATCTCGTGTTTACGCCTGATAACGATTTGTTGATTGCCGACAACTCCGGTGATGTCATTCGTTGTAACGCCGCCGGTACGAGCTGTTCTTCGCTGGGTGAATTGGCTGGATTGTTGGGCGCTGGCTCTCCGAGCGCGATCGCAATCAACCCGTCGATCGACGACCGACCGGACGTCGCCTTGTTAGTTGCCGACCCGGTGGCTGAACGCGTTTTGGCCTGCGACCTCGACGGAACCGACTGTGAAACGTTCGGCGATACTGGTGATGTCGAGTCAGAGTATCTCGACATTTTCTTTGCCCCAACATCGGCGCCGACCACGACCACGACATCGTCGACCACGACTTCATCAAGTACCACGACTTCATCAAGTACCACGACAACGTTGGCTCCCTAGACAAACTTGCTTCGCGATCGCGTCTACTTCGAAAATGACGAACGGCTAAGGCTCGCGCCTTACGCCGTTTTGTCTGCGGAGAGTCGTGGGCGGGCGTATCCCGATACAGAACACCCGCTGCGCACCGTTTTTGCGCGCGACCGTGATCGCATCATCCATTCGTCGGCGTTCCGCCGTCTTGAATACAAGACGCAAGTTTTCGTGAACCATGAGGGTGACTATTACCGCACCCGGTTGACGCACACGATGGAGACCGCTCAGGTCACCCGTACCGTTGCTCACATCCTCGGGTTGAATGAAGATTTAGCGGAAGCTGTAGCGTTGGCGCACGACCTGGGGCACACGCCGTTCGGGCATGCAGGCGAGCATATTCTTGACGATCTCATGTCCGAGCACGGTGGCTTCGACCATAACTCGCAAAGTCTTCGGATCGTTGAAGTGCTCGAAGAGCGATATCCTAACATCATCGGGTTGAACCTGAGTTGGGAAGTTCGCGAAGGAATCGTAAAGCATTCAACGCGATACGATCGGCCGCGGGTTGC